>CAVFWQ010000040.1:0-17916 GCA_963626285.1 bacterium | reverse complement strand
TGGTCTGCTCCGTCAGTGTGCCACCGGCAGTTTGGATCTGAAGCTCGCCGAAGAAACTGATATAAACATCATACGGCTGCTCTATCGGATTCATTTCTTCAATTACTTCCTCACGCTCCAATGAGTATTGCTGCGCCAAAGCGCGATGGAGGACATAGGCAAAGATAAACAACGCTGACGGATGCTTCAGATATCTGGTGGGATTTCGCACTACGAGAAAGCCTGTTGGATTTGGCGAGAAGGGAGACGCCATGAGCGCATCAACATCCAGTCGTTGATACATCTCATATTCGGCAGAATTTGTTTCTTTGATCTCGTTTATGTCCGTAAGGACAATCGGAGCTGCATCGTGGATAGAATCAATCCAGCGCGGTATCGGTTCGGCATCCTCCAAATCGTTTATTCGTTCCACCAGCCTGTCCTCAACCTCATCGGCGTATGACCAGAAGAGTGGTCTCCATATGCGGGTATCTGTATCGATGTCCATGACACCTGCCCAGTTGCCGCCATAGAAATCACGCACTGTATTCAGAGTCGTGCTGATAATCTCATTGGGATAAATAACACCCTCATTATTTGGTCAAGGAGCAGGAATGCATGGTTGATTTGACTGCTGATTTTAACCCTGATATCGATAAACTGATAGAGTTTCGGCTTGAAGCAAATAAAAACACTTATGCGGCTTTTATGAATGAAACGGCATCAACACGATACGATTCGCACGATTTTTCGTACAGCAATGGCCTGTATACATATCATGATACTTATGTCGGCGGAGAACAGTTTGCGGGCGAAGAAGCTATCTGGTACAACAGAAAGTCCCGGTATGCAATGAACTATATGGGACGGGTTCTATGCCAGCATTTTAGCGGAAATTTTCTTAAAGAAGCCCTCCGCAAAGCAGACAGGGTCATGCCGTACAGAGGGCCTGAATATTATCAGTCAGGCGAATATATTTATAAATGCAATGTAATTGGCGATTTCCGCTGGTTTCAGGGTCATGAAGAAATTTATCGGAGCGACGAAAAGGTGTACGAATGCTGTTTTCACGGCGGAATAACAAAGTAGCTGTGCTGTTTACGGCTTGATAATAATTGCCGTTCCGTGCAAATCGCTTAGTGGAAGCAGGGAAAGAACGCCCCGCTCCTTTTCATAGTCCGCTACGGCGCGGCGGACACCGTCAAAGCGGAAACTGTTGTAGTCATGCAGGATGATGGTCCCGCCGCTGCTCATACGGGGATAAAAATAGGTAAGTCCCGCAAGCGTCGGCGCATACAGATCAACATCAAGGCTGACAAGCGCATACTGCTCGTTCTCCAAGCCCTTGGCGGTGTCGGGGAAAAAGCCGCAGCGAATGATGATATTTTCCGAATGAGGCATTCGGGACAGAACATCATGAATGCTTGTGTCGCCAAAGTCGCCGATGCTGGCCTTTGCGTTGCTTTTTGCTCTTTCCGCAGTGATATCGCGCCCGTCGAAGCCTTCAAAGGTATCGAACAAGTAGAGCTTTTTTTCAGGAAAACGCGCATTGAGCTGCCATGCAAAATCGCCCTTATAGGTCCCAAGCTCTGCAATGCTGCCCGGTACGGAAAGCGCATCCATACGCTCGGCAAAACGGCAAAGGGTAGCGCCGCGCACATCAAACAGCGTATAAACATCGTTGAGCAGCATCACGCGCCCTTGATAACCGCAGCCCTGTACTTGCCGTAAAAGCTGGCCTGCGCGCTCATCGTCCAGCACGCAGATAAGCACACGGTCAGGCTTTAATAAAAGCGCTTCTTCAACCGAAAAAATAGGAATTTTTGCGTTTGGCTGCCGTTTCCGTGGGTCGTTGTCGCCAATGGCAATCAGCCGGATATGGTTTTGATTCAGCAGATTTCCTGCTGCCTGTCCCATTTGCCCCGCGCCTAAAATAACGACCGATTCCATGCTTTTGACCATCCTTTATTATTGTTCAATATACGCACGGAGGCTGTTGATGCTGCTGATTTTATAGTGCCTGCTCCGGCAGGGCAAAAGCATACCGGCATCCCGCAGCTTCTGCATGGTGCGCGTAATGGTGATTCGATTAGCGTTCAGCATCGTGGCAAGGGTCTGCTGGCTGAAGGCTTCACCGATAACTGCTTCACAATCTTCATTGCGGGCATACGGCTCGGCCATCGTAATCAGAAGGCTGCACAGCCGCTTATCCATCGTCTGAGTCCTGATGCGCCGCAGCTCTTCAACGGCATCCAAATAATGACGGGAGAGCGTTTTCATCACAAACAAATGCAGGGCTTCATCCGTGCGGATGGCCTGAAGCAGCACCTTCCGCTCAATCCTGATCAGCTCACAGTCCGTGACAGCCATCATGTCCGTAGAAAGCGGCTGCTCATGGAACAGCTCCTCGCACAGGATCATGCTGCCCTGGCCGTGAATGCCCCAGCAGCGGGTATAGCCCTTCTCATCAATTTCACAGTTGATAATGTACCCGCGAAGCACATAGTAGCAGGCATTGGGAGAGATACCGGCCTCCAGCAAAGTTGTTCCTTTTTTGCAGGAAATCTTTTCTCCGAGCGTTGCGAGCTGTTTGCTGTCATAGGATGCCGCCATTTTTCATGCCTCCTTGGTCAAAGCGATTCAACGAACATTTGTGTCTGCGCGTCGGGACTGATACACGCCCATCCGTCCCTTTGAAGAAACTGTTTCGCTTGCCGAACGGCTTCGTCCTGCCATTCACTGCCGAGCTGGCCGACCGTTGTTCCGTCCTCAAAGAGCAGCAGCTTTCGTCCTGTCAGCTCCGTCTTCGCTGACTGCGCAATGGTCAGCATGACGCGGCGCTGCTCAATTTTGTCTGTCGACAAACGTCCGAGCAATTCGATAACCGACATGCTTTCGCTCAAGCGCGGCGTTTCCAAAGCCCGAAGCATGGATTGCGCTGCCGCTTCAGCGCTTTCTGAAAGAGAGACTACGGTCATACGGTCAAGCCAGTCGGCTTCTGCCGTGCCTTCATCCTCCAAACGGGAAAGCCAGTTTTTTTCGGTCGATGGGTCAAAAAGTCCTAAAAACGCGGTTTGGGGTTCTTCCCAAAGCTGCTCAATGCAGGCTGATATGTCCGTGAAGCGTTTTGAGGCCAGAATAATGCTGTCCTCGTCCGTGATATGCAGGCAGCGGAGCGCGGCAGGCAGTGCGTCACAGAGCGTCTGCGCCCCCGATACATTCAAATGAGGCGTTTCATCGACAACAATTACGGAGAAGCCACGCTCCGAAGCGCTCTGCGCAAGATGTCGGGGTGCTTCTCCGTCACCCAAGATAATCAATCTTTGCGGACGCTCAAACGGCTCACAGAGGCAAATGCTCCCATCTGGCGCGGATTGAAGCAGTGTCCGATTTTCCTGACACGCGGCATTTCCGAGCGGGTCGGCAGCATCCGCCAACTTTTTTTCAATACTGCCGTCCCTTTTGTAATAAGTGAGCATCGCCGCGAACCGCTGCTTCCGAAGCCGTTCAATCAGGAGGTGGTAGATGCTCTTCATACACTCCATGTGGCTGTCCTTCCTCGCTTATTCCGGAATATCTTTCAAATGGTCGTACAATTTTTCAAACTCCTTGGCGACGGCATACAGTTCATCGGCATCCGTTACGGCGCCGTAGCCGACCGAGCCGTTCTGCGTATATTCATAAATGACGGTGATATCATCATCCGGCACAAAGTCCTCGCCGGGCTTTGTTTTGGATTTGTCATTTGCCGCAGCCAAGGCTAAATAATTCTTTCCGTTCACGGAAAGTCGATTGAGAACGACAAATTCGTATTCCTGCTCGTTGTTGTCAATCAGCGTAATGCATTCGATGTTCGGCTTGCTCATGATGAAATCACCCTTTCTTAAAAGACAATGCTCTTCATTTCGACAGGCTCAAAGTGCTTGATGCGCTTTAATTCATCCTCGTTTAAGGCGTTTTCACGCTTAACGATAACATAGTGGCAGCGCGCTGTGCAGGCCAGGCTGTTGTCAGGAAGGAGAATGTAGCCATCAACAAAGATATGACGTCCTTCAACTTGTTCCGGCAGCGCTACCACCCGCAGGGCGTCGCCTGGATGCACGGGATGAAGGTAATGCACGGCCATTTCCACGGTCATGGCGACGGTATCGGGATGATGGACACGGGTAGCATGCCAAAGCACCTCATCAAAATATACTGACAGAATGCCGCCGTGCGTGATGCCGGGAAAACCGATATGTTCCTGACGCGGCGTACACAGCCCCACAACGCAGTCATCCTCTGTTTCATAGGCGCGGACACCCAAACCGCCCGGCAGCGCCTCATTGCAGCCAAAGCAGGTTTCACTCCACGGAATGGCCTTTCTGATAAAATGCTCTTGAACATCGATATGCGTGAAGGACGGATAGTTCATGACTGCTTCCTTTGTACGGGCTTGACATTTTGCCGATGCCCGCTATAATGAGATTAGGTCAGATGACCGATTTGCTGGAGGTTAAGGAGGAGACTTATGCCTTCTGTTGCAGAAAACATTTCCGCATGGGCGCAGGACGCGCAATGGCGAACATTTTCGGAAAAACCGCGTGCTTTGGGCGAGCTGACAGCGCCGAACGGGGGAAAGCTGCTGAAAATCGCTTTTGACACACACCGCGACATCGTGACGGCGATTGGCTATCAGGCAGGAGAAAACGCCGATGAAGCGCTCTGCGCCTGTGCAGCGGCGGTCTGTTCGCTTTCTGAGGACAAGGCGGTGATGGCGCTTGATTTGATAGGCCCTGCCGAAATAGCCGAGGCACTCAAAGTGCAGATGGACGATAAGCTGTTTTATCAGGCTGTTCTGGCTGTTCTCTGCCTGAAGAACGCCCTTTCCAGCTATGCCGACACCCGCGCCGCGGATTACGCCGTCTTTAGATCCGAGAGGGAGCGGGAATGAAAAAACTCGTCTTTTTGGATTCGTCCCGCTGCATCGGCTGCGGTATATGTGTCAAGGCATGTCCGCATGGCTGTATTTCGCTGGAATCGGAAAAACGAAACGAGAGCGGCTTTCATCCTGCTTTTCTTCGCCTTCCGAAACTTTGCGCGGGCTGTGAGTCGTGCGTTCGCGTCTGCCCTGTTCAGGCCATCAGCGGGGATTAATCTTTTCCCAGCATCGCGTGAATGATGTAGGGCGGCAGCTCTGTTTGATGGACGATGGTACAGTCCGGTTCGCCCATTTTGGCAAGGCGGATAGCCAGCCGCAGCTTGTCCAGCGCTGCTTCATAACCTTCTTCATAGGCTTGGGAGCGGATTTTTTCCATCATTTCATCCGTATAGGTCATGGGTAAGCCTCCTAAAATGCCTTGTTAACGGCAGTATTGGCGACGATGGAACGCAGCAGCATATTGTTGAGCATATCCTCGATTTCTGCATAATTCGGCTCATGGCGCGTCTGCGCGATGAACATTTTTTTGGCAAGCTCAGGCTGAACGGCATAAAACTGAACAGAGGCGAACACGGAGGAAGCGAGCAAAGCGGCTTCCTTTTGTTTTTTGACCTGTGCGACGGAAAGAATCAGCTTTTCCAGAACATCACAGAAAACGCTTTGAAGTGTTTTAGGCAATATATCTGAAAGAGCGGGAGGCAGCTGTGCTTCATTGACGGCGGTCAGCACATAAATGCGGTTTTTCGGATGCAGGCAGAGATGAATATGGCGATAGAGCATTCGCTCAAGCTGCTTAATGCCCTCATCCGGTGTTTGCTCTGTGCTTTGCAAATAGTCGATTGCCTGCTCCGTTACATCCGCATAGGCCAGACGAATGCGTTCGGCTGCCTCATCAAGCGCCCATTTGCAGAGTTTCTCCTTCGTGCGCATGGATGAAACCAGCATTTCATCCGCGCCGAGCTTGCGAAGAGCTGACGCGGAGACTGCCTGATATCCTCCGAAAACGAGCGCACGGAGAATCATTTCCAGTAAAGCGTCCTCAGGACGCTGCATGGTTTGCCCGCTGGTATTGTAGGCTGTTCCAAAGTTAAAATTCGGCATAACAGAGGCTCCGTTCCTTTAGAGCATCACCGCACAAGTCAACGACTCGTAAAAATGTGCCTTTTGCGCCATCTGCTTCTTGCAAAAATCTCGATTTACATCCGGTAAACCTTCGATTTTTGCAATCGTATCTGACACAAAATCCACTATTTATCGCGCTGCCTCATTTGTGCGATGCTGCCTTAGAAATATTTTTTTGCAAGAGTTGCCCTGTCGTCCAGCTCCGCAGGGGGAGTCAGCAGCTTGCGGGCGATTTTTCCCGTCGCCGTATGCGGCAGATAATCCAGACGAATCAGCCCCAGCGGAATCATGTAATAGGGGAGACGCTGCGCCAAATATGCCCGAAGCGCCGCATGGTCAATGGGAACCTCCGAGGTATAATACCCCATCAGGATTCGTGTCCCGCCGCTGTCCGTAAAGGCAGTGCAGCAGACTTCCGTGATGCCGGGATAGCTCAGCATATGCTTTTCAATACCGCCCAGTTCTACGCGGTAGCCGCGAATCTTAACCAAATTATCCTGACGACCGCAGTAAAGCAGCGTTCCGTCCGGCTGCTCCGTGACCAAATCGCCTGTTTTGAAGACATATTCATAACCGGGCTGACGGTCAAAGAGATTTTTGGCAAAGCACTTTTTGTTTTTTTCCGGTAAATCAATGTAGCCATGACAGACCTGCGGACCGGAAATCCACAGTTCCCCGCATTTGCCCGGCTCTGCCCGCTGCCCGTTCTCATCTACAATATAGTATTTTAAGCCGGGAACGACAGCGCCGATGGAGTAACCGGAACGTTCGTCTGTGATATCCGCATGGCTGATGATGCCGCAGGCCTCGGTGGAGGCGTAGACATTGATAATCCGATAGGGCTTGCGTGTCAGATTATGGGCAGGCTCACTGCCGACCAGCAGGATACGGAGCGGGCTGCCGGCATCGCAGGTCATGTATTTGCAGGCCATATGCGGCGGAAGAAAGGTCACAGTGATGCTCTTTTCGCGGTAGTATGCGGCAATGGCGTGAATATCCTTGCGGATCTCTTTGGGAATCAGGTGCAGCGTCATGCCCAAAGACAGACTGATGACGATATCATAGACCGAGGCGATGAACATCATGCTGGCAAAGCAGCAGTAGACATCATCGCTTCGAAAGCTGATGTTCCCGAAGTTGGCTGCTGCCGCCACCATATTTTTCTGGCTGATGCGTACGCCCTTGGGGTTTCCGGTTGAACCGGAGGTGTACACCACGACCGCCGGCCTTTCCGGATGTCCGCATTCTTCAAAATAGCTGTCGTCCAGCGTTTTTTGTGCCTCTTGGAGCATTTCAGCCGTTGCCTGAAGACGTACATGGCATTGCTCCATGCAGAAGGAATTTTGGCTGGCAGGGCAGGCGCTTTCCAAAAAGACATAGGCGCATCCAGCCTTCCATGCGGCTAAAATCGCAACGACAGTCGCCGCGCTACGACCTGTTTTAATGGCGATAACATCGCCTTCCTGCGCACCCTGAAGCACAAAAAAACGTGCCAAGCGGTTGCTCATGCTTTCAAGCTGCGTATAGGTGAGCTGCATATCGACTGCGGAAAGGGCGAGCTTATCAGGATACTGCGCCGCTGCCAGACGAAACAGCCCGACCGCCGTTTTTTCCTGAAAAACATATGGGGTACGCAAAAGCATATCTGACCATAGCTCCTGCATGGGATACCACCTTCCCATCGGCATCTCCCGCGCTTTTTTGACAGGCCGCGCGGGAGACACCGTGTGTTAAATAAGATGCGTATTTATTCCTTATTTTCAAGCAAAGCGCGCAAGCCGATGCTCTTTTCGCCGAACAGCGCCGAATCCATCACCTTCAAATCCTTGGAGACAATGGGCGCAAAGTCCATCATATCAAGAATCTGCGTCTGCAAATCAATGCCGGGGGCGATTTCAGTCAGCATCAGACCATCCTTCGTCAGCTTGAACACGCAGCGGTCGGTGATATACAGCACATTTTGATGGATATCCATCGCATGCGGGCCGGAGAAGGTGACCTGATTGATGGCCTTCAGGAATTTCTTCTCAGCGCCCTCCTGTAAGATAACCACCTTGCCGTCGCGAATTTCAGCCTTGTAGCCTCCGGCGGTCATCGTGCCGCAGAAGATGACATTTTTCGCACCCTGTGTCAGGTTGATGAAGCCGCCCGCGCCGGGACGACGTTCGCGCCCGCTCTTATCCATGAAGCGGCTGACGTTGACAGAGCCGTTCGGGTCACATTCGGCCAGACCGACAAAGGTCGCATACAGGAAACCGCCGTCATACAGGTCAAAAATCGTAGGACTGTCCACAATCGCCTGCGCGTTGGCAGTTGCACCGAAAGAAGTACGGGCAGCGGGAACGCCGCCGAATGCGCCGGTTTCCACGGTCAGCATCAGGTCATCCGCAATGCCCTCTTCACCGGCAACGGCGGCAATCCCTTCCGGATAGCCAAGGCCGGTGTTGACGGGGACATGCAGCTTTAATTCCAGCGCGGCACGGCGTGCAATCGTCTTTTTAACGCTCAATGGGAGGGCAGCGGAGGCGGAAATGGGGTATTTGTATTTTCCCGTATAGGCTGGGTTATAATACTCACCCATCGTCATGCGATGATTCTTTTCGGGATTCTGCGCCACGATGAGCTTATCAATAAACACGCCGGGAACAATGACATCCTTGGCGGGAAGCGCGCCCTTGCGGACGATGCTCTTGACCTGGCAAAGCACGATGCCGCCGCTGGCCTTTGTTGCCATTGCAATTGCCTGAATGTTGGTCAGCACGGCTTCATCTTCACAGGTGAGGTTGCCGTCCTCATCGGCTGTCGTGCCGCGGATGAGCGCCACATCAATCTTCGGTGTTTTGTAAGCGAGATATTCCGTCCCGTCGATGGTGACGACCTCAACAAGCTCCTCCTTGGTGATGTCGTTGCACTTTCCGCCTTCCAGACGGGGGTCAACGAATGTGCCGATACCGACGCGGCTCAATTCAATATCCAAGCCCTTGGCACGACTGCGGAACATATGCTCAATAACACCCTGCGGGAAATTATAGCTTTCAACTTTTAAGTCCTGCTGCATCTGCATGATGGTGTGGTTAGAGCCGTTATGCCCGACGATGACACGCTTGATTATGCCCTCATGAGCAAAATGCTCAAAGCCGCGTTCCACACCGCCGACAGGCCCCATATCGCCCACGCCGGAGCCGGACATGATGGTCAAATCCTGCGGGTGGCCGTCTGCTTTAAAGCGTTCCTCCAAGGCAATGCAGATTTCCTCCGCAAGACAGCTGTTCATGTTGCCGCCGCAAACCAGAAAATCATGGTCTTTGACCAACGCGGCTGCTTCCTGCGCTGAGCAGAGCTTTGAAAACATGGCAATCCCTCCTTTAATTTGTATAAAGTGTTTCGATAAATTACTTATCGAATAAGAACCGAAATTTTCCGGATGCGCTTTTCGCGGCGCATCCGGCTATTTGATTATTTCACCAGTGATTCAATCAGACGGCGGACAAAGGTGCGAATCTCATCAATCTTATATTCGTTGTGTCCCATGGATAAGGCATCCTCAGTTGCCATTTCGCCTGCCTGAGCCGCCAGCTCCATTGTCGGCTTTTTGCCGCGCAGGAAGTCTTCGACTTTTTTGAGGCGAACGGGAACGGGAGCGACAGCACCTAAGACAAGGCGGATATCGGAAATCTTTTCGCCGTCCGGTTTATAAGCCCACGCAAGAGAAGCCATTGAAAAGTCAATGGAGGAGCGCATACGGAACTTTTCATATCCGGTGATATAGGCGTCCTGCTTCGGAATTTCAATCTCCGTAATCAATTCTCCCTGCTCCAGATTGGCATAGCTCTTGAGATTGGTGCAGAAGAAGTCCTCGGCAGAGAGCGTGCGTCCGGCAGATGTCTTGACCTTGGCGTCGAGCAGAACCATGACGGGGGAAAGGTCAGAGGCATTGACGGAATAGCAGCCGCAGTTCATGCAGCGCTTAGCCTCTTCAAGCCCCTCATCATAGGTCAAAGAGGTGGAGTCCTCCTTGTCGATGCTGCGGGCAACGGCATCCACGTTGTGACCGTTGTTGGCGGACTTCATTCCGGCTGTCGCCGAATCATAGTGCAGGAAGCCCTCCTGCTTTATTTTTTCGGGGTTGTTAACGCCGAACTCTTCGTTGATGGCTTCGGCAGCGCGGCGTCCGGAGGCGATGCCCTTGATAACCGTGGTGGGACCGGTGACGGCATCGCCGCCGGCATAGACCTTCGGGTCAGAGGACTTCTGGGTCTTCGGCTCAACGGTGATGAGACCGCGATTCATGGCCAGCGTCAGCTCATTGTCTAAGAATGACAGGTCAACGCGCTGACCTGTTGCCAGCAGAATGCTGTCGGCATCGACATCCAGCGTGACGGTTTCATCATAGGCGGGATTGAAGCGCCCGTTTTCATCACGCAGCTTCGTGCAGGCTTTTAAGGTCATGCCCTTAATTTTCCCGTCATGCTCGTAGTGTGCGCAGACAGGACCCCAGCCGTTGTGAATGACAACGCCTTCCTCCTCCGCACGGGCGACCTCTTCGGCAGAGGCGGGCATTTCGGCACGCTGTTCCAAGCAGCACAGGGTGACGGACTTCGCGCCCAGACGCTTGGCGGTAATGGCAACGTCCATTGACACGTTGCCGCCGCCGACGACAAGCACATGATTACGCTCTTTTTTGTTGACCCAGCGGTTGACATCAACGAGGAACTGGAGCCCGAATTCCGTAAATTCTTCGCCGTCAAAGCCGAGGATGGGGCGTTTCCAGGCGCCTGTTGCAATGAAGATTTTGTCGTTATCCTCCGTCAGCTCACTGATTTGCAGGTTCTCACCCAGCTTGGTGTTTTGCACAAAGCGGATGCCCATGCCCTCCAAAGCCTTGACGATGGCGCGGACATATTCCTTGGGCAGACGGAAATTCGGGATGGCATACATGAGGCAGCCGCCGGGTTCTTCCATAGCGTCATAGACCGTAACGCTGTGACCGGCATTGCGCAGGTAGTAAGCTGCAGAGAGACCCGCAGGACCGGCGCCAATCAGGGCAATCTTCTTGCCGGTTTCCTTTTCGGGGGCTTTATAGAACATATCCGTATGCGCCATGATGTAATCGGCCACCACACGCTCTACGCTGTGAATGGCAACGGCTTCATCCGTGGAGCAGCGGTTGCACTTGGTCTGGCAGGTATGCGCGCAGACACGGCTGGTCATCATGGGCAGGGGATTGGCCTGCATCAGAATGCGGGCAGCGCCTTCCATATCACCGGCACGGTAATGCGCCATGTAGTTCGGAATATCCGTCCCGGCAGGACATTCTGCCGAGCAGGGCGTGGCGCAGACCTTCATGCCGCCGAATACGGAATGATAGCGATTGTCGCCGCGAATGGCGAAGCACTCACTGCCGCCCTTGCGCATGCAGGGAAGCGTGCCGCCGACCTGACCGGGATAGCGGTAAAACCAGCAGCGGACATCCTGACAGAGGTTGCCGCCGATGGTGGCGCGGGTGCGGATGATAGGGCTGGCCACGCTGTAGGCCGCCCTGGAAACGGCCTTCAGGCTGTCCTGTTGAAGCAGTTCATCATTTTCAATGGTATCGAGGGTGGTCATTGCTCCGATTTTGACCGAGCCGTCCTCCTCCCTGATGTAGGCGGTATCGGGAATATCACGCAGAGCGACAACGGTATCGGGATACTGCAAAAGCAGTTCATCCTTCAGAACGCCCAGCAGATCAGTTCCGCCGGCCATGACAGCAGCCTCGCCGGGATGCTTTGCCTGTAAAATCTTTCCGGCTTCATCAAAGGTTACCGGAGCCTGATATTTGAAATGCTTCATGGCTTATTTGGCCTCCTTGCTTTTGATGGCCTTGAGGATAACTGCCGGTGTTGCGGGATATTCATTGACCTCCACGCCGATTGCATTGGAAATGGCCATCAGTACGGCAGATGCACCGGCCGCACCGGAGATTTCGCCGATGCCGATTGCCTTGAACATGAAGGTATCGGGATGGCTTTCTTCAATCACGCAGTCGTGCTTGGGCATATCGTTAAAGGTACGGCACTTGTATTCAAGCTGGCTGCAGTTGAGCATACGGCCGGTGCCGTTCACATCGTAGATGCATTCCTCCATTGTCGCCGTATCCATGGACGCAGAACCGACGCCGCCCTGAAGCTGCATACGAACCATGCGGTTGTCGATGATTTGACCGATGTCTGTGCCCTGCAGGAAGCGAAGTACTTTGACGGCGCCGGTGTCCAAATCGACTTCTACCTCGGTGAAGAAGATGCAGCAGCTCGGCACGTCGAATTGCTCGATATGCTCGCCGTAGCCGACAACATTCAAGTCCTTGTTGCCCAGCTTCTTAATCGGGATACTCTTTTCGGGACGGTCGCGCAGGAAGACTTGGAAGTCTTTGGTCTCAAGCTGTTCGGGAGAGCAATGGAAGTAAGCTGCGCCCATCTCAAGCACCTTGCGCCGCGCATCCGCAGCGGCCTTGGAAACGGCTTTACCGACGGTGATTGTGCCGCGTGAACCGCACAGGCCAAAGTTGACAACGTTTGACAGAGAGTCCGGATCGGTGACATATACACGCTCTATCGGCACATTCATGACTTCCGCCGCAAACTTGGCCGCCGCCGCACGCTGACCCATGCCGGATTCCGTCACGTCCGTCTGCACAATCAGCGTTGCATAACGACCCTTCACATCGTGCTGAATGCGGACGATGCACTGCGTGTTGTCTTCCGCAACGTCAGCATTGCCGATGACGCCGCAGCCGACGCCGTACGCCTTGCGGCCGATGATGCGGGTGGGCTTGAGCCAGCCCTTCCAGCAGTCCTTCCAGCCGAATTTGTCAGCGGCCATCTGCATGGTTTCGGGGTAATGGCTGCTGCCGCGGCTTTGCCAAATCAGGCCGTCGCGCCAATAGTATTTGTCGCCGGGCGCGACATAATTCTTTTTGAAGCACTCAACAGGGTCTTTATCCGCCTGCATCATGCAGTGCGCCATGTTGCGCGCCAAGCAGCTGTTCAGCTCCTGTCCGCCGTAACCGCGGACAATGCCGGCAGCGGCCTTGTTGGTGACGACGACTTTAGAGTCCAAATCCCAGTTCTTGCACTTCGCCATAACGAGCTGCGCTTCGCCCAAGCCGACACCGACCTGACCCTGAACGGCATCGCCCAAGCAGCCGGTATCGACATACCAGCAGCCCTGCACGGCGTTGAAAATGCCGTCCTCAGTCATGCCGATTTTTGCACGGATCTTCGAGCCGAGGCGCTGCTCGTAGGCTGCAAACTGCTCATGCTTGTTCAGCACCAGCTTGACGGGGCGGCCTGTCTTGATGGCGGCAATGACGCAGCAAAGCGTGGTGACGCTCATGGTCTGCTTGTTGCCGTAACTGCCGCCGACATTGAAGGTCTTGACACGAAGCTGGCTCTTGGGAATTCGCGGGCCGTTATAGAGTTTGAAAATGAAGGGGCTTTGACTGGATGCCCAAATGGTATAGTCGTTGCCGCCCTCCCAGCGAACGATGCAGCTCGGTGCCTCCGGCGCGTTTGGTGAACACATTTTGTTAAATTCCACCATCGAGTCGGCGACATAAGCGGATTCTTTAAATCCCGTCTCCACATCACCGCCCTCGACATGCCACCACGGGCCTTCGGGCTGGAAGTGGGGAACACCGGGGTCAACCTCGTTCGTGCCGCTCTTGAATTTGCCGGGATACAGCACGGGCGCATCGGGCTTCAGGCTTTCGATGGCATCAAAGACAGCAGGAAGCTGCTTGTATTCCACCTCGATAAGCTGCATGGCATCACGGGCAATATCCACCGTATCCGCAGCGATGACGGCCACGGGGTCACCGACGCAATAAACCTCCTGCGCCATCAAGTCCTTGTGGACAGGCCAGCCCATGCTCCAGCCGACGGGCATATCTTTGTAGGTGATGACCGCATGAACGCCGGGGAAGGAGCGGGCTTTTTCAACATCGATTTTAGTGATTAGCGCATGCGCATAGGGGCTGCGCATCACCTGTGCATAAATCATGCGCGGAACAGAATAGTCATCAAGAAAGGTGCAGCGTCCGGTGACGATATCACGGGCATCTGCACGGACGCGGTATTTGCCGATATGACGATACGGGGCGGGACGACCGTTGACGATTGGTGCGTCAAAATTAAACTTGCCCCGACTGATCTCATTGTCACGCATCTTCTTCCTCAGCCTCCTTCACAATCGGATACTGGTCGGATTCAACACCCGCCAGCTTATCAAGCGCCTCCAGCACGGTGTAATGGCTGATGCAGCGGCAGTAGTTGCCGGCCAGCGCTTCACGGATCTGCTCACCTGTCGGATGAGGATTCTTCATAAACAGCGCCTTGGCGCTCATGATGATGCCGGGCGTGCAGTAGCCGCACTGGAAGGAATAGCAGCTGATAAATTTTTGCTGAATGGGGTCAAGCTCGTGGGTGACAGGGTCTTCCAAGCCTTCGATAGTGAGAATATTGCAGCCGTCGCATTCGACGGTCAGCACCATGCAGCTGGCAACGGCCTTGCCGTCAATGATGACGGTGCAGCATCCGCAGGCACCTTCATCGCAGCTTTCCTTTGTGCCTGTAAGCTCCAGCCGCTTGCGAAGCGTCTGGACGAGCGTTTCGGAAGGCGGAATCATGCCGAATTTTTCGCCGACCAGAAACTCATACTTCTGACCGTTGACGGTCAATTCGATGGATTGTTTCTCCATAGCGTACTCCTCCGATTGATTGGTACACCGGGCAAGAAGGCGTGCAGGCACCCTGATGCTTCGGCAGCGGCAACGCAAGGACGCTTTTTCGGCGTTACCGCATCGCCAATTAGGTCGGTCATTTGACCTACTAGGAAAATCATACACGATTTTTACCGTTTCGTCAAGAGCACTTTGTTAAAAATATATGAAAAAACACGACTTTCGGCAGGAAAATCGTGCTTTGAATAAAGTTAATCAGTTCAAACGACCGATTTGTTACCGGCTTGCTTTATTGCTCTGCCATGAATGAAGTTGAACATTGGCCTCGATAGAGCGAAGAAAATAATCATGCAGCTCCATTTCCAGCCGGTCCATATCACTGACATCCTGCCCCATCCGCTCGGCCAGCTTGCCCAGCAAAACAGGCTTTTCCATCACCGTCATAATGGCAGCGTTAATGGAACGCGCCATCACCATCGCACGATAGGGGTCGGGCCGCACGCTGACGGCCTCAATAAGCTCGGCCAGGACAGCTTCGCTGCTGGAAATCACCACATCGGCCATGATGCCGCGTGAACTTTGCGGCAGCCCGCTTTCGTGCTCGGCCAGCCCGATGTTGATCCAGCTTTTACGATAGTCGAGCGACTGCCTGATTCGTCCTGTCAAAAAGCGGTCAAGATAACTCCATGCGGTCTCCTTGTCTACGGGCTTCTGAGAAAGAAATTCGCGTATCTCGTCCGCATCCTTTGAATATGCCTTCCGCAGACGCTCAGCCGCATCCATGATGGCTGCTTTTGTTAAATCTTCCTTGCTTCCGAAGTGAAAATTGATGGCGGAAAGGGTGACGCCGGCGGCATTGGCAATCATGCGGGTGGTCATGGCATCATAGCCGTACATGGCGATGAGCGCCTGCGTTGCCCGAATCAGCCGCTGCTGGGTCGTCTCTTTTCCCGTAAAATGAAGGTCGATAAAATCCATGCTCCGCTCCAGTTCGTTTTATTTCGGCCGCACGACCGAACGGTCATATTTTATCATAGAAGTAAGCTTTTATCAAGCAAATAAAAAACAGTGCCTGACCGGTCAATGGTCGGCACTGCTTTACACTTGTCAGCGGCTGCTTTTATTTCAGAAAGCCAAGCGCATACCAAAGCGGAATGCTGGCCAAACAGCCGGCCAGGTTGATGAGCATATACAGGATGGAGGCCTTGCGCATTTCGGAAAAGGTGACATACTTGCCGCCGGCAACACCCAAGGTCGCCATGGCGAACGGATTCATGTACGGCACTGTCCAGCACATGGAGGACATGAATTCAACAAAAATGATGACATAAAGGTTAATGCCAGCCGAATGCATCAGACCGCCGAAAATCGCCATCACGATGACCAGCGCCGTATTCTGCTCGATGATGATAAAACGCAGAGCATAGGTGAATACGCACAGAAACGGCACGAAAATCCACGGGCTGGAAACGAGCGGTGCTAAAACGGGGCTTAAAGCCTTGGCAATCGTCGTGCTCCAGCCAAGTGAGGACATATAATTAGCCATGCCCAAGAGACTGCCGATGAACACGACGAGACTCCACGGGATTTTCGTATTGAAATCGCTCGGTGCAATCAGCCCCGTGGCGCACATCACGCAGACAGCCGCCCAGCCAATCATGCCGGTATCCATGCCGTGCAGACCGGAGGTGGACCACAACACCAGCGCCGTCACCAAAATGACCGCCGCAATCTTTTCATTTCGGCTCATCGCGCCCATTTCCTTCAGTCTGTCTTTATAGAAGGACTTGGAAAATTCCAGCTTTTCCTTCGGCTTGCAAATGATGCCGCAATAAATAAATGTACCGGCCAGCAGTACGGCAAACCAGACGCAGGCGGCGACCAGCCAGCTCGTAAAGTTAAACGCACTGCCCTCTGCGCCCAGAGATTCGGCATAGGATGCAATAAAGCCGCACATTACGGACACATATACAGAGCCCGTCATAAAGGCATTGCCGCCCAAATAGGCAGGAAGATAGCAAGCGCTGAACAGGCCGAGCGCCTGCTTGCTGCGCGGCTTGATCTTCATTTCCTCTGTTGTCGAGGTGGCGAAAGGAATCAGCAGATTTACTTTGGCGTTGACTGAGGGAATCAGCGGACTCAGCACCGTGCCCGTACACATCATGGCAATGACCGCGCCGGTGTAGGTGGGCGGAAACAGCGACAGAATGCCGATGGCAATTCGATTCAGCAAACCGCTCTTGCCGATGCCGGCCGAAAGCGCGAAGACCATGATGATGAGCCACACCGTAGAGCCGCTGAACGCGCCGAACAACCCGCTCATGGTAAAGACAAACTCGCTTTGCAGACCGACTTTTTTGAAAATGCTGTCTGTCAGAATCATGAGCGCGGAAGCACCGATGACGACCACCCAATCCGGCAGCGCCTGCGTGAGCAGCAGGACGATGACGGAGAGAAATACGCCCGCATAGACATAGGAAGCGGGGGAAAGAAGCTCCGTTTGCGGCATGGTGACCGCCAGCAGATAGAACACAATGAGCAATGCCAATGCTACCAAGAGGCCGATTTTCTTTTTCATGTCATTCCTCCTTAGCTGAGGACACGCACACCAAGCCTGCAACAAGGCGCACGGCTGTCCTGCCACTGATGCCGAAAGCGTTCTTTGCGGGGAAGAAGGTCAATTGACCGATTCGATGGTATGGTAACATTGCTTTTAGATGCCGTCAATGTTCTCAGACTACATTTTTTCAATTTTCAAGACAAAAAATGCGCTTATTCGATTGCCTTCCAAGATATTCCGATGCGGTCTCCTTCAAGACCGTTCTGCTTGCAGAATCAAAAGAACTCCTGTTATAAAAATATGTAATGAAAAATATGTAATGGTGTCGATTGGTCAAACGGAGCATTACGGTTTTATCAATAAATCAAATATTCGCATTCAAGACGTCCGTTGTACAACCGGCGCTTCTGCGCGGCGCGGCCGCCGTAGGCGCGCTCAAAGCCCGCATGACTGGTGATGACACACAGACGGCTGTCAGCATGACGATTTTTCATTTCGTGCATTGCACGGTACAGCGCTTCACAGGATTTTTTATCGCTCATCCGTTCACCGTAGGGCGGATTGGCGATAAAGCAGGGGGCAGAGACTTCTAATTGAAGATCCCGCAAATCGCAC
>CAVFWQ010000039.1:0-17932 GCA_963626285.1 bacterium | reverse complement strand
TCATTGCCTTGAAGGCATGGTGCATACCACCGGCTTAGCCGGTGGTTTTGATTTTGTTCAATAGCAGCCCAAACGTCGTATGACATAAAAAATTAACTTCATGGCGGCAGTGAGCGCATCCATGTCGAAAGTGCATGCTTTTCTTAATTGCTTCATGGCAGAGACAGTACCAAATGACAGATGACAAAGAACTGCACCACCGCTTCATGAGCCATGATACCGCATTGTCAGATACATGGAGCAGTGCAATGATGCTGATTTGCTTATTTATTACAATTTTATGAAGAAGATTCTTGACATGGATGCAGAAATGTCATAAAATTATTCTGAATCCTTCTGTGGAGGCTGTTTTTGTATGAAGCGTTTTCATCAGCGTATGCTGGCTTTATGGTGTGCGATAATTTTGTTTATGTCCGGTGTTCAAATTGCATCGGCCGCGGATGATTATCCGTTTTCCGCCTATATCATCAGTCAGACCGCACTTCGGGCGAAGGCATCCTCCCAAGGCACGGCACTGCGCACCCTGCTGGTGGGCGAGGCTGTGTATGTGACGGGCGAACAGAGCGGCTATTATATCGTCCAGTATGACGGTCAGGACGGATATGTCGTGAAGAGCGCCGTTTCGGAAACAGCGCCGAATCTGACTGCCGAGCCGACGCAGATACCCGCGTCCTTGGCAGCGGATGAAAACTATGAAACACTGTATGTCAATTCCACAGGCACAAAGGTGAAAACGCTGCAGGAGGCGCTGTCCGAGCTTGGCTTTTATACGGGCACGGCCAACGGCACTTACAGCACCGCTTTGGTGACGGCAGTCAAGGCTTTTCAGACGGAAAACGGGCTGATTGCCAACGGCGTTGCCGATGCCGCCACACAGGAAGCGCTGTACGAAAAGCAGGTCAAAAACAGCAAGGGCAAGAAAACGGATGTCAAGGTGCTGCCGCCCATTGACGGCTATGAAATGAAGCTGAACGACAAGGGCGATGCCGTTATCACGCTGAAGACACGGCTGAAGCAGCTTGGCTATTATACGGGAAGTACGACCAATAATGTGTTTGACGCAGACACCAAGGCCGCGCTGATCGCGTTCCAAAAAAAGAACGGGCTGTATGCGGACGGCATTGCCGGTGAAAAGACGCAGACCGCTCTGTTTGCGGAAACCGCCTTGGCGAAAGGGCAGAAGGCAGCTTCCGTCACCGCCGCGCCGACATCCGCACCGGCGGCCGCTGTCTATCCTTATGAAGCGGACACCAACGCCGCCGTCATTCTGCGCAAGAGCGCATCCACCAGTTCCGCAAGGCTGCTGACGATTCCGAAAAACAAAACCATCTCCGTACTGGCTAAAAGCGGGGAGTTTTTGAAGGTCGGCTACAACGGAAAGACGGGCTATGTCGTCGCGGCCTATGTGGATGTGCCGACGGAATATCAGGCTGAAGATGCCGATGGCTATGTCGAGCTGAAATCAGGCTCAACGGGCAAGGCTGTCAAGGCGCTTCAGCAGGCGCTGAAGGAGCTGAAATTTTATTCCGGCACGGACAGCGGGACATTCAATAAAATATTGACCACGGCAGTCAAAGCGTACCAGAAAAAGAACGGCTTCGTGCAGACCGGCATCATGACAGCCGCCCAGCAGAAGCTGCTGTTTGAAGGCCGTCCCAAGAACGCCACCGGCAAGACAGTGTCCGTCAAAACCGTTCCTGCCATCGAAGGTTTCCCGCTGGAGCAGGGCGATGTCGGCGATGCGGTGGCCGATTTGCAGACGGCGCTGACCACCTTGGGCTATTATGACGGCGAATGCAGCGGTACATATGATGCGGCGACCAAGGCGGCAGTCAAGGCTTTTCAGAAGGCAAAGGGGCTGTATCAGGACGGCAAGGCGGGAGACAAGACGCTGACGGCGATCCGCCTTCTGACCACCACGCCGACCCCCGTTCCCGACGGCTATGTCGAGCCGTCCGCAACGCCGCTGACGGCAAACAATGTCATAGTCATGCAGAACGGCACACGCGGTGTGGCCGTCAAAAATGTGCAGAAGCGCTTGGTGGCGCTGGGCTATTATGCCATTGAGCCGGACGGTATTTATGATTCGGACGACATCGCGGCGGTCAAGGCGTTCCAGAAAAAGAACGGTCTGACGGCAGACGGCAAGGCCGACCTGAACACGCAGCTCATTTTGTTCAGCGATGCCGCCCTGCCTTACGCAACCGCCACGCCTTCGCCAACGAAAAATACATCAGCAACAGCGACCCCTGCGCCCTCCGCTACGCCGAATGTCAATGCTTTGCTGAAAGTCGGCAGCACAGGCGAGGATGTCACCCTGCTGCAAAAGCGTCTGAAAGAACTGAATTATTTTTCCGGCGATGCGGACGGCATTTACGGCAGCAACACGGCCACGGCCGTGCGGATGTTCCAGCGCGCCAACGGCATGACGGTAGACGGTGTGGCCGGCGTGAAAACGCTGACCGCGGTCTATGCATCCACTGCGCAAAAGCGAGGCACGACCACATCGAAAACAACCGATAAAAGCGAGCAGACCGTCAACAAGGATACAACGCTTCGCTTGGGCGATACCGGCACCGAGGTGAAGACCGCGCAGCAGCGGCTGGTGGACTTGGGGTATATGCGCAAGGCGGACGGCTCATTCGGCCCTGCCACCTATGCGGCCGTGCTTCAGTTCCAGCAGCAGAATAAGCTGACGGTCACAGGCGAAATCGATTCAAAGACGATGACGAAGCTCAAATCCTCGTCCGCCAAGAAAGCCAGCACCTCGGCAGCGGCGACAAGCACGCCCAAGCCGGTCAACTATGTAACGGAATTTACCGTGCCGAAGGCGTCCGAGGTGCGTTATGCCAACTGGTATACCGAGATTCGTGACCGTGCCCGCGCCATGCCGGATGTGACCATCTATGACCCCGACACGGGGCTGCATTACAAGCTGCATATGTTCTCCTTCGGCAAGCACGCGGATGCCGAGCCGCCGACGGCGGCGGATACGGCCATCATGAATCAGGTCTGCGGCGAAAACAGCTGGACGGCGCATGCCGTATGGGTCATTTTCAGCGACGGGCGCGTTTACATGGGCTCTACCCACAGCCACGGCCATACGGTGGACCATACGGACGGCAACGACTTGCAGGGTCATGTCTGTCTGCACTTCCCGCGTTTGATGGAGGAGGCGGAGGCCACCGGCCCGTATGCGGTCAGCCATCAGAAGGCAATCAACCTTGGCTGGGAAGTCACACAGGCGATGATTCAATAAGAAGGAAGGCATCACCGCACGATTTTCTGCACAAAGGAAGCTTCGCTTCGCCGACCTTTTTCTCACGGCATACATAATGCTGCCGACGAATTGATGCCTTTTTCAGCAGAAAATATCAGCTTAGCCGCACGGTCTCTTTGACTGTGCGGCATTTTGCTTTTGCTCTTGTTAAGAGACCGCAAAAATAAATTGTATTATTTGTAATAAACGGTCAAAAAAAGCACGGATAGCGCTTGACAATTCTATATAAAATGCATACAATAAAAAGAGGCAAAACATTTATTTTTTGCCATTATTGAGGCACCACCGTAAGCGCGGAGGCGCCGTTGAGCCTGTCCTTTGTGTTGACCGCCGGATGCAGGAATTTTACAATCCGTTGCTTTTTTAATCCCTGCGCTTTATGCCTGAAACAAAAAGCACAGCTCATCGTACCAACCCATATGCGGTGTTGTATTCATATTATTTTTTTATAAGGGGAAAGGGGTTATTCTTTCATGGACTTTTCTGACCAGCTCATTTTAGCTTATTTGGAGGAGGACAATATTCAGCGGGCGTTTTTCCGCATCCGTCCGCTGCTTCGCAAGGCAGGGCCGTTAACGCCCCCGCAAATCGCCGAATTTCCTGACAACGGTTTCCTTCGCATCGTCCCTGACCGCAACGAGCAGCACACCTTTAAGGACAGAATGCGTTCCTTGGGCAGCCTGTGTGTTCTGAATATGCTTGGCATTCCGCAGGAGGCCAATAAAATCCGCACCAATAAAAATTACGCGCCGGAGCGCGGCGAAAGCAACCGCTTTATTATTTACTCCGATGCCGTCCAGTCCATTCCCTCAAACGAATTTTACGAGGTCGTCGCAGAAGGCAATGTCAAGGATGCGGCCACGCCTTTTGTCTATACCCGCGTGGGCGGCCATATTCACGGTCCGGTAGACCGTGCAACGGGTGAAGATGCCTCAAACGCCGGACAGCTTGCGCCGGACAGCCCCGGCCTGTTTGCCGTTACCCTGCCCGATGAAACCGAAAAACTCTTTTATTGGCCGAGCGTGGCCGAGACGGAAAAGAAGCCGGAAGAGCCGCAGAAAATTAACGAGCAGCCGTCCGCAGAAGGCGAGCAGATGACTGCGCTGGAAAAAATTCAGCAAATGGATGAAAAGCTGACCGCTTCGATAAACCGTCTGGATGCGCCGTCCTCCATGCCGCCCGCACCGGCCGTTGAAATCGGCAAAAAACTGACGGGAACGCCGCTTTATCAGCCCTCTGTCCGCAGAACGGCGCAGCAGCGCCCGCACAATATGCTGATGGAAACGGTGGAAAACCAGCGCTTTGCCGGGCGCTATGAAGCACCCGGTGCGCAGGTCAGCAACGGAGCGGAGCTTAAAAGCATCGCTAATCCCGTTGATGCATTCAAGGCAGCGCTGAATAATGTCTGGAGAGCGCCGGAAACGCAGCAGCAGACGGTGACAGCCTTCCTGTCCATGCCCGGCTCTCGTGAAATCGTGGCGCGGCATATCAGCGCAGGACGGCAGGATTTGACCTTGGCCGCCATGCACGCCCAGCTTCAGGATTTGGAGGCCGAGCGCCTGATGACGCTGATGCAGCTTGATAATTTGAAAAAGAACGCGGCGGAGGCGCGTGATGAGGCGCTCAAGGAAACGACGGCGCAGCAGCGCACCGAGCTGGACGCGCTTAAAAAGGAAACGGAGCGCATCCGCGCCGCGCTGGAAAAGTTAAAAGCCGAGCGTGATATCCTGCTGGATGACCGTGACAAGGTGCTGGAAAAAATGGAAGAAATGTCTGCGGCGGACGATGTTATTCGTCTTGCGCCCCGAAAGGGTGAAAATGCCGATGTGCAGACAGCTGTCTCCCGCGTGGCGGACTGCCTGAAAGCCAAGGGCTTTGAAGGGACACAGGAGGACGCCTCAGCCCTGCTGATTGCCTATGCCCTGGCGGATGAGCAGACGGTCGGTCTGACCGCGCCCACGGAGGCGGACGCACTGGACGCTGCGCAGGCTTTTTCCCATGCACTCGGCGCTTCCGCCGCGTGGCATGATTGGAAAAAGGAGAATGTGTATGTATATGCCGGCGGCGATGCGCCCGCGTTCCTGCTGGACACCGTTGCAGACAGGCAGGAGGATGCGCCCTATGTGACGCTGCTGGCAGCCGCTTTTGAGGATGTGTCTGCCGCGTCCTGCGGCTTTGTCAGCCTGAAGCCGAGCGGCGAACTGCCGACCGCAATGCCGAGCTGCCCGCCTGTTGCGGCAATGCAGCTTAAGGATGCGCTGACCGGGATGCAGACGGAGCTTTCGCAAGATGCCGTCCGGCTTCTCCGGAACATCCGCGCCTTTTTTGAAAAGAAGGGACGTCCGCTGTCCATCCGCCGCTATGCCATGATGCACCGCTTCGCCGCCATCGCTCAGAACTTGATGAACAGTGGCATTGCAGGGGCGTTGGACGAGGCCGTGCTGACCTATGCGCTTCCCGCTTTAAGCGAAGGAAAGCAGGAATTTGCCATGCTGTGCGCATCCCTGCCCCGAACGCTGGAGAGACTGAACGCAAATGCGTGAGCCGATCATTTTGACAAGTCCGCATAATCAGCAGGTCAAGGCGTGGCGCGAACTCAACAGGAGCCGCGCTGCGCGTCTTTCTGCGGGTCTGTTTTTGGCCGAGGGCGAGCATATGGCCGGAGAAGCGCTGAAGGAAAAAAAGGCGGACGCGCTGATTGTCCGGCAGGGCGATGAACAGCGCTATGCGCCTCTCCTTCGTCTGGCTCAAGAGCAGGAGCTTGCGCTTTATTTGGTTTCCGATGCAGTGCTGTCCGTTCTTTCCGATGCGAAAACGCCGCAGGGCGTCACGGCGCTCTGCGCCTTTGCGTCGCTTCCGACCGTTCAAGACCGGCAGGTCTTGGTCGCCTTGGACGACGTACAGGACCCCGGCAACGTAGGCACGATTTTGCGGACGCTGGATGCGGCGGGCTTTTCCGGCCTGATTTTGTCAAAAGGCAGCGCCGACCCCTATTCGCCCAAGGCGCTTCGCGCCTCGATGGGAGCCGTATACCGCGTCCCCTGCGCAGCAGTCAATGATTTATCGAAAACCCTGAGCGATTTGCGTATGCAGGGCTATGATATTATGGCCGGAACGCTGGACGGAGCGCCGTTTTATGAGCGCGGTCGGGATGCCGAAAGGGTCTGCCTCGTCATCGGCAATGAGGGCGCGGGCATTTCCGAGCCTGTCCTCTGCCAAGCCTCCCGCCGTGTCCGTCTTCCCATGCGCGGCGGTGCGGAATCCCTGAACGCCGCCGTCGCCTGCGCCATCATGCTGTATGATTTATTGAGAGCAAAAGAATATCGTGACGAACGGCGATTGAACGGATGAACGAAAAGAGCGAGGCTCAAATGCTCCGCTCTTTTTTATACCATCGGATTAATTCTTCGCCTCCGCAAAGCTGAGAGAAGCCAAGCAAAGCCGGAGCAAAAAAATCACCCGAAGAGTCTGTGATTCGGACGAAAAAGTATTACATTCACCGTTCCTTTTCGCTCGGACGCTGCGTATCTTTCCGCTTCAAATGATAGACCTTATGACGGGGTTGGCCGGGCTTGCGCTTGAGCTTTTTCTTTGGAACAGGCCTTGAGCAGAGAATGGACATCATGCGGAAAAAATCGTCACCGCGATGCACGGGGCGCTCCGAATCGGTGAGGGGCTTGTATTTATCCAGCACGACTTGATAGCGCTCATAGGCGCGGAAAATGGCATCCTTCCACGAAAGATAGATTTCATTCATGGCGTGTTCGCCAAGCGCACCTGCACGAGCGGGCGCATTGGTGATTTGATAAACACACCGCGCTAAATCAGCGGCATCGTTTTGAATCAGCAGACCGTTTCGTTCGTTGGTGATGCCCTCCGCGGCGCAGCTGTTGGCCAACACCAGACTTGCCGTGCCGCAGGCCGCCGCCTCTCGAACGACCAGTCCGTTTGTATCGAAATCAGACGGAAAGAGGAACAAATCGGCGCGGGAATACAACGTCCGCAGATGTTCGCGGTCATGCGTGGCGGGCAGAAAACGGCATACATCATCCACGCCGATAGACTTTGCGTATTCTATAACGGCATCCTTGTCCGCGCCGTCGCCGACAAACAGCATCGTGAATTTTGCGCCGAATACCTTGGCGATTCGCAGCCCGTCCAGCGTTGTTCTGATGCCCTTATACCACATCATCCTGCCCACAAACAGAAACACAGGCTCATCGTGCGCAAGGGAGAGGGCTTCATTCAGCGCCCGAATTTTTGCATCGTCCGCCCGTCCCTTCGGAAAGTCCACGCCGTTTTCCATCAGCACACAATCGCCTTCATAGCCCAGGGAGCGCAGGTTTTCGCCCGCGCCGCGGCTGACCACCCAAACCTCATCGCACGCGGCCACATTCGCCACGAGCAGACGGATGGCCGTCTTCTGCATGGATTTGATGGAGATGGAGTTTTGAATATCAATATCAAATTTGGTGTGATAGGTCAGGACGATGGGCTTGTGAATGGATTCGCGCAGCGTGCGGGCGAGAAAGGTGGACATGATGGGACAGTGCGAATGGATGATATCAATGGGCTGGGCGCGGAGCTTATCCAAAAGCTTGGTGTTAAAGGGCATACCGGCGCGGTAGCCCTGCACGGTAGAGCCGATGTTCAGGCTCGGATAGCGAAACACGGGAAAGGGATAATTATCCGTCACGTTAGGGTAATAAGGCGTACAGACCATGGAGTGTCCCAGCTCTTTTTCGATGACGGCGGCATAATTGGCCACGCAGGTCGCCACGCCGTCCACAACAGGCGGAAAGGAATCGTTCATCAGACAAACATTCAGCTTGCGCGACATAGCCTCTTCCTCTCTTTCATCAAGACGTATTGCCGATGCCGGCGGGAATTACGAGTTTATCCGATATGATTATAGCATTTTGGCAAAGGAATGTAAACGGAGGGAGCGGCATGACGCCAAAACATCGAAAAGCCGAACGGAACCGCAAAAAACGGGCACAATTTGCCTTTCAAACGTCGGGACGTCATCGCACAATTTCGTTTTAATCTGATTTTTTACCTTTCCTCTTTCGTTCGGCTTTTCCGAAAGCAAACAATTTAATCACGAGTTTTGTATGGCATGGACGTCAAAGACTATAAGATTCCCCGCCGGAGCACTTCGGCGGGGAATGGAAAAAGCAGTATTTTATTTACAGAATATACTCCGGCATGTTCTTCGGGGCATTGGCCATTTCCGCACGCTTGGCGGCGTACTTTTCGCTTTCGTTGCCCAGAACGGCGTAGGAGGCGATTTTGCTTTCCTCAACGCCAGGCTGGTTAAAGGCATCAATGTCCAGCAGTTCACCCGCATAGGCGGTGGCCATTTCGAACAGGTAGATGAGCTGGCCGATGGTGCCTGCGCTGACGACCGGCAGGGTGATGGTCTGGCTCATGCGCTTGGCCTTCAGAAGCGCGTACTCCGTGCCCTGACGCTCGGCATCAATGAGCTGATTCAGCGTCTTGCCGCCTAAGAAGGCGACATCCTTGAATTCCTCGCAGCCGTGCGGAATATCCGTAACGGCGCGGAAGCTGCCGACCTTGAGCAGGGTGACAACCTTGTCATACGGTCCTTCCGTATAAAGCTGAAGCTGGCTGTGCTGGTCGGTCACGCCCAGCGCCTTGGTCGGGGTCTGGCCGCAGTTGCAGGGTTCGCCCTTGCGGGTGACATTCTTGCCGAGGCTCTCCGCCCAAAGCTGGCAGAACCAGTCTGCCATATACTTGAGACTGTCCGCATACGGCATGACGACCTGCACATTGATGTCCAAATCCTCCATGCAGATGTACTGAAGCACCGCCTCTAACAAAGCAGGATTTTTCCAAACATCATCTGTCTTGCAGCGGGCATCCATGCAGCGGGCGCCGTGCAGCATGGCGCGGATGTCAATGCCGCAGACGGCTGCGGGCAGAAGCCCGACGGGAGACAACTCACTGAAGCGGCCGCCGACGCCGGAGGGAATATAGAAGGTCTTGAAGCCGTGCGCCTTCGCCAGCTTGATCAGGTTGCCCTTTTCATGGTCTGTCGTGGCGACAATGTGCCGTGCCCAGTCATCGCCGCAGGCCTTTTGCAGGGCAGAGGAGAGAATCAGATACTGGCTCATGGTCTCGGCAGTCGCGCCGGACTTGGTGATGACATTGAAGCAGGCGTTCTTTACATCGATCACGTCAAACAGCGCCGCCATACGCTCAGGGTCAATATTATCTTCTACATAGAAGCGGGGACCGCCGCGCTTTTCGGCAGGAAGCTCGTTGTAATGCAGATGATTCAGTGCCTGCTGAATGGCGATGGGGCCTAAGGCACTGCCGCCGATGCCCAGCACGACAAAGGTATCAAATTCCTTGCGGATTTTCGCAGCGGTCTCTTCAATATCGGCAACGATTGCATCCTGATTATAGGGAAGCTCCGTCCAGCCGAGCCAGCCTGTGCCGCGATGCTCCGCAACGGCGTGCTGCGCCCTTTGAGCGGCTTCGCTCATGGCATTCACCTGTTCACGGGCAATGCCGTATTCCCCCAATGTTTCGCTCATCATGTGGCTGACGTCCAGAGAAATCTGCGGTGCCATGCAGCATTCACAATTTTCCATTGCTCATACATCCTTTCTTTCATGAGGTCATTTGCGTACAGCATTATTATAGCACGATGCGATGCATTTGAACAGAGGGGATGTCTTTTGAAAAAAGATGCGGATTCTATGACGACGACATGATGAAAAGCGGCTGTCTTACGGATGTTCTCTGAGGAAGGCGGCATACATCGCGTTATGGAAGCGGCGGCGGAAGCGCAAATGCGATGCATTATCCCGCGTGGGATGGACGCGGTTGCTGAGCAGGATAACAAAGAAGCCTGTCGTCGGATCAACGCCGATGGACGTGCCCGTAAAGCCGGTGTGTCCGAAGGAGCAGGCAGGCATCAGGTCGCCGAGATAATTGCGGTCCGGCCCGCCCAAATGAAAACCGAGCCCGCGATGAACGTCAAAATCGGGCGTGTAGTTGAAGACGGCCTTGTCCATCGTTGCCCGTGTGAGCAGCGGCGCACCGTGCCGCGCCAGCATCTGCGCGAAAAGGACGCAATCGTTGATATCCGAAAAGACGCCCGCGTTGGCCGATACACCGCCCATGAAGCGGGCGTTTTCGTCATGCACGATGCCCTGCCATGCAGTGCCGGTCGCCGGGTCGACCTCCGTTGCGGCAATGTTATCGCCGGTCGGACAATAGGAGGTATGCGTCATGTGAAGCGGCTCAAAGACATATTTTTGCGCCAGTTTGTCCATCGTTTCTCCATAAGCCTTTTCCAGGATTTTTCCAAGCACGATATAGCCCATGCAGGAATAGCGCGGAACGCCGGCTTCGCCGACCAGCGGCGCATTCAGGATGACATCCAGCGCCTTGTCGGGGTCGTCCGTATGCTCCTCCAGCAGGATGTGCGGGTTGATGCCGGAGGTGTGCGTCATGAGCTGACGGATGGTGATGCTCTTGGTGCTGTCCGATGCGGGAAAAAAGTCGCCGATGGTGTCGTCCAGCGTCAGCAGCCCTTTTTCCAGCGCCATCAGCGCTAAAATGGTGGGGCTTAGGATTTTTGAGCAGGAGGCCATGTCAAAGCGCGTATCGAGTGTCGTCAAAGCGCCGTCCGGCAGGCTGATACGACCGGCCGCGGCCGCTGCGAAAACCTGTTCGCCGCACCCGACTGCGGCAGCCGCAGAGGGAAAACAGCCCGCCTGTACGCCCTCGTTCAGCATGGATTGAAGAAGCGCCTTCATGAATCGAAAAACTCCCTTCCAAACGATTGTGAGCTGTCTTTTATTTTAAGCAATCAGACGGTATTTTTCAAGCGCAATTTTGTATAAGCACAGCGTTTCTTTGAAAAATAGGCGCATCCGGGTGTTGACATGACGCGGCGTTTACGGCTATAATAGAAAACGGCAATGAAGGGGAGAAGTAGCCCGTTTTCAGCGCATTCAGAGAGCCTTCGGCCGGTGAAAGAGGGCTGTGCGGGACGCGGCGAATACACCCCGGAGCTCGGAGCCGAACGGCTTTTGCCTGTGTAGGTGTCCGCCGGTGCGCCGGTTACAGCGTGCATGAGGAAGCGCTTCTTCGGCGCTTTAAATGGAAGTGGTACAGCGGTTTCTCCGCCTTCCGGATTTTTCCGGCAGGCGGTTCTTTTTTAAGGTTGCATCGTATGAGCAAAAAAGACAATGCAATGCAGTATGGGAGGCAGTAAAGCATGGAGGCATCACAATTGCGGTTCGCCGCTCGGTTTGACGGCGTATCCGGCAGCGCCATTCGTGAAATTTTTAAATTGCTGGCTAAGCCCGGCATGATATCCTTTGCCGGAGGCAATCCGGCGGTATCCGCCCTGCCGGATACACAGATGGCTCAGATTGCGCAGGAGGTGCTTTTGAAGGACGGAAAGACCCTCCTGCAATACGGCGCGACGGAGGGCTATCAGCCGTTTTTGGAAAGCCTTGTGCCGTATGTTAAGGAACGGTTTGACATCACCGCTTCGCCCTCGGAGATTCTGCCGACGACCGGCTCGACGCAGGCCATGAACCTGCTCTGCTCCGCGCTGATTAACAAGGGTGATGTCATCTTGGTCGAAGACCCGACCTTCCTTGGCAATATGCAGTGCATGCGGCTGTATCAGGCGCGTCTTGTCGCCGTGTCCAGCGATGAGGACGGCATGAATACGGACGACTTAGAGGAGAAAATCAAGCGCTGGCACCCCAAAATGGTCTACATCATCCCAACCTTCCAAAATCCGACGGGACGGACGCTTTCCTTAGAGCGGCGCAAAAAAATTGCCGCCCTGTCCGAGCAGTACGGCGTTGTGGTGGCGGAGGACGACCCGTATCATGACCTGCGCTACGCAGGGGAGGCGCTGCCGACCATCAAATCCTTTGACAAGACAGGCTTCGTGGCGTTCATGGGCAGCTTCTCCAAGGTGATTTCTCCCGGCCTTCGCGTGGGCTTCCTGATTGCCGAGCAGGGGCTGATGCGCAAGTGCGTCATTGCCAAGCAGTCCTCCGACCTGCACACGGCGCTGCTCAATCAGGCCATCTGCGATGCGTATTTGAGGCAGGGGCTTTTGCCGCCGCATATGGAGAGCATCTGCAAGAGCTACGCAAAGCAGCTTCATACCATGCTGTCCTGCATGGAAACAATGACGGTGTTTCAGTCCTTTACGAGGCCTGAGGGCGGCTTGTTCATCTTTGCGGAGCTGAAGGAGGGCAAGGACGCGCTGAAGGCGCTCACAAAGGCCGTTGATTTGGGCGTGGCCTATGTGCCGGGAACACATTTTTATGCGGAGGGCGGCCATGAGAACACCCTGCGACTGAACTTTTCCAATGCGGACACGCAGACCATCATTCACGGCATGGGCTTATTGGAACAGGCACTTTGATAAAGGCATCCCCGCACCGTTCGGCGGCACTGCCTACAAAACAAGAAGGAGACAGAACGATGACGAATGTACTGGATACCCTGAAGGAACGCGGATTCTTGGCGCAGATTACCTTTGAGGACGAGCTGTACAAGCAGCTTGAAAAAGAACCGACCACCTTTTATGTCGGCTTCGACCCCACGGCGACCAGCCTGCATTTCGGGCATTTTATCCCGATTATTGCAATGGCGCATATGCAGCGGGCGGGGCATATCCCGATTGCGCTGGTGGGCGGCGGCACGGCCATGATAGGCGACCCCAGCGGAAAAACCGATATGCGCAGGATGATGACCGTGGAAACCATTGACCATAATGTTTCGTGCATCAAAAAGCAGATGGAGCGCTTCATTGAATTCGGCGATGGGAAGGCGCACATCGTCAATAACGCAGACTGGCTGCGCAACTTGGGCTATATGGACTTTATCCGCGACATCGGCTCTCTGTTCTCCGTTAACCGCATGCTGGCGGCGGAATGCTATAAGCAGCGTCTGGAGCGCGGGCTGACTTTCCTTGAATTTAACTATATGCTGATGCAGAGCTATGACTTCCTTCAGCTCTTCAAAAACTACGGCTGCCGTTTACAGATGGGCGGTGATGACCAGTGGAGCAATATGCTTTCCGGCGCGGATTTGATTCGCCGCAAGGAGCATGAAGCTGCCTTCGCCTGCACCTTCAAGCTGCTCATGAATCACGAGGGCAAGAAGATGGGCAAGACCGAAAAGGGCGCTCTGTGGCTCGACCCCAACCTGTGCAGCCCCTATGACTTCTACCAATATTGGCGCAATATTGCCGACCAGGATGTGGAGAAGTGCCTGCGGCTGCTGACCTTCCTGCCGATGGACGAAGTGCGCCGCCTGGCCGCTTTGCAGGGCAGCGCAATTAATGAAGCCAAAAAGACCCTGGCCTTTGAATGCACCAAGCTCGTTCACGGTGCGGAAGAGGCGGAAAAAGCGCGGCTCGCGGCAGAGGCGCTGTTCTCCGGCGGCGCGGCTGCGGATGTGCCCACCTTCGCCGTGGACAGGGAAGCCCTCCTGTCGGATGGGCGTTTGACCACCCTGCTCAACGACTGCGGCCTGTGCGTCAGCCGCGGCGATGCCCGCAAGCAGGTGCAGCAGGGCGCCGTGCTGGTGGCGGACGGCAAGGTCACGGACATTGACTTTGTGCTAAGGCCGGAGGATATTCCGGCGGACGGGCTGCTGCTGCGCAAGGGCAAGAAGTCTTACTGCCGAATCGTATTAAAGTAAATGGCGGGCGAGTATAAGACGCTGCGTGAAGCAGCGACGGATGAATACATCATCCATAAAAGCCGTTTCCTCTGTCATGCGGCGCCCGTGCAGACAGAGGAAGCGGCGCTCGCCTTTTTAAACGAAAAGCGCCGGCAGTATCGGGACGCTAACCACAACTGCTATGCCTATGTCATCGGCCAAAATGCCGGCATCATGCGCTACAGCGATGACGGTGAGCCGGGCGGAACGGCGGGAATGCCCATGATGGAGGCGCTGAAGGCACGGGGCGTTGTGGACTGCTGTGTGGTCGTCACGCGCTATTTCGGCGGCATCCTGCTGGGCGCGGGCGGGCTGGTGCGGGCATACTCGCATTCCTGTGCGCTGGCCGTCCAAAAGGCCGGCGTGGTGGTGATGCTGCCGTCCGAGCGATGGCTGATTGATGTGCCGTACCCGATGTGGGATAAGGTAAGCCATACATTGGCCGCATTGCCCGTGCAAACAGAGCAGACGGAGTTTTTGACCAGCGTTCAGGCCACCCTGCTCATTCGGCAGCGGGACGCGCAGGACATCATGAACAAGCTGACGCAGGAGACCAATGCGCGGATGGATTCCCTGCTTTTGGACGAATTATACGCCGCGTGGAGTGAAAATCAGGATGAATGATAAGGAGGCTGTAATCATGGCAGCGGAACTCAAAAAACGTCAGGAAATGGATGCTCGTTTTCAGTGGAAGCTGAGCGACCTGATTGCATCGGATGAAAAATTTGAAGAGGAATTTGCCGCGGCTAAGAAAAGCGTAGAGGCGTTTGCCGCGTATCAGGGGCATGTCAAGGAAAAGGCGCGTGAAGCCATTCAGGAGTTTTTTAACGTAAATCTTAAAATCGAACGGCTGATTTCCTATGCCATGATGAAGCGCGATGAGGACGGCGAAAACAGCGTCTATCAGGCGCTGGCTGCGCGGGCAGAGAGCTTGGCGGTGGAAGGGGAGAGCACCGGCGCCTTTTTACGGCCGGAGCTGCTGGCGATGGATAAGGCAGCGCTGGAAGAAATGCGCAATGACCCTTCTTTTGGCGAGTACAGCACCTATCTTGACAACCTTCTGCGTTATCAGCCCCATACGCTGCCCTATGACCAGGAAAGGCTGCTGGCGATGGCGGGCGAGGTCATGGGCGTTCCGAGCACCGCCTATGCCATGATTAACAATGTGGATATTCCCTTCCCGATGGTGAAGGACGAGGACGGCAGCGAGGTGCGCCTGTCGCACGGCAAATACGGCGCGCTGATTCGTGCGCGTGACCGCGAGGTGCGCAAAATGGCCTTCCGAGGCATGATGAGCGCCTATAAGGATTTCGGCTCGACCATTACGGCGTTGTATGCGGGCTCGGTGAAGGGCGATTTGTTTGCGGCGAAGGCGCGGCATTTTAACTCTGCGCTGGAAGCCTCCCTTTATCCGGACGAAATTCCCGTTTCCGTTTATGAAAATCTGATTGCCGCCGTGGATGATGCGCTGCCGGACTTGAACCGCTATGCGGCGCTGCGCAAAAAGGTGCTGGGCGTGGATGCGCTGCATCTCTATGACCTGTATGTACCGATTGTGTCCGACGTGGATATGAAGATGGATTATCCGGATGCGTTTAAGCTGGTGCTGGAGGCGCTCAAGCCGCTGGGCGTGGACTATCTTTCCGTGCTGCGCCGTGCCTATGACGAGGGCTGGGTCGATGTGTACGAGAACAAGAATAAGCGTTCCGGCGCTTATTCTTGGGGCTGCTATGGCTGTCATCCCTTTGTGCTGATGAATTATCAGCCCGATTTGGACGGCGCATCCACCTTGGCGCACGAGCTTGGACATTCCATGCATTCCTATTACAGCGACGGACATCAGCCCTATGCCAAGGCGGGCTATTCACTGTTCGTGGCGGAGGTCGCCTCCACCTGCAATGAGGTGCTGCTGGCGCGGTATCTGATGAATCAATACAGGGAAGACAAAAAGACGCTGGCATATCTGCTCAACGACCTGCTGGAATCCTTCCGCACCACCCTTTTCCGCCAGACCATGTTCGCCGAATTTGAAAAGAAGTCGCATGAGATGGCTGAGCGCGGCGAGGCGCTGACCAAGGAATCGCTGTCGGCCATGTATCACGGGCTGAATGAAAAATATTACGGAAGCTCCTGCGTGGTGGACGATGAAATCGATGCCGAATGGATGCGCATCCCGCATTTTTACACGGAATTCTATGTCTATAAGTACGCCACGGGCTTCTCGGCGGCTGTGGCCATTGCCTCCCGCATTTTAAGCGAGGGCGAATCCGCCGTTCGGGACTATAAGCGCTTTCTCTCATCCGGCGGCAGCGTGCCGCCCATTGAGGCGCTCAAATATGCGGGGGTGGATATGTCCGGCCCGACACCCGTCCGTGAAGCGCTCAAGGTGTTCGCTGATACGGTCAAGCAGCTGGAGGCGATTCTGTGACGGAGATGCTCGGCTATGACAAGCGTGCTGCGCATTCGTTCATTTTAAAAAGGCTTTCTCAAAAACAATTTGCGGCCTTGGCGGACGAGCTGCCGCTGCTCACGATGCGGCTGATTGACGCGCACCTTGGCTATCTCCATGCCTGCGGTGCGCTTGATGAAGACGGCGATACGGGCAACGGCGCATATGACGAGGACGAGGCGTTTGAGTATATGCTGGAGACCGTTTCAAACGGTGCCGATGAGGAACGGCTGAACGCTCTTGCCCTGCTGATTGAAGCCTTCCTGCCCGCGCAGGAGGCATTCATGGAGCGGGAGGGGCTTGTCTCGGAAGAATCATAACCACCCCTTAAAGAGCGGTTTGGACAAGGGCTGAAAGACCATTGATATTGCCGGCACCTCAGGGCGCCGGCTTTCTCTTTTCATCCTAGGTCTATGACGGTCTGGGGCGTATTTCGCAGCGTACAGTGAACGCTGGTGGTACCAGTGTTGCCACGACCTACGGATATCTGGCTGGCGGTCACGGCACGGGCAGCACCACGCCTCTGGTCGAGACCATTACCCAGTCCGGCATTACGCTGACCTATGCCTATGACGATGCCGGCAACATCACCAGCGTCAGCGACGGCACCAAGACCATCTCCTACGAGTACGATCTGCTGGGCCAGCTGATCCGTGTGAACGACCCGTATGATACCACTGCCGGCAGCACTGGCACCACTTGGAAGTATGCTTACGACCAGGGTGGTAACATCCAGAGCAAGACTGCGTATGCCTTTACCACCGGCACCGTAGGCTCTGCTGTGCAGACCGACTCCTTTACCTATGGCGACACAAACTGGAAGGACAAGCTGACTGCGTTCAATGGCCAGACCATCACCTATGACGAGATCGGCAATCCCACCAACGACGGCACCTGGAACTACACCTGGATCGGCGGTCGCCAGATGCGTGCCATGTACAAGGGTGAATTCGGTGAGCAGGGCTATGACGAGATCACCTTTGAGTACAACGAGAAAGGTCTGCGAACTAAGAAGACCCGCATGTACTACGATGACGCTACGGGCGACATTGGCTATAAGGCGACCAATTACACGCTACATGGCAAGAATATTGTGCATCTGTCTGATGGCAGCAATGAACTGCACTTCTTCTACGATGGGCAGGACAAGCCTGCTGTAGTGATCTTCAATGGTACTGCCTACGCCTACCTGTACAACCTGCAGGGCGACGTCACACGGAAATCAATTTTCAGAATAATTATTTATTCAAGGCGAAAGTTTTCTTAAAATCCACGATTTTTCATCGTGAAAAATCTACTTTCCGGCGATTTATGCTACAAGCAAAAGCGTAAAACGCATAGATATTCACAAAATTGATTTCCGTGGCGACGTCATTGGTCTGGTTGACAGCAACGGCACCAAAATGGTATCTTATACTTACGATGCTTGGGGCAAGCCGATCAGCAAGACTGGTACTCTCGCCAGC
>CAVFWQ010000038.1:0-18151 GCA_963626285.1 bacterium | reverse complement strand
TTTTTCTTTTTTAGGAAAAATGGCAGTCAAGCGGGCAACGGCTATGCGCAGCGATATATGATCAACAGCATAAAACCCCCGAAGCGGTGCTCCGAGGGTCATGGAATCAGCAAGATAATCTTACTTCAGGTTGGCAGCAAAGAAATCGGCAACAGCGTTGGCAACCATGTTGCGAACCGTGTCATCCTCGCTGTAGAAGCCATAGCCGTGACCTTCGCCGGTAGCGTCTACCGTCTTGGCATTCAGGGCTTCAGCCACGGATGCGGAAACAAAGGGGCTGACAGCCTCGTCATCCTGTCCCCACACCACCAGAGCGGGACCCTGCCACGCGGCGGCAGCGTCAGCGTTCACATCGGCGTGCACGTCGAAGTCATCGAACCAGGCCTTGCTCAGCTCCTGCACCTGCCCATAAATGGTGGTGAACACGGCATAGCCGTCCTTGTCGGCAGTTGCGCGCAATTTGGCAAAGCCTTCCTCGCCGCCAAACAGGCCCTTCAGGTCAGCGTTGTCGGCAGCGGGAGCCAGCAGCGCCACAGCGTCTGGCACAGTGCCTTCCGCAACCAGTTCCAGCACGATGCGGCCGCCCATGCTGTAACCGAACAGCCCTACACGGGTCACGTTCAGGTTGGTCTTCACATAGTCGATGGCAGCCAGTACGTCAGCCTTCATGTTGGTCAGGGTGTTGTTCTGGAAGCTTTCGGTGCTTTCACCGCAGCCGGAAAAGTCCATGCGGATGGAAGCAATGCCCTGCGCGGCAAGGGCATCGGCAACGGCACCGAAGCCAACGTTTTCTTCACGGCTTCCGCCATGACCGTGGGCCAGAACGACCACGGGATAGGAATCCAAGCCGTCTGGGGTGACCAGGGTAGCGGGCACCTGCACGCCGCGGGATTCGTAGGTCAGTGTGGTGATTTCGGCATTCGCAGCCACGGCAATGCACAGAACCATCAGGAGGGTCAGTACAAGGGCAGACAGTTTCTTCATGCTTTTTCACTTCCTTTCACCTTTGTAGCCGGGGTGTCCTGCAATATCAATGTATCATCATTGATAGGCGATGTCAAGGACGTGACAGCAAAAAACAAAACGTTTTTCGCAAAAGCCGAGATGTTTTCGGAATTTCGGAACAGCGGCATCAAAAGCCATGCTCTATTCCTGCTGTGTCTCGACAGTCTCCAGCAGGATGCCCTTTTCAAAGCCGCCGCGTTCCGCCGCCTTTTTCAGACGTAATTGCTCAACGCTTTCCCACCCCGCGCCGGACTGCTCTGACAGAGCGCGCAGCACCTCGGCAATGTCCGCCAATTCTTCGATTTCTCCGCTTTTCAGATATTCATTGACTTCTTCCGAAAGTTTTTTGCGCAGCAGCGGCAGCAGCTCATCCTTTCGGAGAAACCGCCAGCAGGCGCTTTTCCCGTCCGCCCTGATAATTTCGGGTATCTTATCCCGCACTAATTTATGATAGATAATCCTGCCCATACTGCTTTCCCCTGTTCTATTCATCGTCCCGCATCATTTCCAGATACTGCTCCCGTGTGATTTTCGTTTTGCGCGGCTTAGAGCCTTCGGATTCCGTAATGATGCCTCGCTTGGTCATTTCATCAATCAAACGGCCTGCCCGCGCATAGCCCACGCGGAGACGGCGCTGCAGCATGCTGATGGAGGTTTGGCCATCCTCGACCGCCATGCGGATGGCCTCCTGCAGAAGGGCGCTGAACTGCGAATCGGTCGGCTCGATGCCGCCGTCATCGTCCATCGGGTTTACATCCTCCTGCTCCTGCTGCTGTTCCATATGCTCCTTGATGTTCGGATTGTAATCCGCGTCATAATGGGCGCGGATATAATCGGTAATCTGCGTGACCTCGTCATCGGACACAAAGCAGCCCTGAACACGGGTCGGCTTGGACGCGCCGACAGGCTGATAGAGCATATCGCCCTTGCCCATCAGCTTTTCCGCGCCGGTCGTATCGATGATGGTGCGGCTGTCGACGCCGCTGGACACGGTGAACGCAATGCGGCTGGGAATGTTATTCTTAATGACGCCCGTGATAACGTCCACGGAAGGGCGCTGGGTCGCAAGCACCATATAAATGCCTGCGGCGCGGGCGAGCGCGGCCAGACGGCGGACGCTCTCCTCCACATCCTTGCGGCAGGTGTCCATCAGGTCGGCCATTTCGTCGATGATGACCACGATATGCGGCATCACCTCGTCTGTCCCTTCGACCTTTTTGTTGAAGCCTTCCAGATTGCGGACGTTGCGGGTGCTGAACTTGGAATAGCGTTCCAGCATTTCCACGACCACCCAGTTCAGCGCGGCAGCTGCCTTCTTGGGGTCGCTGACCACGGGGGTCAGCAGATGCGGAATGCCGTTATAGACCTGCAATTCGACCTGCTTTGGGTCGACCATGATCATTCTGACCTGTGCGGGCGAGGCGCGATAGAGAATGCTGCATACGATGGAGTTGATGCAGACGGATTTACCGCTGCCGGTCGCACCGGCAATCAGCAGATGCGGCATCTTGCTCAAATCACCCACGATGGGATGTCCGGCGATGTCCTTGCCGAGCGCCACAACAAGCGGAGACGAAATTTTGTGCATCTCCGCGCTGTCCAGCACCTCACGTAAGGTCACGGTGCTGACCTTGCTGTTCGGCACCTCGATGCCGACATAGGATGTGCCGGGAATCGGCGCTTCCACGCGCACACGGTCAGAGCCCATATCCAGCGCGATGTTATCCAGAACGCCGATGACCTGACGCACCTTAATGCCCTCGGCCAGCTTGATAGCAAAGCGCGTGATGGCTGGTCCGTGCGTGATTTCCCGCATCTGGCAGGCGATGTTGAAGGTAGACAGCGTCCGCTCGATCTGCTGAGCGCGCTGAGTGTCCTCCAACGTAGTATCCGGACGTTCCGTCCGGCTTTTCCCTTCGTCAAGGTAAGAAAAGGGCGGCGGCATATAGTCTATGACGGGCGTTGAGCTGTCCATCCGTCGGACTTTCGGCGTTCCGTCCATGCGGGTGGAACGGTTCTCCTGCCGCGGCGCCTGGGCAGAGGGCGAAATGGCGACCCGCTCGCCGGTCAGCGGCACGGCCGGGTCTGTAAACACAGGCTTTGGCTTTGGATCTTTTTCCCTGCTGCTTCCGCCCGACAGCTCCTGCTGCTTTGTTCGGAGCTGCTGCTGCCAATCGGACAGGGGCTTATTCATATTGGCTGTGTTGGTTTGCTCCTTGCGTTTCGGCTGCTCCTCCCACGGCGGCACATCGTCCGCAGGCTGACATTCAACGGCTTTTTGAAGGGCAGGCTGCCGTGCAGGAGACTGATACGCCGCATTTTCCGGCGCTTTCGGCTGCTCCTCCTTGATGATCGGCGCGGCATCGATAACATTCGGCCATTCATTCGATTTTGAAGCAGTGCCTGCTTCCTGAACATACGGTGCGGAATATGACGGCTTTGCCTGCGCTTTGGGCTGACTGCCGTCAGCAGGCTTCGCAGGCGCAGACGGACGCTGAAAGGCGTTTTCCCATGCAGGATATTCTTGCGGGCGTTCTTCCGACGTATCCGCTCGAACGGCCTGACCCGCCTCGTTTTCAGCGGTGCTTTGCACCTGTTCGGGATGCAGCACAAAGCGCTCGTCATAAAGCGTACCGCCGTTATTGACAGGATAAAAGCCCTGTGCAGATGTATACGGCTCACCCTGCGTCACCTGCTGCGGCCGGTAGGAGGGGCTCTGTGATGGCTGATAATCATTGGCTGGTCGGGCAGGCTGTGCCGCTTCATAGGACGCGGCTGCATTCTGCCAAGCGGGAGCGGAATCATAGGTCGTCTCCATTTGAACACGCTGCCCGTACTGCACGGCCTGTTCCATGGGACGTGCCTCTGTCGCCGGCTGCCGCGTTTTTCCGGCCTCTTCCTGACGCTGTTGAATGCGGTTTAAGCGCCGCTTTTCCATGCCGTCGGAAGCAGAGCGGAACAGCTTTGTCAGGCTGAGGCGGGTAAGCGCCATCACCAGTCCGATGAGCAGAACGAACAAAAACACGATGCCGCCAATCACGCCGAACAGCTTATAGACAGGGTAGGCAAACAGCATGGAGAGCGCTCCGCCGCCGCAAAGCTGAAGCTGACCGTTTACGCCCCACTGATATACACGCTGGACATAAGCAAAAAACGAAGCCGGCGCAGACACGGCCTTTTGCTGATTTGCCAAATAAATATATTCCATCAGATTGCCCTTGCCCGAAACAAAGGTCAGCATGGTGACGATGGATAGGATGCAAAAATACACACAAAAAGCCAGTGTCAGATTTCGCACGCTGACACCGTGATAGGCATGCGCAATCAGCGCCGCGCCAAGCCATAAAAGCATAAACGGGAACACAAAATAAGCTCGTCCGCAAAGACCGAGCAGCGCAGTCTGCATAAGTGCCAAGGCCGTGCTGCCGGAGCCTGCCGCAAGGGACATCAAAAAGGCCGCCCCCAATACAAGCGACACGATGCCCAATACATAGGTCAGCGAAGCCATGCGGGCGCTGGTTTTGATGCCCGTTCCCGCCGCGCCGACCGCCTTCTTCTTTGTGGCCATGAACAATTCCTTACTTTTTCAAAATAATCGCTTCCAATATGCCGTTTTCATTCGCATGAAGCGTTAAGGTATATGCGCCGCATCGATAGCTGTCGCTGATGCCGGAAGTCAGCAGATAGGCTTCTGCGGTTTCCGAATCCAGTGTAACGGAAGCATCCGCCGCGCCCAGCAGCGACTGCCATTCGCTCTGCAAAGTCTGCGCAGGGATAAGCCCGCAGACCGCATGACGCTTGGTCATCAGCCCGACAAGCTCCGTCTCGTCTTCATCCGTCAAAAGATATGTCCCGCGCATCGCGGGATGCTCTGTTTCGATACATCTGCCATTCGGATAATAGGACGAATCCGCAGACTGCCTGAGCTTCTTTAATACTTCTTCAAGCGGCTGCCCGATGGCGCACAGCGGCGTATCGGACGGTTCCTCAAAAATCGTACCGCTTTCCGCCAGACGGCGAAGCCTTTTCCCCGCATCATCCGTCTCGGAGAGTGCCAATAAATCTCCTGCCGGTGAATCCGCATCAAGACGCAGATACGGCGAAAGCTCATAATATTCAAATGCCACCGCGCCCGCATCCCCGGAGAGAAAGGAAAGCTGCTCATTGTCATAATAAAAAGTCAGCGTATGGTTGACCAAGGCAAAGCTGTCTGTCGGAACGGGCAGAAGCTCGGCATTGTCCATATAGGTCGATAAAATATCGGAAACCTCGCCTTCCATTCTGCCTTCAATCAAGGAAAGAGCCGCCTCGCTGTCGGTAAACAGCGCATCAAAGGGCACTTCTTCTCCTGTCGATAAATCAAAGGTCATGGCATAATACTTTTGTCCGGGTCTTCCCTGAAGCATTTTGCCGGAAACGGAAATCGCAACGGAATAATATCTTTCGCCCAGTGCGCTTTCATAGTCAATGGTCAGACCGATGCCGCCTTTTGTTAAGTTGTTCAGAAGGGTTTTATACGCCTCGATGCTCGTCCTTTCGCTCATCGCTCGGTTGATGGCTTCGACCGCAGCAGTATCGCCCTCCAGCAGCGGAAAGCAAATCGAGCTTTCGTCCTTTTGCCACTTCTGCCGTATCTCGGAAATCCCTGCTTCTTCGGCGATTGAAAGTCCCAGCGCCGTGCAAAGAATCAGCGTCAAGATAAAAAAGCATGCTCTTTTTCTCATCATACTCTTATCCTCCTGCCATGTTATTGTACCGCATTTTTCCATATCGGTCAAGGTTGGCAAAAAGCGGCCAATCATTGATGCACAGACCAAAAAGAGACTGCCCCTTTGCACGGAGACAGTCCCTTTGCAATCCCTGTAAAATTACTTTTGCTTTAATGTGATGACAACATGGCGGTTCGGCTCTTCGCCCTCGGAGTGCGTTTCGACAGCGGGGTTATTTTGCAGTGCGCTGTGCAGAATGCGGCGCTCATAGGGATTCATCGGCTCCATCGATACCTTGCGGCCGGTCTTCTGCGCACGGTTGGCCATGCGGTTGGCGAGGCGAATCAGCGCTTCTTCGCGCCGTGCGCGGTAGTTTTCCGTATCCAGCGTGACGCGGGTATATTCGCTCTGCCCTTTGTTGACCTGAAGGCTCGTCAGGTATTGCAGCGCATCCAGCGTTTCACCGCGGCGGCCAATCAGAATGCCCAGCGTATCGCCTTGCATATTGACGCGGACATTGCCCTCTTCGTCCGTCTTGACGTGAACGGCCACATGAACGCCCATCAGCTCGGTCACCTGCTGGAGGAACTCCTGTGCGCGTCCGGCGGCCGTCCCACGGTCGGCCTGCTCGGCGGGAAGAATCTCGGGCGCTTCCGCAGGCTGCTCCTCGTCCTTTTCCTTGGCCGGACGCGGCTTGCGGGCGGGCTTCTGCGGCTTGTCTTCCTTCTTTTGCTCCTTATTTTGCTCAGCGGGCGCTTCTGCCTTCGCTTCCTGCTTTTCGGCGGCGGGCTTTAGCTCCTCCTGCGGCTTCTTCGCCTTCTTTTCCTGTGCAGGACGCTGTGCCTTCGCGGGCGCAGCCTTTGCAGCCTCCGTCGGCTCGGCAAAAATGGCCTTCACGCCGGAGTCCTCATCATCCTCCTCATTCAGCGTCAAACGCACCTTGGCAGGACGGCTGCCGAAGAGACCGAACAGCCCCTTGCTGCCCTCTTCTAATATATCGACCGTGACATCGCTGATGGACACGCCCAGCTTCTCAAGCCCCTCGGAAATGGCCTCGTCGATGGTGCGGGCGGAAATTTCAACACTCTTCATTTATTTAACGTCTCCTTCGCTGGACGCTGCGGCTGCGAGCTTATCCTTCTTTTCAAAATAGCGGTTGATGGCAAAATTCTGGATGGAGGCGATGATGTTGGAAGTCACCCAGTAAATGGCAAAACCGGCGTTGGAAGTCAGGCAGAAGTACACGGAAATGAAGGGGAACAGATACTTCATCATGCTGTTCATGCTCTGCTGGGACGCCGCATTCTGGTCAGACGGATTGCTTTGCGCATCGCCTGCATTTGCGCCGGGGGTCAGCTTGGTCATCAGCACCTGGGAAAGACCGGCCAAGACGGGGAGAATCAGCAGACCGTTGTACTGCTTGTACAGCGTCAGGCTGAACAGGAAGAAGTTAAGATTCTGCCAGCCGGGAACAGCCTCGGAAGCGGCGATATACACAGGCTGCAGCTTCATCGCGCTGAACAGCGTCTCGATGGTCGTCTTCGCAGCAGCGGAAGAGGAAAAGTCAATCATGCCCTCCACATAATCGGGGATGTTGGCGATGATTTGCTGCACCATTTCGGGGTCAAGGCTCTCATACACCTTCTGCCAGACATCCTGCCCGATGACGGACAGAGAATTCAGGTCGGGCGCAATGGAAACAAACAGCGAGTCGGCATGCCAGATATTTTTGACCCACAGCCAGCTTTCCTGCTGCGGCATCTGTCCGGCTATGTAGTAAAACGCTTCCAGGACGGTCTCTTCATTGGCGATGGCTCGCATGGCATTGAACATGCACCAAAGAATCGGCAGGGTCAGAAGGATGGGAAGACAGCCGGACAAGGGGCTATAATGTTCCTTTCTGAACAGCTCGGACTGCTTCATTTGCAGCTTCTGCTTATCATCGGCATACTTCTTTTGCAGCCTGTTCAGCTCCGGCTGCAGCTTCTGCATCTGGCGCATACCCTTGCGGCTTTTGATGTCGAAGGGCATCAGAATCAGGCGAATTAAAATCGTAAAAATAATGATAGACCATGCATGGTTATGCACAATCGTATTGATGCCTTCAAGGATGGCGCGGAGAAAATCATTCATTGTTTTCGTCCCTTCTGATCGTGGCGTCCGGCAGCTCCGGAACAGGGTCGTAGCCGCCCTTGCAAAGCGGATTGCATCGCAAAAGCCGTTTAATCGCAAGCCATGAGCCGAAAAAAGCGCCATAGCGTTCGATTGCTGTCATGGCGTATTCCGAGCAGGTCGGCGTAAAACGGCAGGCAGGCCGCAGCCCCGGACTGACCTTTTTTTTGTAGAATCTGAGCAGCCGGAGAAGAAAGCGCTTCATGGGCTGTCCTTCCATAGATGCTGCTTGTTCAGGAGATAGCGAAGCGAACGGTTGAGCGTCTTAAAGTCGGCCTGTGCCGCGCTTGTTCTGGCGGCAACGATGTAGAAGCCCGGCTTCAAGTCGGGAATGTACCCCCGAAACGCTTCCCGCAGGCGGCGTTTGACACGGTTGCGAATGACCGCATTTCCGACCTTTTTGCTGACGGAAAAGCCGACCTGCAGCTTGGCCGCACGGATATAAAGCAGGACAATCTCGCGGGCTGTCGTGCTTTTTCCCTTGCGGTACACATACTGAAACTGACGGTTTTTACGAATCCGATACTGCTTTTGCATCTTGCACTCTCTGCTGTGTGTTTTCCGTTACAGGAAAACCCGCCCCTCAATGTTGATGCACGGTGGCAAGCAGCGGGGGCGGGCTAAGCCATGCAGACGCAGTGGTTGTTCAATCAGACGGTCAATTCCTTGCGGCCGCGGCGACGGCGGGCAGCGAGCACTCGGCGACCGTTCTTGGTGGACATCCGGGCACGGAAGCCGTGAACCTTATTGCGTTGACGTTTCTTCGGATGATAAGTGGGTCCCATGTTCTTCAACACTCCTTTAATCCAAATACCCTTGCGGGCATCTTTTCTTGCACAGTTGTGATTCTTGCACCACAAAACCAGCCATTATAGTATAATGATGCGATGCGTTTGTGTCAAGCGTTTTTTGTCTTTTGATGCGTTTTTATTGCATCGGCTGGCCGTTTGTCTGCTGTGCGCCGACCTCCTGACGGAGCTGACGAAGCGCGTCCAGCTGCTGGGAGATGCCGACATCCAGCTGCTCAAGCAGCGAATTCATATCGTTTTGCAGCCGCTGACGGCAGCCATCGCACTCCTGCCGTGCGTTCTCCAGCATCTCCTGTGCCTCATGCTGCGCTCTGGAGACGATCTCGCTTTCGGAAACGAGCTGCTGTGCCCGCGCCTGCGCATCGGCAATCATCGAGCCGGAACGCGCCTGCGCATCGGCGACCATCGCATTGGCCTTGTCAGAGGCATCGCGGGACAATTCCGCCGCCCGCGTCTGCGCGTCATTCAGGGTTTTCTGTGCCTTGCGGGCGGCATCCTCGGTCGCGGCCTTGGCTGCGTTGTTTGCCTCGGCGACCGTCGTCTGCGCCTGCTTCTGGCTCTCGCTGATGATCTGCTGCTCCATCTCCAGCAGCTTCTGCGCCTGCTTGACATCGGGGCTGATGCTGTCCTCGATCTGCTGCAAAAGCGAGGCAACCTGCTGCTTATCCACCATCACCTTGCCTGTCAGCGGCACCTTGGGCGCTGTGGACAGCATAATATTGAGCCGGTCGATCAGTTCAAAAATCATGAGCTTGTTGGACATTGTTTCTCCTCCTTCACGATTGAAAATGTTCTGCTACAGCCTTTGCGACTGCGCTTGGTACAAACGGCGAGACATCCCCGCCAAAGGACGCAATTTCACGAACCATGCAGGAGCTGATGACCTCCCTGTCCGGCGAGGCCGGAAGCAGCAGCGTTTCAATATCCGGCGCAACGGCACGGTTGGCGCGGGCCAGGGTCAGCTCACTGTCCATATCGGCAGCATTGCGGACGCCGCGCACCATGATGTGCACGTTCATTTGATGCGCAAGCTGCACCGTTAAGCCGGAAAAGGAAACAACGCGGACATTGGGAAGCCTTTCACACGCCTTTTTCAGCAGTTTCACCCTTTCTTCTACTGAAAAACAGCCCTTCTTGGCGATGTTCACCATCACGGCGACGATGACCTCGTCAAACAGCCCGGAGGCCCGTTCAATGACATCCATATGCCCATTCGTCACCGGGTCAAAGCTTCCCGGATAAAGGCACTTCCTCTCCCCCATCCTGCTTCCTCCTGAAAAAGCTGAGACATGTATCCCGATACTGCCGAACGGACAGGCATTCAAGCCTTGCATCCGGCTTTGGCGGCGTTTTTGCGGAATGCTCTACGATGATCCGCGCATCGTTCGCCGGCAGATTGCCGTTCAGTAGCGCGGTCATTGCGGCAGATGCGTCCATGCGGTACGGCGGGTCCAAAAAAATCAAATCAAACTGCCGATGTTCTGCCTGAAGCAGTGCCAAGGCGCGGGTATCCGGCATGAAAAGCAGGCGAGCCTTGCTTTCATAGCCCAGCGCTTCAATGTTCTGCCGAATGGTCTTGCACGCCTCGCGGGAAGCATCACACAAAACGGCTTCCCGTGCGCCGCGGCTGAGTGCCTCCAGCGCCAGCGCACCGCTGCCTGCATACAAATCCAGCACACGCGCATCAGCCACCCGTAATTGCAGGATGTTGAACAATGCTTCCCGCACCTTATCCAAGGTGGGTCTCGTATCCATGCCCGACGGCGCTTTTAATGTGCGCGAACGCGCCTCTCCTCCGATAATACGCATCGCTTAAATGAGCTGATTGGGCTTTTGCTGACGCTGCTTCCGCTCCTTCTTTTCCTGACGGATGCGGCGTTTTTTGTCCGAAGCGATGCTTCCGTGCAGCATGGCGCGGCTCTTAGGCCCTTGCAGATAACCGAAGGCATAAAACAGGAAGGGCAGGACGATCATCAGCGGGCTGAGCCTATCCGCCAGCAGCAGCGCGTCATAGTTCCTCGCTCCGGCCAGATTGACGAACGGCCAAATGCAGATGCGGATAAAGGGACGCAGGATGTCCTGAAGCTGTACCGCCCGCTGTGCACTGTAATACGAAAGTGCCAGCCCGATTTCCTCCTGTGTGCTGCTGTAAGAGGAAACCCAGCTCGGCAGGGTCTGTAGCGAATAGGTCTGCTTGGTGGCGCACAGCGCATAGATGAGCGACACGAGCAAAAGGATGCCTGTACCCACCAGGACGGAAACAAAGCCCTTTGCCGGATGATAGCAGCGGTTTAAATCGCTCTTTGGCACATCTTTCCCGCTTTTCTTTCGTGCGTAGGCGATTTCCGCAAATGCCACATCGCTGTCTCCCGCTCTTACGCCGTTCATATAAACAAGGCCGCCGTACGCAAAGACCAGCACAAGATTTGCGGCCACGCGCAGGAAGGTGCTGCTTTCAAAGCTCAGGGTGGAACCTATCAGCAGATTGAGGAAGATAAACAGAATCTCATACGCCAGCAGCTTAAAGCCCGCCTTGACCGCATACCCGCTCCACGCGCTGCCGCGCAGATAAGGCTTCTGAACGGGCGCTATTTTTTTCTTTGCCTTTTTCTTGGTATTTTGCTGCAAGGAAAACATCCTTTCCGGTTTTCGTTACGAGAGGATAGGCAGCGCCGCCGAATGGACGGTGATGCCTATACATAAATGATGGGGACGCGGGCCGTCGCCGCCAGCAGAATTTCATAAGAGATAGTATTTGCCCACGCCGCAAGCTGCTCGGCGTCAATGGTTTCTTTTCCCTGACGGCCAAGCAGAACCGCCTCTTCGCCGATTCGGACATTCGGCACGGCGCTTACATCGACCATCATCTGATCCATGCACACGCGCCCCAGCACAGGGCAGCGAATGCCGCCGACCAGCACCTCGGCCTTGCCGGACAATGCCCGATGGTAGCCGTCTCCATAACCGACGGGCAGGGTCGCAATGACGGTCGGCTCTGTTGTCCGATAGGTGCAGCCGTAGCTGATGCACTCGCCGGCTTCAACGGTTTTGATATAGACGATCTCCGTCTTCCATGACAGCGCAGGTTCAACGGAAAGACTGCTTTCCACAGGCGCATAGCCGTACATGACAATGCCCGCCCGCACCATGTCAAAGCGTGTCTGCGGATAGCGGAGCAGGGCGGCGCTGGCGGCCGCATGACGGATGATGCCGCTCGGCAGCATTGTGCTGAAGTCCTTGAAACGCTCCAGCTGCTTTTCCGTATAGCTGTCATCCTCGGCATCGGCATTGGCAAAATGTGTAAACGCGCCCGTAATATCAATGTTGCCTGCCTGCCCGATCGCCTCCAGAACCTCGGCAAGCGCCTCCTTGGAGCATACGCCTATGCGCCCCATACCGGTATCGAGCTTGATATGCACCTGCGGCCTTAATCCCAGTTTTCGACCAGCTTCGGATAAATGCTTTACGCTGTTTACGTCAAAAACCGTTTGTGTGAGATGATGCCTGACGCTGGCCTCGGCTCCGCGCTCATTGACGCCGCCCATCACCAGAATCGGCGCAGTGATGCCGTTCTCGCGCAGGTATTCGCCTTCCTCCGCAATGGCGACACCCAGCCATTTTGCCCCTGCATTCAGCGCCGTTTCGGAAACGCGGAGCTGTCCGTGCCCATATGCATTGGCCTTGACGACGGCAAGCAGGGGGACATCGCCCATTGCGCTGCCCAGTTTTCTGACATTATCGGCGATTTTGGAAATATCGACCTCAATCCGTGTCTGGCGATACTGCAATCCCGTTTCCTCCTATGCCAATCGGCAAATATCCTCCTGCGCGAGGGTTTTTATCTGATGCGCCGTCAAAATCTGATGCGCCTTTCCGACTTCCTCCACGCGGCAGACAATCAACGCATTGCCGCCCTTCTGCCGAACAAAGCTGTACAGATATTCCACGGCAATATCGGCATCGCTCAAATAGGAAAGCACATTCGCAAGGCCGCCCGGCACATCCGGCACAGCCACCACCAGCACATCCGTCAGACAGGCGGTGTAGCCGGCTTCCTCGATGATTTTGACCGTGCGCTCGTAGTCGCCCACGATGCCGCGCAGAATGCCGAAGCTCGTCGTATCCGCAATGGAAAGAGACACAAGGTCGATGTTGTTGTCAGCCAGCAGTTTGGTAAAGTCAGCCAGCTTGCCCTTCGTGTTCTCGATAAACACCGAAATCTGCTTGACGTACAATACGGTCACTCCCTTCATTCAATCGCTCATTACAACGTGCGATGGTCAATCACGCGCCTGGCCTTTCCTTCAAAGCGCGGCAGGCTGCCGGGCTGACACAGCTTCACGCTGATATGCACCAAAACATCCGAGGCCAAAGCCGTTTCAAGCTGCGCCCGCAGCCGCTCGATATCGCGCACCGTATCGCCGACCAGGTTTTTGGACAGTTCCACCTGCACCTCGATGGTATCCAGTGTTCCCGCCCTGTCCACAACAATCATATAATGCGGCGCAACGCCCTCAAAGCGAAGCAGGGTATGCTCGATCTGGGACGGGAAAACATTCACGCCGCGAATAATCAGCATATCGTCCGACCGCGCATGGACGCGGCGCATCCGAATGTGCGTCCGTCCGCAGGGGCAGAGCGCATCCGTCAGGCAGCTGATGTCGTGCGTCCGATAGCGAAGCAGCGGCATGCCGCGCTTGGTCAGCGTTGTGAACACAAGCTCGCCCTCTTCCCCGTTGGGGAGCGGATTTCCGTCTTCATCAATGATTTCCGGCAGGAAATGATCCTCCCAGATGTGCAGCCCGTGCCGCTCCGCGCATTCGATGGCAACGCCCGGCCCCATCATCTCGGTCAGACCGTAAATGTCAAACGCCTTGATGTGCAGCTTTTTCTCAAGCTGTGTCCGCATTTCATCCGTCCACGGCTCTGCGCCGAACACGCCTGTTTTTAAGGAAAGCTCGCCGATATCGGTGCCCTGCGAAAGGTAGGCGTCCGCCAGCGTCAGCGCATAAGACGGCGTACAGCAAAGCGTCGTCGCGCGAAAGTCCTTGAGCAGCATCAGCTGGCGTTTCGTATTGCCGCCGCTGACGGGCACAACGGACGCTCCGATTTTTTCGGCTCCGTAATGCACGCCCAAGCCGCCGGTGAACAGGCCGTAGCCATAGGCCACATGAACGACAGAGCCGCGCCGCACCTCCGCGCCGGTCAGCCCGCGTGCGATAAGCTCCGCCCAGTTGTTTAAGTCGCCCTGCGTATAGCCCGCCACGGTGGGCTTGCCCGTCGTGCCGGAGGAGGCATGGATGCGGACAATATCGCTTTGCGGAACGGCAAAGAGGCCGAACGGATAATGCTCCCGAAGATCCTGCTTGGTCGTAAAGGGCAGATAGCGGACATCCTCCGCCGTCCGAATATCGTTCGGCGTCACGCCGAGCGCCTGCATTTTTTTATAATAAAACGGGACATTTTCATACACATGCTTGACCAATGCATGGAGCCGTTCTCCCTGAAGCGCGTGAAGCTCATCACGAGACATGGTCTCCGTCTGTTGATTCCAATACTCCGCCATCGTTTAACTCCCTTGAAGCGGGCATCTCACTGTATTTTCCCGCTCCTGTATTATACCAAATAAATCAAAAAAATGAAAGTGGGGCGAAAGCGTTGCCATATCTGCGCCATTTTTGCTTATGGCAGCTCTGCGCCGCGTTCCCTTAACATTTCCTTTTCCTTTTTTGTCAGCGCTGTCTTTGCCAGCATTTCCGGCCGCCTTTCAGCCGTTGTCAGGATGGCCTGTTCGCGCCGCCATGCGGCGATTTTGGCATGGTCGCCGCTCAGCAGCACAGGCGGCACCTCCATGTCCTCAAACACCCGCGGACGGGTATACTGAGGATATTCCAGCAGCCCCTCATCGGAAAAGCTCTCATCCTCCGGGCTGTCCGCGCTGCCCAAGACGCCGGGGACAAGACGGCTGACGCAGTCCACCAGCGCCATGGCCGCGACCTCGCCGCCGGTCAGAACATAATCGCCGATGGAAATTTCCATGTCGATATATTTATCCAAAACGCGCTGATCCACGCCCTCATAATGCCCGCAGAGCAGGACAAGCTCCTTTTCCTCGGACAGTTCCCGCGCCAGCCGCTGCGTCAGCACCGTGCCGCGGGGACTCATATAAATTCTCTTTCCCGAAAATCCGTCTCCCGTGACAGACTTGATGGCGTCCGCAATGGGCTGGGGGGTCATCAGCATGCCCGCGCCGCCGCCGAAGGGATAGTCATCCGTATTTTTATGCTTGCAGGCGGAAAAAGGGCGTATGTCAACTGCCTGCACATCCATCAATCCGTTCTGGATTGCCCTGCCTAAAATGCTGGAAGCCAGAACGCCGGCAAACATTTCGGGAAAAATCGTCAGAATCGTGATCTTCATGGTTCACGTTCATAGACGGCAAACTCGTGCAGTCTGCCGTCATCAAGCACCATGCGCTGCGCCTCAACGTCCGTTTCAAGCACGACCTGCTTCAGCGCCGGAAGCAGCATTTCTCCCCGCGCCGTTTTAAACACATAGACATCGTTTGCACCGGGCTGCATCACATCAACGAGCGTGCCGATTTCGCTTCCCTTGGTGTCATAGGCTATGCAGCCTATCAAATCGCAGATGAAAAATTCGTTTTCATTCAGCTTTCGTGCGTGCGCCCTGTCCACATACAGCATCAGTCCGCGCTGTTTTTCGGCATCGTTGCGCGTCTGCGCATCATCCAGCCGCAGGTAGACAAAGCCGTCCTGCCGCACAGAAGCATCCGAAACATGAACGGAGCGGTAGGCGTTATCTTCTTGTACGTATGCGCTGTCTAATTCGCAGAAGCGCTCCGGAACATCCGTATCGGGACGCACCTTAACAAGCCCGTCAACCCCCTGCGGACGCAGCACCTGACCTATCAAAATATACGCTGACAGCATAACGCGAAAGCCTTTCTGTAGAATAAACCGCGGGCGGTCACAGGGCGTGTCCGTCCGCGGTCTGAAATCACTGGATTTCAACAAAAACCGGCTTGCTGTTCTTGGCGGTCGCCGCCTTGACAACAGAGCGGATCGCCTTGGCGATGCGCCCCTGCTTGCCGATCACCTTGCCCATATCCTCCTGAGCAACATTCAGCTCCAGGATGATTGCCTCAGGCCCTTCTGTCGCGGTCACCTGAACGGCTTCGGGATGATCCACCAGCGATTGTGCCAAATATTGGACGAGCTCCTGCATGGAATCCCCTTTCTATCGAGGGTCAGCCTTCGATTGCGCCGGATTTTTTGAGCAGCACGCGCACGGTCTCGGTCGGCTGAGCGCCGTTCTTCATCCAAGTGACGGCCTTTTCATTATCAACCTTGATTTCAGCGGGCTTCTTCATGGGGTCATAATAGCCGATTTCTTCAACGAAACGGCCATCACGCGGGGAGCGGCAATCCGCAACCACGATGCGATAGAAGGGCTTTTTCTTCATGCCCATTCTCTTGAGACGAATTTTGACTGCCATGTTGGTATTCCTCCTGAATGTTTGTTGTATCTATGTCAATCATAAGGGACTTATGATGACCGCGTTGGTTATTTGCCCATCTGCTGCATTTTGCGCATCAGGCCTTTTTTGTTGCCCATCATCTGCTTAATCATCTGCCTCGCCTGTTCAAACTGGCGCATGAGCTGGTTGACATCCTGCACCGTGACGCCCGCACCGGCAGCAATGCGCTTTCTGCGGGAAGCGTTCAAAATGTCCGGATGGCGGCGCTCCTTGGGGGTCATGCTGCGGATGATGGCCTCCGGCTTTTTCAGCGTCTTTTCGTCGATTTCGACATTCTTGAGCTTTGAGCCGATGCCGGGCAGCATACCCAGGACGCTTTGCAGCGAGCCCATTTTTTTCATCTGCTGCATCTGCTCCAAATAGTCCTCCAAGTCCAAATCCGTCGGCTGCTTTTTCTTGGACTTTTCGGCCTTTTCAAGCTCTTTTTGCTCAAATGCCTCCGTCGCCTTTTCAATCAGCGTCAGCATATCGCCCATGCCGAGGATGCGGGAGGCCATGCGCTCCGGATGGAACGGCTCGACGTCCGTGAGTTTTTCACCCGTTCCGGCGAATTTAATGGGCTTGCCGGTGACGGCACGGACGGACAACGCCGCGCCGCCGCGGGTATCGCTGTCCAGCTTGGTGATGATTACGCCGTCAATGGAGAGGCGCTCATTAAAGGACTTGGCGACATTCACCGCGTCCTGTCCCGTCATGGCGTCGACCACCAGCAGAATTTCCTGCGGCTTTACGGCGGCCTTGACGCGCTCCAACTCCTCCATCAGCGCCTCATCGACATGAAGGCGTCCGGCGGTATCGATGATCAGCACATCGTTGCCGTAATAGCGGGCGTAGTCAACAGCTTCCTTGGCTGTCTTCACGGGGTCTTGCGTTCCCTTTTCAAAGACGGGAACATCCACCTGTGCGCCGACGACCTGAAGCTGTTTGATGGCGGCCGGTCTGTAAATATCGCAGGCGGCCAGCATGGGCTTTTTACCGAGCTTTTTCAGGTAAAGGGCGAGCTTGGCCGCCATCGTGGTTTTGCCTGCACCCTGAAGGCCGCAGAGCATATAAATAGTGGGAACGCTCGGCGACCATGTGAGCTTGGCGTTCGAGCCGCCCATTAATGCGGTCAGCTCTTCATTGACGATTTTGATGACCTGCTGCCCGGCGTTCAAGGTGGAAAGGATTTCCGTGCCGACGCAGCGCTCACTGACCTTTTTCACAAAGTCCTTGACGACCGTATAGTTGACATCGGCCTCAAGCAGCGCCATGCGCACCTCGCGCATGGCATCCTTGATGTTCTGCTCCGTCAATTTACCTTTTCCGGTCAGCTTCTTAAAGGCATTTTGCAGTTTTTCGGAAAGACCCTCAAATGCCATGCTTTACTTCTCCTCCTCGCCCTTTAAAGCATTCAGCGCTTGCAGGGCGGATGATAAATAGGGTGCCGTTTCTTCCGTTGCGCGGACTTTTTTCAGCGCCTCCATGCAGTGGTCAAGCTGCTCCTCCGTCCGTTGAAAACGGGCGCACAGCCCCAGCTTTTCCTCAAATTGGCTGAGCTGCTGACCAGCGCGCTGAACGGTATCATGAACGCTTTGACGGCTGACGCCGAACTGCTCCGCAATCTCCGTCAATGTCAAATCCTCTTCGTAATACAGGCGCAGGATTTCCTGCTGATTGTCCGTCAGCAGTGCGCCGTAAAAGGCAAGCAGCCAAGCCGTTTCAACCTTCTTCCCCATCGCGGATTGAAAGGCATCCATCCGAACTGCTCCCTTCCTGCCTTGCTCATGTCAAGCACTGCCGCTTGACAATGAAATATTATACCAAATAATTCCGCGTTGTCAAGCATTTTTCCTTTACAAATTCAGTAACCATCCACCGGCAAAGCCGGTGGCTTTTCATATGCGGGCATAGCCCTA
>CAVFWQ010000037.1:0-18228 GCA_963626285.1 bacterium | reverse complement strand
CTCTGTGATGGCTGGTTTGTTGCTACTTGCTATTCTACCACATGAGTTCTCTTTTGATTTGCTTTCGTGTTACCTATGTATTATAGCTCAACAGAGGTGTGTGCCAAAGTTTTAAAAAACGCTTGACAGCATATCCTCGATGTGGTAAGATATGCACGGCTCAAAAGGAGCCTGTGCCGTAGACAGCAGGCGCGTGTCAACGCTTAATTTGCCCGCCGAGGTAACAAGGATAGCGTCATTCATGCCCTTGTGCCTTCACGCACAGGGGGTTCTTTTAATCTTAGCCGGAACACAGGTGAAACGAAACATGAGCAAGAATCTGGAGATTAAAAAGCAGGTCGTCGCGGACATCACCGAAAAGTTCAAGAATGCGCAGAGCGTCATCGCCGTGCATTATTCCGGTCTGACGGTGGAGGAAGCGACCAAGCTGCGCGCCCAGTGCCGCGAAGCGGGTGTGGACTATTGCGTGCTGAAGAACACGCTGGTACGCCGTGCGCTGGATGACATGGGCATCAGCGGCTGGGACAATGTGCTGGAAGGACCGACCGCGTTTGCGTTCGGTATGAAGGATGCCGTCGCGCCCGCCAAAATCGTTTGTGACTTCATCGACAAGTCCAAGAATGAACATATGTCCGTCAAGATCGGCCTGATGGGTAACGAGGTGTTGGATGTAGACGCTATCAAGGCGCTCGCCGCACTGCCGTCCCGCGAGGTGTTGCTGGCTCGCTTGGTTGGCAGCCTGAATGCCCCGATCAGCAAGCTGGTCTATGTCTTGGAGGCTATCCGCAAAAAGCAGGCCGGCGAGGAATAATCTCCGCCGCCTGACAAATTACTTTTGAATCTTTCAAATTTGGGAGGGAATATTTCCATGACTCACGAAGAATTTATCTCCGCGATCGAGTCGATGACTGTCATCGAACTGAACGATCTGGTGAAGGCTCTTGAAGAAAAGTTCGGCGTTTCCGCCGCTGCTCCCGTTGCCGTTGCCGGCGTTGCCGCTGCCGGTGCTGCCGCTGCTCCCGCTGAAGAGCAGACCGAGTTCGATGTCATCCTGAAGGATGCCGGCTCTGAGAAAATCAAGGTCATCAAGGCCGTCCGCGAAGTCGTTGCCGGTCTGGGTCTGAAGGAAGCCAAGGAATTCGTTGAATCCTGCCCCAAGACCATCAAGGAAGCCGTTCCGAAGGCTGAAGCTGAGAAGATCAAGGAAACCTTCGCTGCCGTCGGCGCGACCGTTGAAATCAAATAATGCTTCGGGGTGTCAAATGTTGACACCCCTTTTAAAACGGAAGGCCGATATATCGAACCTTCCTGGGCGCACGGGCTTAAGCCTGTGCGCTTTTTGTATCCTGAAAATAATATTACTTCTCATTTTCTTCGTCTGTATACAAGGCGATACATGCATTGAGTTTGCCTTTTTTGCTGACATTCAGAATGCCGTCGTAGCGGGCGCGGCCAAAGCGCCGCACGGAAATAATCTGTCCTTCCTTGAGCTGATAGTCCGGCCTTCCGCATTCCGCATCGTCCACCAGCACCCGTCCCTGACGGAAAAGCGCCTGTGCATCATCGCGGCTCAGATGAAACAGATGAGCAATCACCGCATCCAGCCGCGGCGAAGATACCTGCACGCGCACGGGAACGGTATGGCGAAGTTCGCCCTCCGGCGGTTCTGCATGAATGCAGCGTACATCCGTGCGGCCGATTTGCAAAAGCTCGTCCATGATATACTGTGCCATTTGCTCCATGCAGAAAATATACGCGCCCTCCGGCCGAACGCAAATATCGCCTATCATCTCACGCTCGATTTGCAGCCCCATCAAAGCGCCGAGCACATCCCGATGCGTGACCGGAGCGGCAAAACGCGCATTTCTCGGGGAAGCCATCAGGCAGGCGATCGGGAATTCCGCTTCCTCCGGCGCTTCATCCGTGCCGAAGCCCAAGATTCGCCGTTCACAGTCGTCTTTCCCGCCGAAGAAGCGATACGCCGCGCCCTCTTTTTGCGCCGCAATCTCCCCCGTTTTCTGCTCGGACAAATTCAAAAATCTGCTGAACAGCGGAACACCTCGTTTAATAACCCGCTGTGCCAGCTCCCTGAATGCTTTTTCGTCCATACGCCGTCCTCTTTCCGAAAATACAAGCCTATTGTAGCAAAAAAGCCAATCACAGGCAATATGTTCGCTACACAATCAGGCTGATTTTTCAGTTTACATCGAATATAAATTGTGCTAAAATATCTTTGAAACCAATTTGAAAGGATTGACATAGATGGAGCAGACAACGACCGTTCAGGAAAAAAGAAAGACCCTTTATTCGGCCATTCAGCCTTCCGGCAGTATTACGCTGGGAAATTATATCGGCGCTATGCGCAACTTTACTTTGCTGGAAAAGGATTATGACTGCCTGTTCTGCGTGGCGGATTTGCACGCGCTGACCGTCCGGCAAAATCCCGCCGACCTGCGCAGGCGCACGCAGATGCTGATAGCGCTGTACATTGCCGCCGGACTTGATCCGGAAAAAAGCATCATTTATTGCCAAAGCCATGTGCACCAGCATGCGGAGCTGGCATGGATTTTGAATTGCTTTACCTACATGGGTGAGTTGTCCCGCATGACCCAGTTTAAGGACAAGAGCGCCAAACACGCCGATAACATTAACGCAGGACTGTTCACCTACCCGACGCTGATGGCCGCCGACATCCTGCTGTATCAGGCGAATTTGGTGCCTGTGGGCGCAGATCAAAAGCAGCATCTTGAAATCTGCCGCGACATTGCGGCGCGCTTCAACAGCGTCTACGGCGATGTTTTCACCCTGCCGGAGCCGTATATTCAAAAGACGACGGCACGAATCATGAGCCTGTCCGACCCGTCCCGCAAGATGAGCAAGTCCGACCCGGAAGACAGTTTTGTGGCCGTTCTGGATGAGCCGGACATCATCCGCAGGAAGTTTAAGCGGGCGGTGACGGATTCCGAGGCGGAAGTCCGCTATGACCCGGAGAACAAGCCAGGCGTATCCAACCTGTTGTCCATCCTCGCGGCGCTTAAAAACATCTCGCCGGAGGAGGCTGCCGCGTCCTTGAGCGGGCTTGGCTACGGCGCGCTGAAGGAGGCCGTTGCAGAAGCGGCTGTCAAAACGCTGACCCCCATTCAGGAGCGCTATCATGCGCTGGTCGGCGACAAGGAGCTGATTGCCAAAATCACCTCCAAAAACGCCGAACGCGCACAGTATCTGGCCAATAAAACATTGCGCAAGGTGTACAAAAAGGTCGGTCTCTATCAATTTTGAGGAGAAGCAGCGAATGAGTATCAAGGAAATCGTTACCTTCACAGATATTCCGGGGCGCGATTCCCTCAACCTCACCGTATGGAAGCCGGAGGGTGCGCCGAAGGCTGTCGTTCAGCTTTTGCACGGCATGGCGGAGCATATCGAACGTTATGACTGGATTTCCCGCCGTTTGTGCGATGACGGCTATGTCGTGGCCGGGCATAATCACCGCGGTCACGGGGCGGAATGCAAAAAGGAAGAACTGGGCTATTTTGCGAAGAAAAACGGCTGGCTCTGCCTCATCGAGGATGCGCATCAAATCAGCGCCCGTCTCAAGGATATGTACCCTGCGCTGCCGTTCGTGCTGCTGGGTCATTCGATGGGCTCGTTCGCTGCGCGGGAATATGCCATCCGCTACGGGAATGAGCTGAATGCACTGGTGTTGTCTGGCACAGGCTTTTATTCCGCTCCGCTGTGTCTCGCCGGGCAAATCATGGCCAAGCTGAGCGCGCAGAAAAAGCCTACCGGATTGGTAGACAAGCTTGCTTTTTCCGGCAACAACAAGCCCTTTGAGCCCGCCCGCACTTCCTTTGACTGGCTTTCTCGTGACCAGCAGGAGGTGGATAAATATATCGCGGACGACCGCTGCGGGTTTGTCTTTACAGGCAGTGCGTTTGCGGACTTTTTCGGCGGTCTTCGCCGTTTGACAGATGTTGAACGGCTCAAAAAAATGCCGTCCGACCTGCCTGTTTACTTTCTGTCCGGCGACCATGACCCTGTCGGGCAGATGGGCAAAGGCGTTCTGAAGACCGCCAAGGAATTTGAAGAGGCAGGTCTCAACGACATCACGGTCAAGCTGTACGCGGGCGGACGGCATGAGATGTTTAATGAAATCAACCGCAGGGAGGTGGCTGAAAATCTGGCCGAATGGCTGGACAAGGCCATCCTCCGAGGGAAACAACGGAATGCAGGAGGTGTTTTTGAAAAATGAGCATTCAAATGTTTCCGGGAGATATTACCAAGGTACACGGCATTCGTGTCGGACAAAAGGAAAATGAACAGGCGCGAACGGGTGTCACCGTTGTCCTGTGCCGCAAGGAAGGCGCTGTCGGCGGCGTGTCCGTGCGCGGCGCTGCGCCGGGCACAAGAGAGACGGATCTGCTCCGTCCCGGCAATTTGGTCGAGCGGGCACACGCTGTCGTGCTGTCCGGCGGCAGTGCCTACGGCTTGGAGGCGGCGAGCGGCGTGATGCGCTGCTTGGAGCAGATGGGCGTCGGTCTTGACATGGGTGATGCTCTGATTCCGATTGTTCCCTCCGCCGTGCTGTATGATTTAGGCGTTGGGCAGGCGCATATAAGACCCGATGCCCTGATGGGACGCTCTGCTTGCATGGCGGCCGGAAAGGGCGTTGTGCAGGGGCGTGTCGGTGCCGGCGCGGGGGCGACTGTCGGCAAGCTCGTACCGGGTGCCGTGCCGCAGGACAGCGGCATCGGCAGCGCCTCCATTACGCTGCCTGAGGGCGTGACGGTCGGTGCTATCGTTGCGGTCAATGCCGTGGGTGATGTCTACGACCCGCGCACGGGTGAAATGATTGGGTGTGCGCATATGCCGGACGGAACCGAGATTTCCGCCGAGGGGATGCTGTGGGGGCACGCCCCAGCGCCGCAGCAGATTCGTATTCCCGCGCCCGGCTCGAACACCACCATCGGCGTGGTCGCGGTGGACTGCAAGCTCAGCAAGGAGCAGGCAAACCGCCTGGCTGATGTGGCTCATGACGGTTTGGCGCGCACCATTCGTCCCGTGCATACCCAAATGGACGGCGATACGCTGTTTGCCTTGGCAACGGGGCGTGTGGATACCGAGGTCAATTTTGTCAAGCTCTGCGCGGCAGCGGCCGAGGTCACGGCTCGCGCTGTCGTCAACGCCGTCATCGCATCGAAAACATGATTATCGGCATCGGACTTGATATCTGTCAAATTTCGCGCATGGAGGAGAATCTCCGAAATGCGCATTTTTTGCTTCGTTTTTTTAGCGAGGAGGAGAGAGATTATATCGCCGAACGCGGCAAACTGGCCGCCTCCTCTCTGGCTGCCATGTTCGCCGCCAAGGAAGCGCTTGTAAAAGCAATGGGAACGGGCTTTCAAAGCACAAGCCTCGATGAAATAGCCATTCTGCATGATGCCTGCGGCGCGCCGTATTATGATTTGCGCGGAGCAATCAGGCAAAGCGCGGAGCAAAAAAATGTAAAGCACACCTTTTTGAGCATCACGCACGAGGCAGGTCTGGCAGCCGCCATGTGCGTATTGGAGGGGTAAAGCCATGCAGTATGCCGTTTCGCCGAAACGAATGCGGGCGCTGGAGCAGCACGCCTTTTCGATGGGCGTTTCCGCGCTTCTTTTGATGGAGCAGGCTGCGCTGGCCGTTGCAGAAGCACTGGAAATGGCATTGAACGGCGTAAAGAATAAGCGCGTTCTGATTGTCTGCGGCGCGGGCAACAACGGCGGAGACGGTCTGGCCGCTGCGCGTCTGCTGCTGAATAAGGGCTGCAACGTTACGGTTTGGCTGCTTGACGAGCCGAAAACCGAGGAAGCGCGGGTAAATTTAGCGTATCTTAACGCCCTTGCGCCGAACTGCGCAAGCATCATCCTATCCGTTCCCGATATAACGGGCTTTGATGCCGTTGTAGATGCCCTATTCGGCACGGGCTTTCACGGCATCCCCGACGGGCTGAATGCTTCAGCAATCAGCCAAATAAACGCCTCCTCCGCACCCGTCATCCTGAGTGTGGATATTCCCTCCGGCATGAACGGCGAAACGGGTGAAGCCGCGCTTTGCGTTCATGCGACCCACACGGTTACGCTCGGCTTTGCAAAAATCGGACTTTATTTAACAAATCAAAAGGCTTCCGTCGGAAGTCTGGCCGTTGCTCCGCTTCAATTGCCTTCTGTCTGTGTGCCGAACGGCGATTGGCCGGGCGCATGTGCCGAAATCATGGAAGAAGGCACGTTAAAGGCGCTTCTCCTGCATCGGTCGCCGGATACGCACAAGGGAACGGCCGGACGGGTGCTTCTGTATGCAGGGTCAATGGGCATGGCAGGCGCGGCCGCAATGGCCGCAAGGGCTGCTCTTCGGTCAGGCGCGGGACTGGTTACAGTCGCCTGTCCGAAGGATGTCATTCCCGTTTTGCAGCAGACCGTGCCGAATGCCATGTGCATGGACATTCATGAGGCCGTTCAGCATCCGCCGCGCCACGATGTGCTGGCGGCCGGCTGCGGCCTTGGGCAAGGCGAATCGGCGCGAAACAATCTGCTGAAGCTGCTTGCAAATGAAAAAGCACCTGTCGTCCTCGATGCAGACGCGCTGAATATGCTGGCGGAAACGCCGTTTGCTCTGCCCCAAAATGCTGTTCTGACCCCGCACATCGGCGAAGCGGCGCGGCTGCTTTCCATTTCCGTGGAAGAAGCAGCCCGTGATATGTTCTGCACGGCGCAGAAGCTTTATCAAAAATACAATGCGCTGATTGTGCTGAAAAGCGCCTGCACCGTCATCTGTGACGGAAAAACCCTTGCGCTCAATGTCGGCGCAGCGCCTGCCTTAGCCAAGGGCGGCAGCGGCGATGCTTTATGCGGCATCCTGTCCGCACTGCTGGCCGACCAAGCGCTGTCCCTTTCCCCCATGCGCGGCGCACAGGCTGCCTGCCTGTGGCACGGCATGGCCGGACGCTTTGCCGCAGCGCGTTTAGGGGAACGTTCGCCTTTAACGGGCGATGTCATCGATGCGCTCGGTCAATGCCTGCTTTTTTAATCCATCACTTCCGCAATTTGACGGCGACACTCAATGTGTCTTTCAGTTGTCTTGTCTCCATCTGCGATAGAGTCATCGTCGCTCTGCCTTCGGCAGACTTGGAGACGCTTTCGGAGTTTCAACCTGTTCGTATTTGTTTCTTGCAAAAATCTCAAGTTACAGCAAGCAAACCTTCGATTTTTGCGTTTCGCATCCGACCCAAAACTCATTATTCCTATGCTCTGTGGCCTTTTATCGGAATCCTGATGATAAATGTCGTTCCGTCCATTTCATTGCTGAAAACCCGCACGGTTCCCTTATGCATTTGGATGATTCCTTTTGCAATGGATAAACCCAACCCGAAACCATTGCCTGTGCGGTTCATTTCACCGCGATAAAATCGGTCAAATATTTGGGGCAGCACTTCTGCGGGAATGGGCGTGCCTGTGTTGTTGACATACAGTTCGCATCGTTCCTGTTTCTTCGCAAGTGCAACCGTAACATTTTTTTTACCGCCTGCATACTTGATGGCATTGTCAAGGAGAATCATCATCATTTGTCGTATATGCGTTTCACTGCAGACGGCCGAGACATTTTCTTCGATGTCGGTATTCAGCGTAACGCCGCTTTCAAAAGCCATCGGCTCAACAGTCATGATTGCTCGTTCCAGCAATTCGGAAAGGTTGACTGGTGAAAAGGCGACCATCTGCTGTTCGTCTTCGGTTCGCGCCAGCAGCAGCATTTCTTCCACCAGCTTTCGCATTTGCTGTGCCTCCTCTTGGGTGCTTTCAACCCAGCTTTCGCAGTCTACGATGGTCTTATGCCTGTTTTTCAGCAGAATGGACAAATTGGCAAGGATCACTGTCAACGGCGTTTTTAATTCGTGGCTTGCATCGGCGATAAAATTGCGCTGGGCATCCCAAGCATTTTGAACGGGCTTGGTTAATTGGCGGGACAGAGGCAAAGCAACCAAGGCAAACAGCAGGAGCATAAGCACAGGAATCAACAGCAGCGAATAGAAAAGCTGCTGTTTTTGCTGCGTTGCATCCTCTGCCATGCTGATGAAGGTCACACGGGAATAGCCTTCTGCGTCCTTGCGGATGAGGTAGCGCATCTGCCAGTCGCGCAGGACGCCGCTTGTATGGCCGCTGTGTATGGCTCTTTCGGCAGCACGGGTCGCCTTTTTTTCGTCAATTTCATAGGCGTAGCGATAGACAGAAGTCACGCTGCCGGACGGAGCGAAACGCACGGCAAAAAAAGGTATGTCGGCGGAATTGCTCTCCGTCTGCTGCTCGTTGTAACGGTGCGTCATAGGCTTCAAAGCGGCACTGCGCAGATTTTGCTTCTGGCGTTCCGCTGTCTGTTGGGCGCTGATGGCGCTCATGCAGCCGATTACGCCGACGATCAGCACAAGGAACACCGCCATCAACATCAGCACAATGCGCCGACGGAGTTTATTCAGCATCATTCGTTTTCCTCCAATCGGTAGCCGACCTTGCGCAATGTTGCAATGACGGTGCTGCTTTTCAGGTAACTCAGCTTTTTGCGCAGGAAGGAAATGTATGCTTCCACGCAGTTATCGCCAGCCTCTGTCGCCATATCCCATGCGCGCAGCAACAGTTCATCCTTGGACAGGTAACGCTCCGTATTGTTCATCATCAGGCGCATGATTTGAAACTCCCTGCTGCTCAACTGAATGCTGCGTTCCCCGCATACCAAATCATGCGTGTTCACCATCAGCTGCAAATCAAAAGCAGTTATTTCATCCGCCACTGCATTGTCGCCCCGGCGCAGCAGCGCACGGATACGGGCCAACAATTCTTCCGGTTCAAAAGGCTTTGTCAGGTAATCATCTGCGCCCGCATCAAGACCGTTCACCTTATCTGCAATGGCGGATTTGGCCGTCAGCATCAGCACCGGCACACGGTTTTGCTTTTGCCGCAGCGCCTTCACTACGGAAAAGCCATTCATGCCCGGAAGCATCACATCCAGTATGAGCAAATCATAAGCGCCGCTCTGCGCATAATGCAGCCCATCATCGCCTGTATAGACGGCGGCAGCTTCATAACCGGCCTCCGTCAGAATATGCTGCAGCGCCTTGGCAAGTCTGCGTTCATCTTCAACAATTAAAACCTTCATGCTGTCCTCCTGCGCGGCGTACTCCTATATCATAGCATCTGCAACGTCCATTGTAAATCATATGCCTGAAAGAAACCTGAAAGCAAATTTTCAGTTTTTTTTCAGGCGGACTCTGTATGCTGTTTATGGGCGCTTTGCCGAAAATCGCCGCCCATGAAAGGATGAAGTGTTTTGAAACGAATCCTATGGTTGCTCCTCATCATGACCTTATTGTTCCCTTTGTGTGCTGCAGAAACAGCTTTGCCAAATGTTTCCGCGTATTATAAGGCGGAAAACATTACGCCCATCAAGCCGGAGGAATGCGGGACAATGGTAGAATTGCACGATGGGATAAATACCATTTCACAATCCGGCATATTTTTAGTACACGGAAGCTGCACCGGGCAGCTTATAATCGATGCGCCGGGGGCAAATGTGAATCTTCTGCTGGATGATGTCAGCATCACCTCGTTGGACGGCCCTGCTGTGCATATTAAAGCGGCAAACAAAGTGGTCATAACCTTGGCCGAAGGGAAAAAGAGTATGCTTGCCGACAGCCCGCTTTATACTCTGCCCGATGGCGAGGATGAGCCAAACGGCGCACTGTTTTCCAAGGCCGATTTGTTTATGAACGGCACAGGCACGCTGCAAATTACCGCCCAATTTAAAGATGGTCTCGTCAGTAAGGGCAGCCTGACGATAGCCAACGCCAACATCATCATTGAAAGCAAGGGCGATGCCATTCGCGGAAAAGATTCCGTCATGCTCTATTACGCAACGGTTTCTGCTGCTGCCAAGGCTGACGGCATCAAAACTACCAATCAAAAGGATGCGGAGTGCGGCTGGGTCTATGTGCTGAACAGCAGCCTGACCGTCAACGCCCAACAGGATGGCATTCAAGCCGAAACCGGCCTGTACCTCAATGGCGGCATTTACAGCATCATATCCGGCGGCGGTTGCCTGCCTGAATATCGGAAGGAATTATCAGCGCCAGTCCGCAAGGCTGACCGCCTTGTCCGCTCAAGTGATGAAGAAGTGAATGCGGACGGGAGTGAGGACGAGGCAAAAAGCTGCAAGGGCATGAAGGCACAAAATATATACGTGCTGGCCGGCATGTTCAACATCAACAGCCGCGATGACGCACTTCATGCGAATGGAAGCATCACGATTTCCGATGGCTCTTTTGAACTGGCAAGCAATGATGACGGTGTTCATGCGGATGATACCTTCACCATGAACGGGGGACAAATCATCATCACGGAAAGTTATGAAGGCATTGAAGCAGCGCATATCCTGTTTGCCGGCGGGAAAACGGATGTAACCGCCATTGACGATGGCTGGAACGCCGCATCAAAAGCCGCCGCCGAGATAGAAAGCGAAAAACGTAAAAGGAAAAGCTATGACTTTGATATCACCGTTTCCGGCGGAGAACACCATATCTTAGCCGGCGGGGACGCGATTGACTCCAACGGCAGCATCCTGATATCCGGCGGCATAACCTTTGCTTCCAGCAGCAATGAGATGAAAGAGGTGCCCATTGATTATCCGAAAATCTGTGAATGCCGCATTACCGGCGGTACAGTGGTCGCATCGGGTGGCTACGGCAAAAATACACAGACATTTAATCAGACGGAAAATCAAGCCTGCGTCACTTTAAAATGGAAAGATCAGCAGCCGGGCGGCACATCGGTCACTTTGTTTGTTGATAATTTACAGACGCTGGATTTTGTTCCTTCGGCAGTGTTCAAAAGTATTATTGTCAGCACACCGGCGCTGCAGGTCGGCAAAACGCTGACTGTGCTGACCAATACAGAGCAGGCAAACAGCCGCGAAATCAGCGAAAATATCATGTTTTTTCCCGTTACCCAAAGCAAACTGACAGAAAAAACAAAACAGGTAAAACAAACAAAGAAAGCAAAGCAGACGGAACAGCCGGAATTTCCTGCCGCGGCAGATGCCATACTCGTCTCCTTCGGCACAATGGCGGCGCACCCCGCATCCGGTAATATGCCGGGCTATTGGCTCTACACACCGAACAATATCGGAAATGACACGCTTCCGCTGATTGTCTATCTGCACGGCGGCAGCGGCAAGGGAAGCGACCTTGCTCTCATTACCAGGGCTGATGGGTTCCCTCAATATGTACAGAATGGCAGGCTGGGCGATATCCGCGCCTACGTCCTGTTCCCGCAGTGCCCGGAGGACGAGAAAGGCTGGCAAAGCATCAGCGAGCAGGTCTTTGCGCTGATCGATTCCGTCTGCACAATCCCCTCCGTTGATAAAGACCGTGTCATTCTGACCGGTCACAGTATGGGCGGCACCGGCACATGGGCGCTGGCCGCTCTTGAGCCGGAACGGTTTTCCTGTATCGTCCCCATGAGCGGCAGTGTGCGGTTTACGCAGAAAAAACAAGACGCTCTGTCCAAACTGTCCATATGGGCTTTTGTTGCGGAGAACGATAAAATCGTTGAGCCCGCCTCGTCCATCGATTTTGTTTTTGAACTGAACGCCGTTAATCCGGAGGCAAAATATACCTGCTTTGAAAATGCCGGTCACAGAGATGTTCCGGCGCTGGCATGGCTTGATGAAGAATTAGGGCTGCTGGACTGGATGCTTTCGCAGTAAAACGGAGGCGGTGCAATGACGGACATACAATACACTTTCCGCAGATATGAGAAGAAATATCTGCTGACCCGCGCACAATTCCATGAAATACGCGAGGCGCTTGCGCTTTACATGACAGATGACGAGTATGGCCTGCACACGATCAACAACATCTATTTCGACACGCCTGACTTTTTAATGACTCGTTATTCCCTGACACACCCGAAATATAAAGAAAAATTTCGGCTGCGAAGCTATGGCAAAACGGAGACGGACTCCCCCGTGTATGCCGAGATCAAGAAAAAATACAGGCATGTGGTGTACAAGCGCCGCATCTGTGTTCGGCACTGCGAGCTTCACCGCTTTTTTCAGGGGGAAACGATAGCAGACGCCGACCTTCAGACCCAGCAGGAGATTGGCTGGCTTCTGTATCACTGGCAGCCGTTCCCGCAGGTCTACATCGGCTATGACCGCATTGCCTGCTTCGGCACGGAGGATAGAAATCTGCGCATCACCTTTGACCAGAACCTTCGCTGGCGTACCCATGACCTTGATCTTCGGTACGGAGACGCGGGTCAGCCGATATGGGATGAAGACAGAATCATTATGGAAATCAAGTTTCCCCAAAGCTCGCCGCTGTGGTTGGCTTCCATGCTCAGTGAACAAGGCATCTTTCCCGTTTCCTGCTCCAAAGTAGGCAGCTGCTACACGCAGCATTTGGCCGAAAAAGTGTTCTATCCACCCCAAGTTGAAAGGATGAAGCTTTCATGCTAAACAGTATTATCCAACTTCCCCTGACACTCGGAGCACTGCTGACGATCCTGCTGACCGCTGTGGCGCTCGGTATCCTGACCGCCATCGTGTTTCTGTTCAGAACCCGTCATTCATCCGGTTTTGCGCTGACTCTGGCATTGTTGCCCGTAGCGGTAGCTCTGATCATTCTCTTGGTCAACGGCAACATGGGTACAGGCATTGCTGTAGCCGGTGCATTCTCGCTGGTGCGCTTCCGCAGTGTGCCCGGTACAGGGCTGGAAATTGCCGCGCTGTTCTGCGCAATGGTCATGGGACTTGCGCTGGGCATGGGCTACGTCGCCGCAGCGGTCATCTTTTTCGTGATTGTCGCCGTGTTTATGCTGTCGATGACATTGCTGCGTTTCGGGGCGGCTGCTCCGCGTGAGCGTACACTGCGCATCACCATCCCTGAAAATCTGGATTATAACCACCTGCTGGACGACGTGTTTAAAGAATATCAAATTCATGCCGAGATGGAAAAGGTATGTTCCGTCAGCATGGGAACGCTCTTTGAGGTGTACTATCATCTGACCTTGCCGACCACCGAAATTCCAAAGGGCTTTATGGACGCGGTGCGCGTGCGCAACAGTAATCTGAGCGTCATCATCGGGAATTCGGAGCGGCGCGAGGCTCTGTAATGAAGGAGGGATTCATTTGAAAAAAACTGTATTGGGCTGGGGTATCGCTTATGGGGTCGTATTAATGGCATTTACGGTCTATCTGCTGCTGGACACCTTCGTCATCACACGCACATATTCTATGGCCGAAAGCGGCTATCCCGAAGGATATGCCACCGCTGAAACCGAGCCGCTGTCACTCATCGGCGTTCTCCATGAATATGACGATGGCGACATCGCCGTTACCGTAACGGCTTATCGCGGCTTTGATTCTGATATTTATGTCGCGGAAATTCAGCTGTCCTCTCCGTTACAGCTGAAAACGGCCTTGGCAAAGGATGCTTACGGCAAAAATATTAAGGAACAGCCGTCTGTGATGGCCGAGCGAAACAAGGCGATTCTTGCCATCAACGGCGATTATTACGGGGCGCAGGAAAGGGGCTATGTTCTCCGCAATGGTGTAATTTACCGTACAGCCCGCTCAAAGGGTCAGAAGGATTTGGTAATCTATCGGGACGGGGCTTTCGGTATCATCAATGAGCAGGAGGCGTCGCTGCAATCCCTGCTGGAGGACGGCGCTGTGCAAGTGCTTTCATTCGGACCCGCGCTGGTCGAAAACGGTGAAGTAGCCGTGCGGCAAAATGAGCTGCGCGGCAAGGATAAGACGCGCAATCCGCGCACCGCCATCGCTCACACGGATGATCTGCATTATCTGTTTGTCGTTGCGGACGGTCGCACAGAAGCCAGCGATGGCTTAACGATTCCGGAATTGGCGGAAGTCATGATGTATTTCGATGCGGAAATCGCCTACAACTTAGATGGCGGCGGTTCGTCCTGCATGGTTTTTAAGGGTGAAATCGTTAATTGTCCGACAGCCACCGGAAACAGAACAAAAGAACGCGAGGTGAGCGACATTGTCTACATCGGCCGGTAATTCCCGTCCATGTGCCATCAAAATCGCACTGGTCTATTTAATCGCAGCTGTTTTTTGCGCAATATTCGGTGCGGTTTATGAGCTGTTCAGCTATGAAGTTTATTCGTATTTCATGCTCTATGCATTTGCTTTTCCGTTATGCGGCGGTACATTGCCGTACCTGATTTACAGTTTGTTTTCAGGGCTGATCATTCCGAGTCGGTTTGACCGATTGCTCGGACACGCCGGCATCGCAACGCTGACGACCGGCAGTATCATTTCCGGGGTTCTGGAAATATACGGAACAACCAATTTGTTGACAAGCATCTATTGGTTTATCGGCAGTTTGCTTTTCCTTTGCTTTGTTTTCAGAATCTTCAGTTGTTTTATTCGGGGCGATGCAGATAACAGAAGCAACACGGTATAATCGGTTAATCATTGCTTCTATTCACAAAAAAACAGCGGCGTATTTTCTGATTTGCCGAACCGAACGCAGGGGGCTCGAAGATACAACAACATTATAAAAAACACTAAGCAAATGCAGTGTTATTTTAATTTTCCCTCCGCCTGCCGCTTGGAATAAATGCAGCCGCAGTAATTTTGGCGGTACAGATGATAGACGGTCGACAGACGAATAGAACGCAGATATCCGTCGTTCTTCTTGAAATCGGAAAACAGATACGCTACGCCGTATTGCTCCGCCAGTTCGCCGCCCAACGCGTTCAGCTTGGCGGCATTTTTATAAGGGCTGACCGACAGCGTAGTCGTAAAGTAGTCAAAGCTCTGCGCCTTGGCGACCCGCGCCGTTTCCTCCAGCCGAAGGCGGTAACAGGCAAAGCACCGCGCTCCGCCCTCCGGCACATCCTCCAGTCCTTTGGCAAGCGCATTGAATTTTTCCGCGTCATACGCTCCGACCAGCACCTCCGGCCGCTTGGGAAGCGGCATTTCGCAGGTCAGCCGTTCCAACTCATGCACACGCTTTTCAAACTCCTCATAAGGAGAAATATTGGGGTTATAGTCATAGCACGTCACATCAAAATGAGCGCACAGATATTCCAGCACCGAACTGGAGCAGGGCGCACAGCAAACGTGCAGAAGCACACGCGGGTGCTTGCCCGCCGCCTCTTCTCTGCGCACAATATCCTCCATAACGCGCTGATAATTGATCGTCTGCAAGCCTTATCCCCTCCCCATAAAGCTTTATATTCAACGATTTCCTGCCGAATTCCTGCCTTCTTTTTCCGGAAAATCCTCTTTTCATCGTGTCCAAAATGCTGTATAATGTTTATGGGAGATGAAAAAATGCGTCTTGGAATCTTTCTGGGTATGTTCGATCCGATTCATCGCGGGCATTTGGCTGTAGCTGCGGCCGCACTGGGGCAGGGCATATCCGAGGTGATTCTGACACCGCTAGCCGCGCCGTTAAGCAGCGGAAAGGGCTTTGCATCCGGCGCAGACCGACTGCAAATGTGCCGTCTCGTCGTCGGCCACGAAAAACATCTGTCTGTGTCTCCCTGCGCGCTGGACGAAGCACGACCTTTGGCGGAGGTCGTTTCGGATATTCGATACACCTTTCATGCGGAAGCGGCCACACTGATTGTGGACAGTCGTCGTCTTCATGACTTGGTCAACCGAAACGACCGTCTGAACGAGCTGTGCGATGTGCTGTGCTATCCCTGCCTCCCGACGGAAAGCATTCCCTCCGGCTGGCGGATTCAGGAGCTGAGCATGCCCGGCGAACTGGCTGATTCAGCGAAAATCCGTGCCTGCATCGCCCGCTACGAGGATTCTTCGGAGCTTTTTTCGGAGGAGGCCGCCTACATTGCCGACAGCGACCTGTATCACGATGCCGCCCTTTCATCCGTTCGCGAACGCATGAATGAAAAGCGCTTCCGGCACACCTTGGGTGTTCGGCACGAGGCTGTCCGTCTTGCCATGCTGCACGGTATTTCCCTGCAAAAGGCGGCTCAGGCGGCCATGCTGCATGACTGTGCGAAGTGTCTCCCCTTTTATGAGATGCTGCATTTGGCGCGGGAAGCGGGCATCACCGACAGCAATGTGCTGTCCTCCCCCGCCATGCTGCACGGCCCTGTGTCCGCCTGCCTTGCACGGACGGAGTACGGCGTTACGGATGCGGACGTGCTGAATGCCATCACCTATCACACTGTCGGACGGGCGCACATGACCGCCTTGGAATTGTGCATTTTTGTTTCTGATGCGACTGAGCCGGGACGTGAGCATTATCCCGGTCTCAAGCGTCTGCGGAAGCTTTCCGGGCAAAGCCTTCCTGCCGCCGCGCTGCTTTCCTTAAATCTGACCAAGAGCCATGTTTTATCCAATGGCGGCACATTCAACCGTCTGTCCGAAGCGACCGCCGCATGGCTGCAAACCGTTGTTCCGGCAGCGCTGCTGCCGCTGACAAAGCCATAAAACCGTTAAGATATATTTTCAAACACTCATCAATATAAAAAAGGAGGCATCTCATGGAACATCTCATCCTCGCCCAGCAAATCGCCAAGGTTTTAAGTGACAAAAAGGCTCAGAACATCGTCATTCTGAATGTCGGCCATCTGACCGTCATCACGGACTATATGGTCATTGCCACCGGCCGCTCCGTTCTTCAAACACGGGCGCTTGCGGAAGAGGTGGACGACAAAATGGCACAGTCTGGCATTCCGCTGCGCTCCCGCGAGGGGCTTCAGGAGGGCCGCTGGATTGTTCTGGACTACGGCACGGTGCTTGTGCATATTTTCCATCCGGATGACCGCGAGCATTACAACCTTGAACGCCTCTGGGCGGACGGCACGAACAGCATCCCGCTTCCGCCGGATACCGATGAGGACGAGGCATGAACATCCAAATCTACTTTTTTAAGAAAAACTTTGATGTGCAGAAGGCCGAGCGCTTCTTCAAAGAACGCAGGATTTCGTATCAGCTGGTGGATATGAAAAAGCACGCGCCCGGTCTTAAAGAATTAGAGGGCTTTGCCTTCGCCGCCGGCGGCGCGTACCGGCTTGTAGACAGGAAAAATATTGCCGCGCTGTCGCATCCCGTTGCACATACCGATGATGCCCGGCGCATTTTAGAATGCCTTGCGGAATGCCCGCAATTCATGCTTACCCCCATCGTCCGCAACGGCCGTCAGGCCACCGTCGGCGCGGCGGATGAAAAGGCGTGGGGAGAATGGGTAAAGCAAGGGTAATAATGTAGTCAATGATGCCAATCTCTATAACTATGCCAACAATAAAAAAACAAGGAGGAGTTCTATGAGTCTATCCCCAAATTTGTGTAAACCACCATGAAGGAGTAGAATAGAAGCACCGTCATGGAGGTTTTACTATGTCAAGAAAGACTCGCACACCGGAAGAAAATGAACGCAGAGCGAAAATCCGTGAGCTGTTGCAGATGGGCGGCATCAGCAGCATGGATGACATCCAGAATCTTTTCAAGGAAACGATTGGCGAATTTATGGAAAACGGCCTCAATGCAGAGCCGGATGACGAGCCTGGCTACAGAAGGTATGACTACAGGAACAAGGATACTGACAACAGCCGGAACGGGCACAGCAGCAAAACGCTGCGCACCGGCTTCGGCGATGTAGAGGTGTCTGTGCCCAGAGCCCGCAAGGGTGAATTTGAGCCGCAGCTTCTGAAGAAGAATCAAACCAGTATCAGTCTGGACATTGAGGAGAAGATTCTCTCTATGTACGCCAAGGGTATGACCACATCGGGTATGCCGCAGTCGATGAGACTGCTGCTTTGGATGCTCTGGACACCTTTTCTGAACGCTGGGACAGAAAATACTCCAAAATCGCTCAATCTTGGCGTAACAACTGGCCGAATCTTAGCACATACTTCAAGTACCCGCAGGAAGTACGGCGGCTTATCTATACCACTAATGCCATTGAGGGCTTCAATCGCCAGCTCCGGAAAGTGACCAAGGCAAAATCGGTCTTCCCTACGGATGACAGTCTGCTGAAGATGCTGTATCTGGCGATGATAGATATTACGAAGAAGTGGACCGGCAGACGACAGGATTGGAGTGTCATCCACGCACAAATGGCCATCTATTTTGCAGACAGGATGCCGGACTGACTGGTCTTACCGGGGCAGGTCAAGGGTCAAGATGAACGGAGGCTGATGC
>CAVFWQ010000036.1:0-18257 GCA_963626285.1 bacterium | reverse complement strand
TCTAGGGCTATGCCCGCATATGAAAAGCCACCGGCTTTGCCGGTGGATGGTTACTGATGGAGTGAAAATTACTTCTTCTGCCGAATCGCAGCCTGCGCAGCGCTCAGGCGGGCAATCGGGACACGGAACGGGCTGCAGGAAACATAGTTCAAACCGATTTCGTTGCAGAACTCAATGGAGGACGGATCGCCGCCATGCTCGCCGCAGATGCCGCAGTGGAGCTTGGAATTGGCTGCCCTGCCCAGTTCAACGGCCATCTTCATCAGCTTGCCGACGCCGACGGTGTCCAAACGGGAGAAGGGGTCGGACTCGTAAATCTTGTTCTGATAGTAGGCGGGCAGGAACTTGCCGGCATCGTCACGGCTGAAGCCGAAGGTCATCTGGGTGAGGTCGTTGGTGCCGAAGCAGAAGAAGTCCGCTTCCTTGGCGATCTCATCCGCAGTCAGCGCAGCACGCGGTATTTCGATCATCGTGCCGACCTCGTATTCGAGCTTGATGCCGGAGGCGGCAATCAACTCATCCGCAGTCTTCACAACGATGTTCTTCACGAACTTGTATTCCTTCACCTCGCCCACGAGCGGAATCATGATTTCGGGAACGACGTTCCAGTCCGCATGACGACCCTTGACAGCCAGCGCAGCCTTGATGATGGCGCAGGTCTGCATGGCGGCGATTTCGGGATAGGTGACGGTCAGGCGGCAGCCGCGATGACCCATCATCGGGTTAAACTCATGAAGGTCGGAAATGACCTGCTTGATATAGGCGACGGTCTTGCCCTGCGCCTTGGCGAGCGCTTCGATGTCCGCCTCGTCGGTTGGCACGAACTCATGCAGCGGCGGGTCGAGGAAGCGGATGGTGACGGGGTAGCCGCCCAGCGCCTCAAACAGGCCCTCAAAGTCTGCCTGCTGCATCGGCTCAATCTTGGACAGCGCATGCTCGCGCTCTTCCACGGTCTCGGAGCAAATCATTTCACGGAATGCGCCGATGCGGTCGGGGTCAAAGAACATATGCTCGGTGCGGCACAGGCCGATGCCGGTCGCGCCGAAGGAAGCAGCCTGCTGCGCATCGTGCGGGGTATCGGCATTGGTGCGGACGCCCATGGTCTTGTACTTGTCGGCAAGCTCCATGATGCGGCCGAAGTAGCCGCTGTTCGGGTCGGCGGGAACGGTCGGGATGAGCTCGCCGTAGATGTTGCCGGTCGAGCCGTCCAAGCTTAGCACATCGCCCTCGTGGTAGGTCTTGCCGGCCAGGGTGAAGCGCTTGTTTTCCTCATCCATCTTAATATCGCCGCAGCCGGAGACGCAGCAGGTGCCCATGCCGCGGGCAACAACGGCCGCGTGGCTGGTCTGGCCGCCGCGGACGGTCAGGATGCCCTGGCTGTACTTCATGCCCTCGATGTCTTCGGGAGAGGTCTCCAGACGGACGAGAACGACTTTTTCACCCTTCTTGCCGTGCTCGACGGCATCCTCGGCGGTGAAGACGATGGAGCCGGCGGCAGCGCCGGGGGAGGCGGCAATGCCCTTGCCGATGGGCTGAGCCTTCTTCAGGGCGGCTGCGTCAAAGGTCGGGTGCAGCAGCATGTCCAGAGACTTCGCGTCAATCTGCATCAGTGCTTCTTTTTCGGAAATCATGCCCTCGTCGATCAGGTCGCAGGCGATTTTGATGGCGGCGGCGGCGGTGCGCTTACCGTTGCGGGTCTGGAGCATGTAGAGCTTGCCGTGTTCCACGGTGAACTCCATGTCCTGCATATCATGGTAATGGTTTTCAAGGATGCCGCAGACATCCACGAACTGCTTGAAGGCTTCGGGGAACTTCTGCTCCATTTCGGTGATGGGCATCGGCGTGCGGACGCCGGCGACCACATCTTCGCCCTGCGCATTGGTCAGGAATTCGCCGAACAGACCCTTGCTGCCGGTGGCGGGGGAACGGGTGAAGGCAACGCCCGTGCCGCAGTCATCGCCCATGTTGCCGAAGGCCATCATCTGGACGTTGACGGCAGTGCCCCAGGAATAGGGGATGTCATGATCCATGCGGTACACGTTGGCACGCGGGTTGTCCCAGGAGCGGAACACGGCTTCGATGGCCGCGAAAAGCTGCTCCTTGGGGTCATCCGGGAAATCCTTGCCGAGCTGCTGCTTGTATTCGGCCTTGAACTGGTTGGCCAGTTCATGGAGGTCATCGGCGCTCAGCTCGGTGTCGTAGGTCACGCCCTTCTTTTCCTTCATCGCGTCGATGAGCTTCTCGAAATATTTCTTGCCGACTTCCATAACGACGTCGGAGAACATCTGGATGAAGCGGCGATAGCAGTCCCAAGCCCAGCGGGGGTTGTTGGATTTTTCGGCGATCACATGAACGACCTGCTCGTTCAGACCAAGGTTCAGAATCGTGTCCATCATGCCGGGCATGGAAGCACGGGCACCGGAGCGCACGGAAACCAGCAGCGGATTTTCCATATCGCCGAATTTCTTGCCGGTGATTGCTTCCATCTTGCCGATGTATTCCATGATTTCGGCCTTGATTTCATCGTTGATTTTGCGGCCGTCCTCATAGTACTGGGTGCAGGCTTCGGTGGTGATGGTGAAGCCCTGCGGCACAGGCAGACCGATATTGGTCATTTCCGCCAAGTTCGCGCCCTTGCCGCCCAGCAGCTCGCGCATGCCGGCATTGCCTTCTTTGAAAAGGTAGACATACTTCTTCGCCATTGATTAAATTCCTCCTTAATGGAATAGGATAGCAGTTGTAAGCCGAAAAAGACAACAAAGCTGTTCTTCATCGCTTTAACCACAAGATTTTACCATAAGATTATCGTAAAATCAACAAATTTCTTTCATTGTTACAAATTTTTCTTTCATTAATGCGCGCTGCAAAAAAAACGGTCAAAGCGAAAGCGGAAAAAGCGTGAAAATCGGAGATGAAATTGAAAAAACGGAATATTTCGGCAGGCCGTCGCGCTATTCATCCCCCCCAGTAAACAACATTATCCTTCGGTGTGATGCCTTTCAGCAGGAAAAATTCTTCTACGGTGACATACAGGTATCCTTTTTGGCGCAGGCGGGCGGCGGCGGCCTCCAGCACATCAAGGCTGGAATAGCGGATGCAGTGCATCAGCACCACGGCATGGTCCTTCAGGGTGTGCGTAAATGTGCTCATCGACTGATTGACGTCCACCGTTTCGCTTGCGTCTCCTGTCAGGCAGTTCCAGCGGATGATGGGCAGGCCGACCTCCCATTTGGCATACAGCTTGTCATTGCCGCCCGGCGCACGCATATAGGCAGGGGCGATGCCGATAAGCTCTTCCTGCTCTTCTGCAAAGCGGTCGCGCATTTTCAGCATTTTTGGCTGCGTCTCCGGATGCAGCTCATGCTCGTAGGTATGGCTCTGTACGGAGTGGCCTGCATCATGCTCCCAGCAGACGACATCCGGCGACTTGCGCAGCTGCTTTCCCAAATTAAAAAATGTGCCGACTGCGCCGTTTTCGCGCAGCGCGAGCAGGATCTTGCGCGTCACGCCCTGCGCGGGACCGTCATCAAAGGTCAGCGCGGCCGTTCGGTATATGCTGTTGTCCGTCTGCTCCAAGGCATAAGCCGTCATATAATCCGTTAGCTCCGTATACGGAAGCCGCACATGCATCAGCGTCTGCTTTTCTGCATACAGCGCATCGGCGCGAAAATGCAGGATAAGATAGGCGGGCGTCAGCGTAAAGAGCGCGTCTGAAACGCTGTCCGCCAAGGCATTCAAACGCTTTGCATCGGCCGTTTCCGCCGGAAAATACGCCTCCGCCTGTTTCAGGACTGCGGCTCGCAGCACATCCAAAGCGTCGGCGCTCAGCAGGTCGCTCAGCTTCAGCCTTGCTCCCGTTTCAAGGTCAAACACGGCCGCATCAAAATCGACCGCCGTTTGGGAGCGGCCATACAGAACATGCGAAAGGACGAAAAAGGAGGCGACCTTCGTGCCCGTGACCGTCACAGTCGCTCCGGTATCCAAAATGGTTTTGCCCGTGACCGTCATCTCATCGGGAACGGAGGGCGCGTTTTTTTCCGCCAGCGCATCCACCATGGCGGAAACAGCCTCATTGACGGCGGCGTTTTCCGTATCCGGATACGTCCGTCGGTCGGTTGAACTGTCGCCGAGCGGCGTTTCAACGGTATGCTGCGTAAAACAAAGAAGCTGCGGAAGCGGCAGCGCGGACGTTTCCTCAGCGGAAGAAGAAAAAGGCAGAAACAAAATACATAGAAGGCTCAGGCACACCCATGCTTTTTTCATTCGATGATGTCCTCATCAAAACAGGCCGCCATATTACAGACGGCCTGCCGTAAGTTTTTTCTTTACAGCTCTTTGAGCGTATTGCGCAGGCGGGTATAGACATTGGTGTAGCTGGAATTAAACCAGCCGGGGGAAATCAGATGCACGGTGATGGTCTTGCCAGGGAGCAGGGCGATATTGATCAAGCCGCGCACGATGGTGCCGTCATAGAGCTCGCCGCGGTAGGTGTTGTAGTAGCCGTCCGCGCCGAGCAGGGAGCGGGAGGCTGCGTTGGCCACAGACCATTTGGTATAACTCTTCTGGATCTCGGCAAGCTGGTTTTTCAGGTCCGTCTTGACGTCGGAGAGCTTGTAATTGTTCGACACCTGCGTCACGGTGATGCTGATGGAGGCATTGATGTTGTCCCGTGCGGTCGGGTCGGTCAGGGTGAAGCCTGAGGTATCGTCCTGACTGATATACCAATCGTTCGGCGCTTCAAAGGTCAGCCCCAAACGGGAAGGCGTATAGGTGGCGTAGGTAAAGGCCAAGGCGGGGCGCGGCGTGGGGGTGGGCATATCGATGGGGTCGAGCGGGATAGGCGTTGCGCCCGCGTAAATGGCTTCGCCCGCATCATTGTATGCGCCCAGGGCATAGTAATAGTTCAGCGCATCGTCCTCCTCGGAGGAGGGGTCGTAATCGTCAAAGTCGATGTCCTCGTCCGCCGTCTCTTCCGCTGCCGGCGTCGCCGTGGGCGGGTCGGTCACGGTCAGCAGGTCATTCTGCTGGATGACCGTCTGTGTCTGCGCCTGTCCTGCCTCCGGATACGTAACGCTTTCCTGCGTACAGCCGCCCAGAGATGCCGCCAGCAGCGTCAACGCCAGAAGCAGCGCGAGTTTTTTCTTCATTCCGTACAGCCTCCCTTGCGGTCAAAAACTTTCCGAATCGGTTGATACTATTGTAACGATTCTTCATCTTTTCGTCAAGATACGAAACTGTTTATTTACAGAGATCCAAACGTCCGCATCAGCCGTCCGTAAAGGTGAAGAGCAAAGGGGAAAGCGGTTTTCTTACAGCAGCCCCTGATAGGCGCGGTCCTGGTCGGGGCGGACAAAGCGGCGCTCGGCAGGTTTCAGGACAGGCTCAGCCTTTTTTTCTTCATTTTGCTCCGTTTGTTCCGCCTGCTCTTGCGCGTTGGCAGCCAGCTCCCTTTGATAGCAGGGATGATAGACGCGCCTGTCCAGCGACCAGATCTTTTCGCTGAACGCACCCATCGGCGTGCGCCGCAGGATGCCTTCCATCTCGTTCATTTTTGCATCGAAATCGTCCAGCATATGGAGCGCTTCGGCTTCCGGAAACATGGGTGCGCGGGGGCTGCCGAATTCCGCCGTGCCGTGGTGACTGATGACCATGTGCTCCAGCAGAAGGACATATTCTCCCGTTACCCCGGCGTGTTCCGCCGCCGCCCGCACCTCGCTCACGCCGCGCACCAGATGCCCCAGCAGCAGGCCGTCCTTGGAATAATCGGACACATTGCCCGCCTCGTCGGACACCATCTCGTATACCTTGCTCAGGTCATGCGCGATGACGCCGCTCCTGAGAAGGTCAGCATCCAAAAAATCGTAAACGGTCAGGATGGCATCCGCAGCCCGCAGCATGGAGGTGACATGGTGCAAAAGGCCGCTCCGCTCCGCATGGTGCAGGCGCTGCGCGGCGGGATAATACACGAGCTGCTCATGCACGGCGCTCAGCATTTCGCGCAGAATTTTTTGAAGCTCCGGCGTCTGCATTCGGTCAATGGTATCGTCAATCAGTTTGAGCATGACCTCCGGTCTTTCGGGCGCGCACGGCATGAGCTGGGAAATGTCCACCTCATCCTCTGCCTTGCTTTGACGGATACGGTCAATGCGCATTTGCAGACGGCCATTATATTCCTGAATGGTTGCGCGGACCTTGACGATGCTGCTCGCTTTCGGCGGCTGCACCGTCCCGTCCCACATTTTGGCGTTCATATCGCCCGTCTTGTCGCACAGCGTCATGTCCAGATAGCGGCTGCCGTTGCTGCTCTGCCGCTGCTCGGCGGTGCGTACCAGCAAAAAGCCCTCGATGCGGTCATCCTTTTTCAGCCCGGCCATCGTAAAATTGTTCATCGGCGGAATGCTCCTTAGTCAGGTGTTTGCGCGCTCAGGTTTGCAAACTGTGTATACTCGCTCAGCCATGCCAGCTTCACCGTCCCCAGCGGGCCGTTTCTCTGCTTGGCCAGAATGACCTCGGCAGTGTTTTTATCCTCGACGGTGTCGTCGTAATAGCTCTCTCTGTGCAGGAACATGCAGACATCCGCGTCCTGCTCGATCGAGCCGGAATCGCGCAGGTCGGACAGCATGGGCTTTTTGACGGCGCGCTGCGTGTTGGCACGGGAAAGCTGGGCGCAGGCGATCAGCGGCACTTTCAGCTCCAGCGCCAGCGCCTTCAGCCTGCGGGAGATTTCGCTGACCTCCAGCTGCCTGTTTTCGGTCTTTCCGTCGGCGGCCATGAGCTGCAGATAGTCGATGACGATGAGGTCAAGCCCCTTTTCCATCATCAGCCTGCGGCAGCGGGAGCGAATCTGCGAGGGGGTCACGCCCGCGCTGTCATCAATGTAGATGGGGCTGTTCGCCAGCGGACCCAACGACCTTGCAAGCCGCACCCATTCCTCATCCTTCATCGTGCCGGAGCGGACGGATTGCATATTGACCCGCGCATCGCCGCACAGCATGCGCATGGCAATCTGCTCACGCGGCATTTCCAAGGAAAAGACAGCCACGGTCTTGCCCTTGTGCGCGGCATAGGAGGCGATATTGACGGCAAAGGAGGTTTTGCCCATGGAGGGACGCGCACCGATTAAAATCAGTTCGCCCGCGTGCAGGCCGGTCAGCAGGTTATCCAAATCATAAAAGCCGGTCGGGACGCCGGAAACAGCGCCTTTTAAGCGGGACAGCTCCTCAATCTGCGCATAGGTGCGCTTCAGCACCTCGCGGATGTTTTCCAATTCCGCGCCGCCGCCGCGCCGCATGGCGATGTCAAAAATCAGCTTTTCACAAGCGCCTAAAATGGTCGGCAGCGCCTCCTGCTGCGCATAGGCCATGCGGGAAATGTCGTTGGCCGCCGAAATCAGCCGCCGCAAGGTGGATTTTTCGCGGACAATGTTGATGTAATAAGGCGTATTGGCGGTGGTCGGTACATCCTGCGTGAGCTGAACCAGATATTCCGCGCCGCCGACGCCGTCCAGCGTCCCGCGCCGCGCCAGCTCGTCATTCATGGTAATCAAGTCGACCGCCGTGCCGTGCGAGACCAGCTCGGCAACCGCTTCGAAAATCGCCTTATGCTGCGGCGCATAAAAATCCTCAGCCGTTAAAAGCTCCATGGCGGAGGCGACAACGCCGGAATCCTGCAAAAGCGCACCCAATACAGACCGCTCGGCCTCCAGGCTCTGCGGCGGAATCGGGGTATAGGGAAGCTGTTCCATAAAGCGTTACAGCGCCTGAACGCGCACGGTCATGGGCGTGGTGATGTTCGGATAGACCCAGATGTTGACGGCGACATCGCCCACGGCGCGAATCGGCTCTTTCAAGTCGATTTTGCGCTTGTCGATGGAAACGCCGTGCTGCTCCTTCAGCGCATCGGCGATTTCCTGCCCCGTGATGGAGCCGTACAGACGGCCTTTTTCGCCGCACTTGGCCATGACAAGGATGACCTTGCCCTTCAGTTCACGCGCCTTCTGCTCGGCCGCTGCCCTTGCTTCCATTTCACGCTGCCTTTCGGCTGCGCGCTTTTTTTCGACCTCTTTGGCTGCCCCGGCGGTCGCTTCCATGGCCCAGCGGCGCGGAAACAGATAGTTGCGGGCAAAGCCGTCGCTGACCGTGACGATTTCATCCTTCTTGCCGGTTCCCTTGACATCCTGCAGCAGAATAACCTTCATAACGTTAGTCCTCCCCGTCGTCAAAATGATTGTTGAGCGGCTCACGAAGGCCGCGGAAGTTGGCTATCTGGTCAACGATTCCCAAGATATGAAACAGGGTCTTGAACAGGAGCAGCATCACGATCAGCGCCACCCTGCGCCGGACAGAGCCCGCACCGCTCTTTCTTTGCAGAAAATTCAGCGCCGCCATGCCCTGAATCATGTACAGGCTGCTGAACACGGTGAAGGCAATGCCGCCCGCCATGATGACGGCCGGCGTGTCGGACATCGCCATCGGCAGATAGCCCAGCGCCAAGAGACCGACCTTCAAGCCGATGCCGCGCGGCATAAACCATTTGGACAGCGGCGGCATTTTTAAATCCGGAAAGCCCTCCGGCGTTTCCTGTTCGGCCTTTTCAAGGCGCTTGCGGAAGTCCTCCGCCGTTTCGAAAGTCGGCTTGCCGGGCGTTTCACCGCGGGCAACGGCCGCCTTCCGCGCATTCAGCGCGGCGCGTACCTCCGTCTCCCGCGCCCCCTTATAGACCCTGCGCTGTTGGGCGATGCGCCCGATGTAGAGCGAGAGCCCAAGGCCGCCCACAGAGAAGAAGATGCTGTCCTGCACAATCAGAAGCGGGAGCTGCTTCATTAAATCCTCTACCGTGGAAGCAAAACCCAGCAGCAGCTCCTGCCGTCCGAAATCCGTCAGATAAACGCCGATGACCGTTGTCGCGTCCCGACCGAGCATGGCAACGCTTCTGAAAGCATCATCGGTCAGCTCCGAACGAAGCCTGATAAGCCCGCTTTGATACAGGGAAATCAGCAGCTCGTCGCACAGCGACGAGGCGGAGATAACCTGTGCCGCGGCATCACCCGCCGCCCGGTACAGCTGATAGTCCGTCAGCGTATTCAGGATGACAAAGGCGGCAAGCTGCGATAAAAGCAGCGTCAGCCCCATCACCGCCGAGGCCTTGAAAAAGGGAACGCGCTTTTCGACGACTATGAGAAAAGCCGCCGTATAGGGCAGCAGATACAGCGCGGTCACCAAGCCGCCCGTCATGCCGAAAGCGTACAGGCAGATGCCGACAGCGGCCGCCAAGCCGACCAGCAGCGCCGCAGAGCCTGCCCACAGCCCCGCAATACACAAAAGCACGGGCAGATAAAAGAAAACGACGGGAGGGATAAAAAGCCGATAAACGGGACTCAGCACCGGCAGGATGAGGGGAAGCACCATCAGCAGACCCATGAACACGGTCGGCTTCAGGGAGCGAATCAGAGGAAACGAGCGCATGAAGAACTCCTTCTGAAAAGGATAAACTGACCCGATTTTTATTGTAATGACTTGAGCCTTGTTTGTCAATCCTTTTATCTTTGCCTTGCGTGTAAAAACGCCGAAACAGCGCCGGTTGTTTTTTACCGGCGCTGTTTGAAAAATCAACGGATGGCGGCTTACAGCATATTGGTCAGCGTATACAGCTTCTTGTTAAAGCTGCGCTTCTGCTTCAGCGCTTTATCAATGGGCATATGGAAGGTCTTGCCGCGATGCACGCCGATGACCTGACTGCCGATGCCGTCCTTCAGCAGGCCGACGGCCATCGCGCCCGCTTCAAAGGCAAACGCGCTGTCCCGCGCCGTGGGCTGGCAGCCGCGCTGGGTGTAGCCGATGACGGTGGCGCGCGCCTCGGCGTTTCCGCACTTGCGCTTCAGGATGCTGGCAAGGCGGGCGGAGGTCATGGGCTCGCCCTCAAAGACCTGCTTGCCGTAGGGCTTCAGGAAGGAATAGACGTCGAAGGGCTTCATGGACTCCCATGCGCCCTCGGCCGCGACGATGGTAGCGCGGGTGTTGCCCTGCGCGATCAGGGCATTGAGCCGCTCGGCCACCTGGTCCACAGACCATTTGACCTCCGGCACGATGACGATCTCGGCGCCGGTGGACACGGCGGTGGTCAGGGCGATATCGCCGCAGTTGCGCCCCATCACCTCAACGACCGCGGGACGGTCATGAGAGCGGGAGGTGGCGCGAATCGAGCGGACGGCGTCCACGCAGACATTGACCGCCGTATCAAAGCCCAACGTGGCCTCGGTGTAGGGAAGGTCATTGTCGATGGTGCCGGGGATGCCGATGCAGGGGACGCCCAGCTCGCACAGGCGCTGCGCACCCTGGAAGCTGCCGTCGCCGCCGATGACGACGAGACCGACCACATCCATGTCCTTCAGGCGCTGCGCGGCAGCAGCACGGACATCGGGGTTTAGGAATTCGCGGCAGCGGGCGGTGCGCAGATGCGTGCCCGGCAGGTCCGCAATATCAAGAACAGTGTCCAGCGTCAGCTCGACCACATCGTCCTCCGGACGCGCGCCTAAGCCCAGCAGCCCGTTATAGCCGCGTTTGATGCCGATGAGGGGCATTCCGTACAGAGCGGCATTTCTGGCTACGGACACGACGGCGGCGTTCATTCCGGGGCTGTCGCCGCCGCTGGTCAATACTGCTATCTTGGGCATGAAAAATACACTCCTTCTCTCAACGCAGTTTAGTTCAAGGCACACGTAGAGCGGCAGGACTGTCGGGAAACGGTCTCAGCATTGCCGCCCGGAAGGTCAGGGAAAGCCTAAAGAAGCAGACTGCGTTCGATCAATAATTGTTGAGCCTCCTGTGCTTCGGAAGCGAGCACCATGATTTCATAGTAATTCTCTTCGCCGGAGACGGCGCGGTAAACCTGCCGTGAACGGGCCATGAAGCCCTCTCCCTTCAGCGCCTCAAGGATTTCGGCGGCATGCGCTTCGCTGTGCGCCATGTGAATGACCTTCCACGGTGCGCTCTGCGCCATACGCTCACCTCCGTCAAGCAAGATTGAGAAGCACTCTGCTATTATACATACTCTGTATCGAATTGTCACGGATTTTCTTTCGGCGGCGTTCAAAAAGACTTTTTTCCACACCTTCCGAATCAAATGACACCCTTCGACCCTTTATTTTTCCCGTATTCTCCGCACGTTTCTGTTCATCAAATGCCTGCCCAGGTGCCGATAGGCGAAAGCCTTCAGCGGGGACATTTCCTGATGATGCTCCGTCAGCAGCGTGTCGGGGTCATCATACACGCCGAAGTCTTGGGTGATGCCCTCGCTCTGGATATAGGTGTTGTTTCGGTCAAAGTCGATGGCCGGATGCCGGAGATCCCTGACGGCGACCCCGTAGCCGCAGAACGCGCCCGTGCATTCCGGATGCTTCATTTGCAGCCGGGTCAGATAAGCCTTGTCCAAAATGAAGGCCTCCAGCTCGTACCACCTGTCCTCGAAGTACACCTCCACCCAGCTGTGAAACACATGGCGCGGGGCGCTTTTGTAGACAAGGCCGGTCATCGCGCCCTTTTGCAGCTTTTTGTCAATGGTGAAGCCGTGTATTCGGCACGGGAGGCCGCAGCAGCGAAGCAGCGCCATGAACAGCGTTCCCTTGGTGTTGCACTGGCCGTATCCGTCCCTGAGCACTTTGGATGCGGGGATGCTGTCGTCCTCGTTATAGCCGAACAGAATCTCATCCCGCACGAAATCGTAGATCGCCCGAAGCCGCTCAAAGGGCGGCAGCGCCGGCCACTTTCTTTCCCGCACGAGCGTTTGGACGGAAGGCGCGGAGTAATCGAGCATGTTTGTTTCTTTTAAATATTGTGTCATCATATCAGTCTATCAATGTGATCGAAATGAAATAGAGACGAATGCGCAGCGGATATTTTTTCATCACGCCCTTTTGCATGCAGAGCATCTTATAATAGCCGTACATCCGCCATTTGGTGCGGCAGGCCTGGCCGAGATTCTGCAGCACGGTGCGGACGCTCAAGCCGTTCGGCGCTTTAAAATAGCGGTAGACCGGCTGCGACAGGGCGCGCACGGTGTGAACGTGCAAAAGATACAGCGTGTTGAAGGCAAAGTCCTCGCCCCAGTCCAGCGCGGTGTCAAAGGTCAGGTTGTTTTGCCGGATGATGTCGCCGCGGTACAGCTTGTTCCACAGAACGCCGAAATAAAAGGTGGTCGGCCATTTCACCATTTCGCTCACAAACTCGCCGTCCGTCATCACGGCGTCCCGCTTGATGCGTCCCCTGTCGGCGCTGATATCGCCCACGGCAAAGAGAAAATGCCCGATGACCATATCCGCGTTGCCGGCCTGCATGGATTCCAGCATGGTGGGCAGGGCATTGGGCAGCAGCTCGTCATCGGCGTCCACGAAGCAGTAATAGTCGCCCTTGGCGTAACGAAGCGCCGTATTCCGCGCACCGGACGCGCCCTGATTTTCCTGCGCATAATATTCAATGCGCGCATCCTCCGCCTGAAGCGCCCTGCAAAGGGCGTCGCTGCCGTCCCTGCTGCCGTCATTCACCAGAATGATTTGCAGCCTGTCATACTGCTGCCGGTTCAGGCTCTCGATGGCGCGGCGCAGCGTTTTTTCCGCGTTATAGACGGGAATGATTACGCTGATGAGCGGCATCCATTGACTCATTTCACTCTCTCCTCTATAAAAGGAATACGTTTTCATTATAGCACGGGCGGAAAGCAAATGCAAACGCACCGCTTCAGCCCGAAAATTGATACAATCTGTTTCATAAGTTTGTTTTTTCTTCAAATTAATTTTCATATTTATGTAGAAAATATTTCAAAATCGCTTGATTTTTGTGACGGTTTGCGTGTAAAATAGAGTCAAGGATGCGGAGGCTTCCGCATCTTCGAGACGGAAGGATGAATGCACTGTGGGAAAACGCATTTTGCTGGTCGATGACGAGCCGTTGATTTTAAAAGGCCTGAAATTCTCCTTGGAGCAGGAAGGGTATGAGATTTTGACCGCAGCGGACGGTGAGGAGGCGCTCAAGGTCTTTGAGGGCAATTCCGTTGACCTTGTCCTGCTGGATGTCATGCTGCCCAAGCTGGACGGCATTCAGGTATGCCAGCGCATCCGCGAGCAGTCCAATGTGCCGATCATCATGCTCACCGCCAAGGGCGAAGACATGGATAAAATTCTGGGGCTCGAATACGGCGCGGACGACTATATGACCAAGCCGTTCAACATCTTGGAGGTCAAGGCGCGTATCAAGACCATCCTGCGCCGCGCCGGTCAGAACGTGCAGACGGAGGAAAAGAAGGTCATCCGCGTGCATGACATGGAGGTCAATATCGTCAACCGCTCGGTGACGCTGGGCGGCCGCGAAGTGCGCCTGACGGCCAAGGAATTCGACCTGCTCCAGCTTTTCATCACCAACCGCGGCAAGGTGTTCAGCAGGGAGACCATGCTGGAGACGGTGTGGAAGTACGACTATATGGGCGATGCGCGCACGGTGGACGTGCATATTCGCCGTCTGCGTGAAAAAATCGAACGGGATCCCACCCAACCGGAATTTATCTTTACAAAATGGGGAGTGGGCTACTATTTCACCGATAAGGACTAACGGATTTTTTTTCGGTATCCGCTTTAAAATATCACTCGCCTTCCTGCTGATCGTCGGGCTTTCTTTCGGCGTCATGGCCGGGTCGCTCAGCAGCATGGTGGGTGATTTTTTGTTTGAGCAGCGCGTCCGCTCGGACAGGACGGCGCTGGAAAAGCTTGCGGCGGAGGCCGCGCCGCTGTTTGCGGAGGCAAACACGGAGGCGCTGCGGGCGCTTTTGGAAAAAGGCTCGGAGGATCTGAGCGGCCGGATTTTGGCTGTGGACGCGGACGGCAAGGTGCAGCTTGACACGGCGGATATTTTGACCGGGCGCATCTTTACATCCGGCGAGGTGTACGCCATTTTGGTGCGCGGTCAGAGCGTGGATTGCGGCGTGCACGATGCGGAAACGGGCGCGAAGGTGGACACGGGCACGATGTTTTTCACCATCCGCGCCTCCAGCGCGTGGGTCAGCTACTGCGCATCTCGCATCGTGGATGCGGATGACGTCATCGGCGTGCTGGTGCTGATTTCCCCTGTCAGCGAAATGATGGAGGGGCTGCACGGGCTTCAGGGGCAGATGCTGATCATCCTCCTGCTGGTCGCAGCGGCGGCCGTCGTATGCAGCCTCGTGTTTTCACGGGTCATCACCAAGCCTATCATCGCCCTGACCCGCGTCATCCAGAAAATGGCGAAGGGCAATTTTTCCGCCCGCGTCAAGGTCACCGGCTCCGGCGAAATGCGCCGTCTGGCCGAGACCTTCAACACCATGAGCGAAAAGCTGGAAACGCTGGACTATTCCAGAAACCAGTTTGTTTCCAACGCCAGCCATGAGCTGAAGACCCCGCTGGCCACGATGAAGATCATGCTGGAATCGCTGATTTATCAGCCGGACATGGACAAGGCGCTGCGAACGGAATTTCTGCAGGACATCAACAAGGAGATCGACCGTCTGAGCGCCATCGTCAGCGACCTTTTGACGCTGGTGCAGATGGATTCCAACTCCGTCCGGCTGACCCGCGAAAATGTATCCATCGCCGCGCTGGTCAAGGAAAATGCGCACAGGCTCACGACCCTTGCGCAGCAGCGACAGCAGACCATCACGCTCTCTCTGACCGACCCCTGCGATACCTATGCCGACCGCTCCAAGCTCATGCAGGTCATCTATAATCTGATGGAAAACGCGGTGAAATACACCCAGGTCGGCGGGCAGATTCGGGTCACGCTCCGGCGCAGCAGCCACGATGCCGTGCTGACCGTGCAGGACAACGGACCGGGCATTCCCCGCGACAGCCTGCCGCACATCTTCGACCGCTTCTATCGGGCGGACAAGGCGCGTTCCCGCGAAACGGGCGGCACAGGGCTTGGTCTGGCCATCGTGCATCAGCTCGTGATGCTGCACGGCGGCTCAATCCGCGTGGAAAGCGAGGAGGGCAAGGGCTCGTCGTTCATTGTGGAGCTTCCGCTGCACGACGGTTAAAGGTTAACAAAAAGAAGGGGTGAGAAAAAATGCTCACTCCTCTTTTTATTTTGCTCTCCGCGCCGGTTCAGTCGCTCAGCACCAGCTCGACCGGACAATGGTCGGAGCCGAAGATTTCGGGGTGGATGGACGCGGACAGGATGCGGGGGCGCAGCGCCTCGGAGACGATGAAATAGTCAATGCGCCAGCCCGAATTGTTCTCCCGCGCATGGAAGCGGTACGACCACCACGAATACGCATGGGCCGTGTCCGGATGCAGGGCGCGGAAGGTATCGACAAAGCCCGCATTCAAAAGCGCCGTCATTTTGCCGCGCTCCTCGTCGGTGAAGCCGGCGTTTTTTCGGTTGCTCTTGGGGTTTTTAATGTCGATTTCCTCGTGCGCGACATTCAAATCGCCGCAGAAAACGACGGGCTTTTCCTTTTCAAGATGCTTTAGATAATGCAGAAAAGCATCCTCCCAGCGCATCCGATAGTCCAGCCGCCTGAGACCGTCCTGCGAATTGGGCGTATACACATTCAAAAAATACAGATCGCCCAAATCCAGCGTGATGACGCGCCCCTCGTGGTCAAACTCGTCCTCTCCGATGCCATAGCGCACGGAAAGCGCCTCCCGCTTGGAAAAAACGGCCGTGCCCGAATAGCCCTTCTTCTCCGCGTAATGCCAATACTGGTGATAGCCGTCCAGCTTTAGCTCCGCCTGACCCGCCTGCAACTTGGTCTCCTGAAGGCAGAAAACGTCCGCGTCCAGGGCGGTAAACGCCTCCATAAAGCCCTTCGTCAGCGCGGCGCGCAGCCCGTTCACATTCCATGAAATAAATTTCATTGCAGTCCTCTTTTTCTGAAAAAAACAGGAACGGCAGCTTCCTTTTCGAGCATATCCTGACAGACGAAAAAGGCTTTGCCGTTCCTGCTGTTTTGTTAATTAGACAGGCTGTCCATTTCTTTCCGTCCGGCGGTCATGATGACGAAGCCGACCATGAACAGCACGCACAGGCACAGCACGCCGTAGGACGAGCGGCCTGTCCAGCCGGCAATCAAGGAATAAAGCAGCGGGCCTATGACGGTGGCGAACTTGCCGAAAATATCAAAGAAGCCGAAAAATTCGTTGGAGCGCTCCTTGGGCACGAGCTTGCCGAAGTACGAGCGGGAGACCGCCTGAATGCCGCCCTGCACCGTGCCGACCAGGAAGGCCATCGCCCAGAAGAGGATGGTGGAAAAGCCGATGGCGGCTTTGTAATGGCCGATGACGTCCGCCTGATTCGAAGCAAACGCCAGCGCCGCCTCCTTGAGCGGGGCTTTGAAGCCGTTGATGAGCCCCACGGTAATGTCATCCGTCGCGTCCGAGGTCAGTTCCAGCGCGGCCAGCCTTTCGGCGGCATCGTCCTTGAGGAAGGCGCTTTTCGCCGCCTCCACAAACGCTTCATACGCGGCCTTGTACGCCTCCGTGCCGTTCCCGTCCAGTTCCTCCGGCGCGTACTGCCCCACGGCGGATTCAAACTGCTCCGCCAGCTCCGCCTCATACGCCTCCTGATGCGGCTCTAAGGAGAAGCCCATGTAGAAGCCGACCACGCAGATGAGGAAGTACACCAGAATCGCGCCGGACAGCGCTTTGCGGGCGTTTGTCTTTTCCGCCAGACGGCTGAAGAGGATGGAGCAGGGGACGGCGACGATCTGCGTCACCAGCAGGGCCAAAATCATGCCGACCGTGCCCAGACCCAGCACCGAGCCGTAGGCCGTCGAGATGCTGATGATCGTGCCCACGCCGTCAATATAGAAGAAATAGGCGATGATGTACAGCAGCAGGCCCTTGCGCCTGCAAATGTCCCTGCACGTTCTGCCGATGTTGCGGAAGGTCTCCTTCACGGAATGGTCGCCGGTGTACTCGATATAATGCGTCTGCTCGACATTTTTAAGGAAAGGCAGGGAGAACAAAAGCCACCAAACGCTCGTGATCAGCACGGAAAACTTCTGCGCAAACGAGTTGTCATAGCCCAGCATGACCAGCACGGCGATGGAAATCACAAACGGGATGGTGCTGCCGCCGATGTAGCCCATCGCGTAGCCCCAGGAGGACACGCGATCCATGCGCTCATCCGTTGTCACGTCCGTCAGGAAGGAATCATAGAACAGGTTTGAGCCGGAAAAGCCGATGCGGGAAACGACATAGCCCACCAGCATGACCTTCCAGCTGTCCGTCACGGCGATCAGCGCCGTGAACACGACGCCCAGCAGCATAAAGGCCGTGAACAGCTTTTTCTTCATGCCCTTATAATCGGCAATGGCGCCCAAAAGCGGCGCCAAAAGCGCCACGACGAAGGTCGCGCACGAGGTCGCATAGCCCCACCATTGGTCGCCGCCGTCTCCGGCGATGGCGACAAAGATGGTCGGGAAAATCGCGGCCATGATGTTGGTGGCGTACACGGAGTTCGCCCAGTCGTACATGATCCAGCTCCACTCATGCTTGGTAAAACGGTTGTGCTTCAATGTTTTTCCCTCCATGCTGTTATTAGATAGCACATATTTTTATGAATCAGGAGTTATTTCAGACTCGGCGAATGGGATGTATTCGCCGGATTTGAACATATCATAGATGATGGAATACCGCTCATGGTCACGCCAGCCGCCGAGCGTCGAGTAAGATTTATAGTCTATATAAACATAGGGCATGTGCTCCTGAAGAGATTGAACGGTCTCTTTAGAAACATGATCACTGTCGGTATAATTGTTGGAATTATAAAGCCAGAGACGTTTTAACTGTGTTAAATTTTCAAGCGGAGATAAATCGTTGATGCGATTGAAGCAGAGATTCAAGTCCAGCAACTTTGTCATGCCTGAAAGTGCCGAAACATCCTTGATATTGTTTTTAAAGGCTTCTAAGTATTCAAGATTCGTCAGATTAGCTAACGGCGAAATATCTTCTATTTTATTGCAGGCGATGATCAACACGCGAAGCTGCGTCATATCAGACAGAAATGTCAGATCATCCACCCGATTGTGACCGATATCCAGTGCTAACAGATTGGTACAGTATTTCAAAACAGAAAAATCATTACTGCTGTGTTCCTTGCTTTGGTTGTTATGAAGCGTAGAGAAAGCCGTTACATCAGTCCGAACAAGATGATCTCCAACACACATGGTCCAGCCGAAGGCAATGTTGGGATAGCGCTCGGCTAGCATTTCGATGTCGCTACGGTGGATAGCTG
>CAVFWQ010000035.1:0-18364 GCA_963626285.1 bacterium | reverse complement strand
GGCGAAGCCTTCGCCACCTGCGCCGGGTTCTTGAGCTATGCGCTGTATTGTGCCTGCCAAAAAACTGTTTGAATGTCTAATGTGTATTCATTAAGGCAGCAGCGCACAGATAAGTCGGCACGATAAATCGTGAATGTTTGTCAGATGCAAAACGCAAAAATCGAAGGTTTACTTGCTGTAAATTGAGTTTTTGCAGGAAGCAGATATGCAAAGGTTGGAAACCCGAAAGGATTTCCAAGTTTGCTAAAAGCAGAGTGCAAACTGTCGAAAAAGTCCGCTGACATTCTTGGGGATGCATGAAGGGGGCGCAGTCCCTTCATTTTTGATCGTATCGACCGGCTTTGCCAGTCGTGCGGGGCGATTTTTAGGATAATCAGCGCATAAAAATCATTTCCGCAGCCTTGCCATGCAGAATAAAGTGCTTCATCCTGCAGGAAGCGTGTCAAAAACGCAGTTTTTTGACACGCAGAAGTCTGCCAAAGGCAGACTGATGCCTCTATCAAAGATTGATGCGTGGCACCTTCAAGACGCATTGAACGTTGCCGCCTCATTTGTGCGGTGCTGCCTTACACATAATCCATCCACGGCAAAGCCTCGTCATCCCGTCCTGTCAGTGAGCCGGCGCTGTTCAGCCCGCAAAAGTCGTTTTGGCGGAGGGCTTCATACAGCACGATGGCGACGGAGTTGGACAGGTTGAGGGAGCGGGCGCCGGCGCGCATCGGGATGCGGACGCAGCGGTCATAGACCCGCGTCAGCAGCGATTCGGGCAGACCCTTTGTTTCGCAGCCGAAGACCAGAAAATCATCGGGACCGTAAGCCGCCTGCGTATACGAGCGCGGCGCCTTGGTGCTGGCGAAGTGGTAGCTGGCGTTCGGAAACCGTTCCATCAGCCGTTCAAAGGTCGGCAGGACGGTGATATTGACCATCGAAAAATAATCCAGCCCCGCCCGCTTCAGATATTTGTCCTTTAACGCAAAGCCGAGCGGCTCTATCAGGTACAAATCGCTGCCCGTGGCGGCGCAGGTGCGGGCGATGTTGCCCGTGTTCTGCGGGATTTCCGGCGCATACAGCACAACGTTCAAAGCCTGATGCCTCCCTTTTTGACCGCCCGCACGATGACCTCGTACAGCCCCAGCAGCTGAATGTCGCGCAGGATGTCGGTCACGGCCTCCTCCATGCCCTCGGTTTTCCGCAGGTCACGCCCCCAAACGGCCTCATCGGACAAAACGGCATAGGCCAGAGAATCCGGCTGCATATCGCAGGACAGGCGCGAAAACATATACAGCGCGTCCGAATCCTTTTTGAGCGGCACATTGTCGCCCTGCCAGCCGATGATCGTGTAATGCTCACCGCTTTTCCTCGCCCCGCAGAACAGCATGATAACGGCGCTCAGCGCAATCAAAAGCAGCGGCGTCTGCGTGCCGATGTGCGGCAGAAGCAGGGATTTGAAATCGCCGATAAGCCCGTCCAGACGGTCGTCCGTGCGCGGCGAGACAGCCCGTGCGGACAAAACACGGCAGGTATTCACAACGGCGTCATCCCGCCCCTCTTCAGGCAGGAGCGGCATCAGCTCATTTTGCAGCAGCAGGCCAAAAAACGGGCGCAGCGTCTCGTCCGCCATGACCTGCGCCACGGTTTCCTTTTCAAACAGCACGCCCAGCGGCACAAGAACACATTCGCTCTCGGCGCGCAAAAGCACCTCGCTGCTTACGATGGAAAAATTCAGCATATCGGCGTCCTTTCAATTCAATGATTCCAGCAACCATTGATTTCCGTCCGTTGCTAAATGCAGCGTGAAATATTCGGTGGTGGTATAGTAAAAATGCAGCTCGGCAAGCTGGCACTGCGAGGCCGTCGTTCCGTTGACCCCGCCCGTCAGAATGGTCACGAGGGGGGAGATCTTTTTGAGATACTCCTCGTTTGCGCCGCGATAGCCGTGATGCGAAAACTTGAGAATGTCGGCGGCAATATCGTACGAATCGGCAAGCAGCTTTTTCTGCGTGGCCAGCTGAATGTCGGCGGCAAAAAAGGCGCGGCGCTCGTTCAAAGAGACCATGCACATCATGGAGGCGTTGTTGACGCCGTAGACGCTGTCATCTATGCATTGCAGCATCCGAATGACCGCGCAGCCCAGATCAAGCGTGTCGCCGTCGCCCATGCGCTCCACGGGCACGTCGTATTCGGATGCCCAGCGGTAAATCAAATCCTGCATCCGCTGATTTTCATCATTCTCAAAGCCCGTCTGCGGAAAGCCGGTGATGATCTTGCCGATGGTGATGCCGTTTTGCAGCAGCACGCGAATGCCGCCCATGTGGTCGGGGTCGGGGTGGGAATTGATGACATAATCAACGTGTGTGATATGAAGGCCGGTCAGCAGCTCCATCAGCGCGCCCTTTGCCTGGTCGGGGGTGCAGGCGTCAATGAGGGCGACCTGCCCGCCGCACTTCAGCACCGCGCCGTCACAGCCCGAAATATGCGGGAACCAGATGTGCAAAAGCTCCGCTTCCGAAGAAAAGGGCGCTTCCAGCGTCCTGTTTTTCAAACGGTTGACAACGATGTTCTCCTCCGCTCCTGCGGATAGGGGCAGCAAAAAAAGCATGACTAAAATACAGACGATCCTCTTTAACATGGCACTCCTTACAGACAACACACAATATTTTTTCGATGCTCATTCAGGCAGCGCGCCGCATTGCGCGGCGATGCCTTTCTTTATACCTCCGGCCAGGAAGCCTCCAGCGCATTCAGCTCCCGCTCGAAGGGCTTAAAGAACGGCGCCTGCGGCACGGGCGCGACAAAAATCATTTTCTGATGCTGGGTCGGATGCTCCAGCGTCAGGCGCATGCCGTACAGAGCGATCTGCTGTCCGGGCTTGCCGCTGCCGTAGCGGTTGTCGCCCAAGAGCGCGTGACCGGAATTCTGCATTTGAACGCGGATTTGATGCGCACGCCCCGTTTCCAGACGAATGGCGGCTAAGGAGCGGCCGTCCCGCACGGCCAGCGTCCGCCCGTTCAGGATGGCCAGCTTGCCCTCGGCCTTCAGGTAGTCCGGCACGACGGAGACCATGTTGTGCTCCTCATCCTTTTTCAGGTAGTCCGTCAGGCGGAAGCGCTCCGGCGTTTCGCCCTCGCATACGCAGACGTATTCACGATTCAGCGCATGGGTGCGCACCTGCTCGGAAAGGCGGGCGGCTGCCTTGCTTGTCCGCGCAAAGACGAGCAGGCCGCTCACCGGCCTGTCCATGCGATGCACCAGCCCGATGTACGCCGCGCCCGGCTTTTGGTATGTTTCACGCACATATTCCCTGACGGCGGACAGAAGGTCGCCGTCGCCCGTCCTGTCGCTCTGCGTGAGCTGGTTGGGCTTTTTCAGCGCAACAATGATTTGATTGTCCTCATATAAAATCGTCGGTGCGTTTTCCATGCGCCTGTATCATCCTTTCCTGTTTCAGCGGAGCATCCAGCGCCCCGTGGCGCCGCAGGGCAGCACGCCGCCGGACTGCACGGGCAGGCAGACCTCCTGCGAATCAATGCGCCCGCCAAAGCGTTTCTGCACGGTGCGCCCTAAAATGTTCGTCAGCACGGCGGGCTGAAAGCCCGTGGTATAGCTGTTGATGAAAAAGAACAGCGGCGCATCGGACAGCGCCTGCGCGCAGATATCCGCAAGGCCGTACAGCTCGTTTTCCAGCTTCCAGACCTCTCCCGTCGGCCCGCGTCCGTAGCTAGGCGGGTCCATCAGGATGCCGTCATAACGGTTGCCGCGCCGCAGCTCACGTTTGACAAAGGACAGCGCATCCTCCACGATGAAGCGGCAGTTTTCCTCCGACACATCGGACAGGGCGCGGTTTTCCTTTGCCCACAAAACCATGCCCTTCGCCGCGTCCACATGCGTGACGTGTGCGCCCGCCTTAGCGCAGGCAGCGGTCGCGCCGCCCGTGTAGCCGAAGAGGTTCAGCACCTTGGCATGCGGGCGCGTCTGGATCAGCTCCCGCATTTTGTCCCAGTTGACCGCCTGCTCCGGAAAAAGCCCCGTGTGCTTGAAGCCGGTCGGCCGGACATAAAACCTGAGGTCGCGGTAGCCTATCACCCAGCGCTCCGGCATACGCTCGCGGAGATCCCATGCACCGCCGCCGCGCTCGCTGCGCGTGTAGTGTGCGTGCGCCGCCCGCCATGCGTCACCGTCCAAGCCCCGCGGCCATATCACCTGCGGGTCGGGACGGGCTAAAACATACGCGCCCCAGCGCTCCAACTTTTCGCCGTCGCCCGTGTCCAGCACGGCAAAGTCCTTCCATTGGTCCGCTAAAAACATGCTGTTCTCCTTCAGAGCAATCACGCAGGATACGGGACTTTCAGGCTTTCTCTGTGATGCGGCGGGGTGCGGGAGAGCAAGCCCCCGCACCGCACGCCCGCTTTCCTTTACGCCTTCTCGATCCCGATTGTCGCCTTTTCGCCGTTCAAATCGTTCTCGCGGACGAATGCGGCGTCAGACGCAGGGGCAAAGGTAAGGGCGACAGCCAAAACAGCCTTCCGCACCATCTCGGAGAAATGTTCAAGGGCGCGCTTTGCCTTGTCCGTCGTCTCCACCGTCACGCTGATGCGGTCGGTCACGTCCAGACCGGCATCCTTGCGCATGGCCTGTACCCTGGAAATCATCTCACGCGCATAGCCCTCGTCGATGAGGTCGGGGGTCAGGTTTGTGTCCAGCACAACGGTCAGCGCGCCGTCCACCTGAGAGGTGTAGCCCTCTTTTTTGACTGCCTCGACCAACACGTCTTCTTTGCTCAGAACGATCTGGGTATTGTCCATCGTGAGCGTCACGGTCTCGCCGCGCTCGAAGGCCGCCACGACAGCAGCGCCGTCCAGCTTCTGCAGCTCGCCGCGCATCCGTCCGAGGAAACGCCCGTAGCGGGTCTTTAAGGTCATGAAGTTGGGCTTCAAATCATAGTTGACAAACTCGCCCGCATTCTTTATAAACTGCACATTCTTGACGTTCAGCTCGCTCTCGACCAGCGTCTTGTACTCCTCGCCGAAGCTCGCGCCGGAAATGTACAGGGTGCTGAGCGGCTGGCGCACCTTCATATTGGAAAGGTTGCGGCAGGCGCGGCCGAGCTGCACGGCGTTTTCGACCGCCGCCATCTGCCGCTCGATTTCCTTGTCTATCATCGTCTCGTCCGCAATCGGGAAATCGCAGAAATGCACGCTCTCCGGCGCAGTCTCGTCCTGTGTGCGGACAAGGTTCTGATACATGCTCTCCGCCATGAAGGGCGTGAAGGGCGCCAGCAGCTTGGACAGCGTCACCAGCACATGGTACAGCGTCGCAAACGCGGCTTCCTTGTCGCCCGCCATGCCCTTGCCCCAGAAGCGTTCGCGGCCGCAGCGGACATACCAGTTGGACAGCTCGTCCACAAAGCTCTGAATGGCGCGGGCGGCCTCCGGAATGTGGTATTCGGACAAATCGCCGTCCACCTCGCCGATCAGGGTGTTCAGCTCGGACAGGACCCACCTGTCCATCAGAGAAAGCTCCGCCCTGTTCAGCGGATGCGCGGCGGGGTCAAAGCTGTCCAAATCGGCATAGAGGATAAAGAACGCATAGGTGTTCCACAGCGTGCCCATAAACTTGCGCTGCACATCGCTGACCGTCTCCGGCGCAAAGCGGGAGGGCAGCCACGGCGCGCTGGAGGAATAGAAGAACCAGCGCACGGCATCCGCGCCCTGCTTGTTTAAGACCGTCCACGGGTCGACCACATTGCCCAGATGCTTGGACATCTTGTGCCCGTCCTTGTCCTGCACATGCCCCATGACCACGCAGTTCTTAAACGGCGCCCTGTTGAAGAGCTGGGTCGAAATGGCCAGCAGGGTGTAGAACCAGCCGCGGGTCTGGTCGATTGCTTCGGAAATAAAGTCCGCGGGGAAATTCGCCTCGAATTCCTCCCTGTGCTCAAAGGGATAGTGCCACTGCGCAAAGGGCATGGAGCCGGAATCGTACCAGCAGTCAATGACCTCCTTCACGCGATGCATTTCCTTGCCGCATTCGGGGCATTTGAGGATGACATTGTCAATGTAGGGGCGGTGCAGCTCCGGCAGGTCGACGGGGCCGACGGCCATTTTTTCCAGCTCCTCGCGGCTGCCGACCATGTGCGTATGCCCGTCCTCGCACTGCCAGATGGGAAGCGGCGTGCCCCAATAGCGCTCGCGGGACAGCCCCCAGTCCACCACGTTCTCAAGGAAGTTCCCCATGCGGCCTTCCCTGACGTTGTCGGGCAGCCAGTTGACGGAGCGGTTGTTGCGAACCAAATCATCCCGAACGGCGGTCATGTTGATGAACCACGTCGGGCGCGCATAATAAAGCAGGGGCGTGTCGCAGCGCCAGCAGAACGGATAGCTGTGCTCATAAAGCATTTTTTTGAGCAGAAGCCCGCGGCTCTTTAAGTCCGTCATGATGCCCTCGTCCGTTTTCTTGACGAAGACGCCCGCCCACGGCGTGCCTTCCACGAACTTGCCCTGCGCGTCCACCAGCTGCACGAACGGGAGATGATTGTCGCGGCCGACCCGTGCGTCGTCCTCGCCGAAGGCCGGCGCGATATGAACGATGCCCGTGCCGTCCGTCAGGGTGACGTAATCGTCCGCCACGATATACCATGCCTTTTCCTTCGGGTGCGCAAAGTCATACAGCGGCTCGTATTCCATGCCGCACAGCTCCGCGCCCCTGACGGTCTTGAGCTTTACCATCTTTTCCGTATCTTCCGGCCTAAAGACGGCGGGAATCAGCGCGTCCGCCATAATCATGGTGTCGCCCTCAAAGGTAAAGAAGGTGTAGTCCTCATGCGCGTTGACGCACAGCGCGACGTTGTTGGGCAGCGTCCACGGCGTGGTCGTCCATGCGAGGAAATAGGTGTTCTCCGCGCCCTTTACGCGGAAGCGGACGAAGGCGGAGAACTCCTTCACATCCTTGTAGCCCTGCGCCACCTCGTGAGAGGAGAGCGCCGTGCCGCAGCGCGGGCAGTAGGGGACGATCTTGTGCCCCTGATAAATGCGTCCCTTGTCCCAGATCTGCTTGAGGCTCCACCAGACGGACTCGATGTATTCGTCATGGTAGGTGACATAGGGATGCTCCATGTCCGCCCAATAGCCCACGCGCTCGGACATGGCCTCCCATTCGTGCAGATATTTCCACACGGACTGCTTGCATTCCTGAATGAACGGCTCGATGCCGTATTTTTCGATCTGCGGCTTGCCGTCCAAGCCGAGCTTCTTTTCAACCTCCAGCTCGACGGGAAGACCGTGCGTGTCCCAGCCGGCAATGCGCAGGACGGACTTGCCCTTCATGGTCTGAAAGCGGGGGAACAGATCCTTGATGGCGCGGGTCTCCACATGGCCGATGTGCGGCTTGCCGTTTGAGGTCGGCGGGCCGTCAAAGAAGGTGAAGCGCTCGCCGCCGTCGCGCAGATGAAAGGAGCGCTCCATGATGCTGTTGTCCTTCCAGAACTTCAGCACCTCCTGCTCGCGGGATGCAAAGTCCATGTCCGTTGTGACCTTCCTGTACTTGCCCATAAATGCTCGTTCCTCCTTAAAATGCAAATGAAATGCCGTGCGGACGGCCTTTCATTTCAGGCTGCCTTGAAGTTCTCATGCGCAAAATGAAAGCCGCCCCAAGACCCGCTTGGGACGGCATATACGCCGCGGTACCACCCAGTTTGACGGCCAAAGCCGCCCTCCTCATGCCCCCTGTAACGTAAGGGCGGAACGCCCGCTTTTTTCTTCGGCGGGAGGCTCCGGAGTGATCGAAGCGAAAACGCGCCCGCCGACCTTCCACCGCCGTCGGCTCGCTTTGAAAGCGCATCTGTCCCCGCCCGTCTCCATCATGGCCCGAAACAACGCTATTATATCGGAATTCCGGCTGTTTGTAAAGACTGAAAAAAAGGCAGTCAGTCCGCGGGCGCCTCGGCGACCGCCACGATGCGTCCCTGCCCGTAGGGATCGGCATAGGCTTCGCCCACAATGCCGCCCAGCGTGTCCACGATGTAATCGATGAGCACCTGATTATCCAGCTTCACGTTCTTTTTGAGCACCTTGCAGCCGGAAAACATGGTCATGCCTCCGCCGCCGTTGAGCAGGGTATGGTCGTGGCCCGCCAGCGCATAGGTCTTATTCAAATCAAGCGGCTCGCCGCCTATTTTCACGTTCTTCACGCGGTATTCTCCGGCCACGCCGGTGAACGCGCCTTTATCGTCCATGGTGCAGGAGGAAGTGATGTATGTATGGATCTCATACGTCATCCCCGCGACCTGCAAAAAGCTGCCGCATTCGCCCGGCACATCGCGTGCGCCGAACTCCAGCGCGTCGAGCAGCTGCTGTCCCGTCACCTCCAGCACGCAAATCTGGTTGCCGAAGGGATGCACCTTCAGAATGTCGTTGAGCGTGATGTCGCCCGCCGAAATGGATACACGGATGCCGCCGCCGTTCACCACTGCGACATCCGCGCCGGTCTGGTCAAGGTATGCGTCGGCGCACAGGTCGCCCAGATTGGTCTCGGCATTGCGGACGATGCGAACGGGCGCGCCGCTTTCCGTTTTTGCGACGGGGTCGTTTATCGTCAAATCGAACGCCGTCTTTGCCACGACCTGAGACAGCCGTGCGTTCAGATCCTCCGTCGCGGCGGCCACTGCGGCAGACACATTGTTTTCAATGCCCAGCAATGCGGGTGCGGACACGCTGTTATGCCATGTGTACAGCCCGTAGGACAGGGAGCCGTCCTTGGCGGAAACGGAAATATAGCCCACGCCCTCCAGCTTGGTGCCGCAGGCGGCGCGGATGACATTCTTGCCGTCCCTGTTCTTCATCACCAGCTGGTCGGTGTCGTGGCTGTGTCCGTCCACCATGGCGTCGATGCCCGTGGTATTGCCGAGCACATCGGCATAGGTATAGGGGGAGGCGGACGCCTCGTTGCCCAGATGCGCAATGGCGATCACATAATCCGCCCCCGCAGCGCGGACGGCATCCACGGCATTTTGCACGGCGGCATAGAGCTTCTCGCCCTTTTCACCCTCCATGAAGCTGTAGATATAATTTCCGTTTTCATCCTGAAAATACTTAGGGGTCGTCTGGGTGATGGTCTCCGGCGTGGTGACGCCGATGAAGCCGATTTTCAGCCCCTCCACTTCCTTGATGACATAGGCGGGAAACACAAGCTCTCCCTTTTTGGTGAAATTGCAGCTGATATAGGGGAACTCGGCCTTTTCCGTCAGGCGCATGAAATTATCCATGCCGTAGTCGAATTCATGGTTGCCGGGAATCGCCACGTCATAGCCTACGGCGTTCATCAAATCAATGATGGCTTCGCCGTCGGTGACGGTGCCGATGGGCTCGCCCTGAATGGCGTCGCCGTCGTCCACCAGCAGAACGTTCGCGGTCTTCGCCAGCCGGTCGCGCATGGCGCTCAGACCGGCGTAGCCGAAGCCCTGGTCCACGCCGCAGTGGACATCGCTGGTAAAGAGGATCACCAGATCGCGGGTCAGCGCGGGAGCAGCCTCATCCGCAGATGCGAAAGTGCAGACGGACAGCATGGTCAATGCCAGCAGAAGAACGAGCAGTTTTTTCATAACACGCAGCCTCCTTTGCCATAGATAAGGATAAGACCCGCCGCATATTGTACACGCTGCCTCGGCCGAAATCAAGCACAGCCGAAAATTTTTACTTCCCGGCTCGTTCGATGACCGTTCAAGCATATTTTTTCTTGAACAATAAAGAAATAACCTGTATAATGGGTGCGGGGGTGGTATCTTTATGGAAAACCGAAGGAAAAGAGGAAGCGAAAGCAAATGCGCAGCATGATCACCAAGGCCTTCCTGTTTGCCCTGTATGCGCACGGCGAACAGAAGCGCAAGGACGGCCTGCCCTATATTATGCATCCCGTTGAGGTGGCGATGGAGCTGGCGCGAAACGGCGCGGACGAAGACCTGATTTGCGCGGGCTTTCTGCATGACACCATCGAGGACGCCTTTATCACGCGGGAGCAGCTTGTGGCGGCCTTTGACGATGAGATCGCCGACCTTGTGGTGGCGGACAGCGAAAACAAAGACGACACATGGGAGCAGCGGAAAACGGCGGCGCTGGAAGTGCTGAAGCGGCCGGGCGACAGAAGCCACAAGATGCTGATGTGCGCCGATAAGCTGTCCAACCTGCGCAGCCTCCATGAGGGGCTGGAGACGGACGGCGACGCGGTGTGGAGCCGCTTCAAGCGGGGGCGGGACAAGCAGGCATGGCTGTTTCATGAGACCGTGAAGGCGCTTGCGCCGCTTTCGGGGCTTCCCATGTATGAGGAGCTGAAGCAGCTCACCGAGGAAATTTTCGATTCCGATCCAAAAGAAAACAACAATGCAGCGAAAGGAAGTATCGTATGAGCCTGAACATCGAAAAAAAGATCGGCGGCAGCACGGAAATCGTCCTGTCCGGACGCCTGGACACTGCCTCCGCGCCGGAGTTGGAGGCGCTTTTGAACGAGGTGTTCCCCGTCGCCAGGGAGCTTGTGTTTGATTTGGAAAAGCTGGAATACATCTCCTCTGCCGGCCTGCGCCTGATCCTCAAGGCGCAGAAGACGATGAGCCCAAAAGGCGGCATGAAACTCAGGCACGTCCCCGAACCCGTGATGGAAATCTTTACCATCACGGGCTTTGCGGACTTTCTGACCATTGAAAACTGAACCTGTTTTTCATCCGATAAAATTCGGGATGAATTTTCCGCTTCCGGCAGACCGCATTCGGAGCGGGAAAGCAGCCCGAAGATGTTATTGATTTTAGATGAAAAGGCATATGCATACCGAAAGGAGTGACGGTCCGAATGATCGTACTGCGGCTGACGGCGGCGACCCTGTTTCCCATCCTGCTGTCGGGCTTTTTCACGCTGTGTGAGAAAAAAACAAAATTTTCCGCATGGCGCTGCGGCGTCAGGCAGGGCATCATCGGCGTCGCATTCGGCCTGGCTGCCATTTTGTCCTCGGAATACGGCGTGCCTGCGGGCGACGGCGTCATGGTCAACGTCCGCGACGCCGCGCCCCTGTGCGCAGGCCTGTTTTTCGGAGCGCCTGCCGGCTTCATCGCCGGCTTCATGGGCGGCCTGTACCGGTGGCTGTCCGTCTATTGGGGCGGCGGCACGGTGACGCGCACCGCCTGCTCCCTGGCGACCTTTCTGGCGGGCGTGTTCAGCGGCACGATGCGGCGGAAGGTCTTTGACAACCGAAACGCGGGCTTCCTGTCGAGCTTCGGCATCGGCACGACGATGGAAGTGCTGCACATGCTGCTGGTGCTCATCACGAACTTTCAGGACGTGTCCCACGCCTTCTATTATGTACAGGTCTGTTCCTTCCCCATGATCCTCTGCAACGGCATCGCCGTCAGCGTTGCGGCGCTTATCAGCGGTTTCCCGCAAAAGCGCGGGGAGATAGACCTTAAGAACAAGCATCTGAGCTATGACTTCACCTTCTGGCTGCTGGTCTGCGTCGTCATCGCCTTTTTGTCCACCAGCGGCTTTACTCAGCAGGTCGTCTACCGCATCAACGCCGAGAATGCGGAGTTTTACCGTCAGGTAACGCTCTACATGGTGGTGTTCATGGAAATCCTGATTTACACGGCGATGTTCATCCTCATTTATCAGATGCTGAAAAAGAAGGTCGTCCGCAACCTGCAAAAGATCAACGCGGGGCTGAAGGCCATCACGGACGGCGATTTGAATACGGTCATCGACGTGCGGGCCTATCGGGAATTTTCCGCACTCTCCGACGACGTCAACGCAACGGTGGCGGCGCTGAAGCGCTACATCAGGGAGGCCGAGGAGCGCATCGACAGGGAGCTTGAATTTGCGCACCGCATTCAGCTCTCCGTGCTGCCCTGTGTTTTCCCGCCCTATCCCGACAGGACGGAATTTGATATCTACGCCTCGATGGATGCGGCCAGGGAGGTCGGCGGGGACTTTTACGACTTCTACTTTGTCAGCAAAAATCATCTGGCCTTCATGGTGGCGGATGTCTCCGGCAAGGGCATTCCCGCGGCCATGTTCATGATGACCGCCAAGACGATCATCAAGGATTTAACGGAAAGCGGTCTGCCGGTCGAAAAGGTCTTTACCATGACCAACGAACGCCTGTGCAACCATAACGAGGCCGGCATGTTCGTGACCGCGTGGATGGGCATTGCGGACCTGAAAACGGGCTCGGTGCGCTATGTCAACGCCGGACACAATCCCCCGCTGGTGCGCCGTCATGACGGCAGCTTTGAATATTTCAGGTCTCGGCCGAATCTGGTGCTTGCGGGCATGGAGGGCATGGAATACCGCGCCGGCGACATGCAGCTTTCCGCGGGCGATACGATTTTTCTGTACACGGACGGCGTGACCGAGGCGGCCGACAGCGCCGAAAGGCTCTACGGCGAGGAGCGCCTTCTGAATGTGCTCAACGCCAACCGAAACGCTTCCGTCGAGGCGCTGTGCCGCGCCGTCAAAAAAGATGCGGATGCGTTCGTGGGCAGTGCGCCGCAGTTTGACGATATGACCATGCTGGCACTGAAATATAAAGGCGGTGAAAAACAAGCATGACGGAAAAGACCTTTGAGGCGTCTGTTGAAAGCATTGCGCCGGTCACGGCCTTTGTCGACGCGCAGTTGGAGGCACACGACTGCTCCCCGAAGGCACAGATTCAAATCGACGTGGCCATCGACGAAATCATCGGCAATATCGCCTCGTATGCGTATCGGCCGGGGACGGGCAGCGTGACCGTGCGCTTTGAAGTAAAGGACGGCCAAGCCTTCCTCACCTTCATCGACAGCGGCGTCCCCTTTGACCCGCTGGCCTCCGGGGAGCCCGACACATCTCTGAACGCGGAGGAGCGCAGCATCGGCGGGCTCGGCATTTTCTTGGTGAAAAAAACAATGGACCGTCTGGAGTATGAGCATCGGGACGGTCAAAACATCTTAACGCTCGTGAAAAAAATCGACGGATAATCAACAAGGAGGAGCATTATGCTGAAGGCTGACTGTACAAACGGGACATTGACCATCGCGCTGAGCGGACATGTGGATTCCGCCAACGCGCCGCAAATCGAACAGGAGATAGGCGAGCTGCGCGCCCTTCACCCCCATGACGGGCTGGTGCTGGACATGGAGAAGCTGGAGTACATCTCCAGCGCCGGGCTGCGCGTTGTTCTGCGTCTTCGCAAGGCAGAAAAAACGTTCAGCCTGATAAACGTCAGCTCCTCCGTGTATGAAATTCTGGAAATGACCGGCTTTGCGGAAATGATGCCCGTGCAGAAGGCGTACCGCAGGCTCAGCGTGGACGGCTGCGAGGTCATCGGCCAGGGCGCGAACGGCAAGGTCTACCGCCTGGACCCCGACACCATCATCAAGGTGTACTACGACCCGAACAGCCTGCCGGACATTCAGCGTGAGCGTGAGCTGGCGCGGAAGGCCTTTGTGCTGGGCATCCCGACGGCCATCCCCTATGACGTCGTCAGGGTCGGCGACGGCTACGGCTCTGTTTTTGAGCTGCTCAACGCCACTTCCTTTTCCAAGCTGCTCATCAAAAATCCGGAGCGCATGGATACCTATGTGGGGCTGTATGTCGATTTGCTCAAGACCATCCATTCCACCCATGTGAAGCCCGGCGATATGCCGCGCATGAAGGACGTGGCCGTGGGCTGGGGCGAATTTCTGCGGGACTATCTGTCGAAAGAGCAGGCCGACAAGCTGTGCGCCCTCATTCAGGCCGTGCCGGAGCGCGAAACCATGCTGCACGGCGACTATCACACCAACAACCTGATGATGCAGGGCAATGAGGTTCTTTTAATCGACATGGACACCCTGTGCGTCGGCCATCCTATTTTCGAGCTGGCGAGCATGTATCTGGGCTTTGTGGGCTTCGGCGAGCTTGACCACGGCGTCCCACTGAAATTCTTGGGACTGGATTACGGCACGACCTGCGAATTCTGGCGCCGCAGCCTGAGGCGCTATCTGGGCAGCGAGGACGAGGCGATTGTAAGCAGCGTGGAGCGCAAGGCCTCTCTCATCGGCTATGCCCGCCTCATGCGCCGCACCATCCGCAGAAACGGCCTCAACACGGACGACGGCCGCGCCGTCATTGAAAACTGCCGAAGGCACATCGGCGAGCTCCTGCCCGCGCTGGATACGCTGGATTTTTAAATGGCCGCAAAGCAGCGCGGCGCAGGCACGGAGATGAAGCTGACCGAAGGCGGAAGCACACCGACCGGATTTGACCGCACAGGAGGATGAGCATGCGAATTCGTATCGACAGAAAAAACGCCACCGCATTTTACGCGGTGATTCAGGCGCTGTATTTCTGCACGGTTGCCCTGATTGGCGGCTATGCCTCCGCCTATCTGCTGCACCGCGGGTTTACCAACGCGCAGATAGGCCTCATGCTCGGCATCGGCAACCTCGGCGCGGCCGGCTTTCAGCTGCTGGTCGCTTCGTTTGTTACGCGCACGGGCACGCAGCTGAGCAAGGTCATCATTTTGATCTATGCGCTTATCGCTTTGCTGGCGCTTGGGCTTCTTTTGCTTCCGGTCGGCGGCATGGTCTTCTGCGTCATGTACGTGCTGGAGTTCCTGCTGCTGACCTCCATGCAGTCCTCCATCAATTCGCTCTATCGCGGCTATCATGAGCAGGGGACGACAATCAATTTCGCCGTGTCGCGCGGCATCGGCTCGGCGGCCTATTCCCTGACAAGCCTGGCAGCCGGTATGCTGATTCACAAATTCACGCCGGACATCCTGCCGGGGCTGTACGCGGCTCCGTGCATGCTGCTTTGCGTTATCGTATTTGTATTCAATGCGCCGAATGTCGCCGAGCGGCAGGCAAGCAGCGTGACGCCTGCCGAAAAGAAAATTCTGATGCGCGAATATCCCCAGTTTTATATCTTCTTTGCCGGTGTATTATGCCTTGCGACGACAAACGGCTTTACGGAGACCTTCCTTTTGCAAATCATCCGGCGAATCGGTGGCACCAGCTCGAACCTCGGCGTCGCCTTCTTCATCTCCGCCATGATGGAGCTGCCGGCGATGGTGCTTTACCGCCGCTTTGCGGACAAGGTGGGCAACCGCAGGCTTCTCGCCTTCGCAGGCTGGATGTGGGCGCTGAAGAACTTCCTCATCATGCTTGCGCCGAACGTATACTTCGTCTATGCGGCGGAGCTGCTGCAGTTCGTGGGCTATGCGATTTATGTGCCGGCAGGCGTCCGCTACATTGCGCACACGCTTCCCGAAAGCGAATTCCTGAAGGGGCAGGCCATCGTCGGCAGCGCCTTCACGATAGGCTATCTGATATCCAGCTTTGTCGGCGGCTCGATGATTGATTTGATCGGCCTGCGGGCGACGATGTGGGGCGTGCAGCTCTTCTCCGTCGGCGGCGTGCTTCTGTTCAGCTACGCCATGACGAAAAGCCTGAGCATGTTCCCTTCCGTGCGCACGGAGAAGGAAAACGGGCAGCCGAAAGCGGATGCTTAATCAAAAAAACACGGAGGGCAGTCTTCGCATGAAACAAAAAATCAGCAAAGCGGGCGCGGATGCCATGGTATTCGGGGCGAACCTTGTACTGTTTGTGCTGCTGACAGCGCCTTTTAAGCTCTGGGCCGCCGCCTCCGAAATGACGCAGATGCGCCCCGCGGCCGCGCTCACGCCGGTTCTGGGCATGATTTTCGGCTGGCCCGCGGCGTTCGGATGCGCGGCGGGCAATCTCATCTGCGATTTGGCCGCCGGCTACGAGCCGTTCTATGCGGTGCTCAACAGCCTGCTGCAGATCCTCTATGCGATGAGCGCTTACTTCCTCTGGAAAAAGCTCAACCGCGAGCGCGGCGGAAAGGAATTCCGGCTCGACAGCGTTTCCAGGATGTTAAAATTCTGTCTCCTGCTGATCGTCAATGCGGTTCTGACCGTGGTCTGCTCCGGCGTGCTCAATCACGCCTACAGCGTGACGGATTTTCTTTCCTTTGACACCCTCTTTCTGTTTATCAACAGCTTTGATTCCGGCCTTCTTTTCGGCGCTCCGCTTTTGATCGTGGGGCATCTGTTCCAGAACCAGATCGAAAACCTGAAGAACGGAAAAAAAGGACAGCACATTCGTTTCTCCATGAACGAGCGCATGATACTCAATACCATCATCACCGGCCTTTGCATCTGCACGCTGGTGGGCGCGGCGGTCTATCTGACCGACAAGTACAGCGCCAGCGGCAGCGTCGGGCTCTGGGGAAAAATCTATCTCTTTGAAACGCTGGCCATGAACACGTATTTTGCCCTCTCGTTCGGCTTCATGCGCTTTACGGAGACGAAGATCTCCCGCCCGATCGAAGAGCTGGCGCAAATCGCCGGAAACTACTATGCGGGTCATGCGACGGACGCGCAGCGCGAGGAAATGATAAACGCCTGCAAAGCCTATGCCAACGATTCCACGGAGGCGGGCGAGCTGGCGCGCTCCTATATCTCCATGGTCCAGGATTTGAGAAAATATGTGGAGAACCTGCAAAGCGTCATGGCGGAAAAGGAGCGCATCAACGCGGAGCTGACCTTGGCCTCCGACATACAGGCGCACATGCTTCCGTGCATCTTCCCGCCGTTTCCGGAGCACAACGAGTTTGATATCTATGCCCTCATGCATCCGGCCAAGGAGGTCGGCGGCGATTTTTACGACTTTTTCATGGTCGATGAGGACAGGCTGGCGCTCATCGTGGCGGATGTATCGGGCAAGGGCGTTCCGGCGGCGTTGTTCATGGTCATCGCCAAGACGCTGATTAAAAACTACACGCAAATGGGCATGGAGCCGGCGGAGGTCTTCACGACGGTCAACCGGCTGCTTTGCGACGGCAACGACGCGGGGCTCTTCGTGACCGCGTGGCTGGGCGTGCTGAGGCTTTCCGACGGCACGCTGACCTATGTGAACGCCGGCCACAATCCGCCGCTGCTTCAAAAAGCGGAAAAGCCGTTTGAATACCTGCGGATGCGCAGCGGCTTTGTGCTGGCCGGCATGGACGATACAAAGTACCGCCAGAGCACGCTGACCGTCGCGCCGGGCGACCGTCTGTTCCTGTATACCGACGGCGTGACCGAAACGACGGACGCCCGCCAGCAGCTTTACGGCGAAGAGCGGCTGCAGGACTTTTTGAACCGTCACGCCGCCTGCAATGCGGTCGAAACGCTCCAAACGCTTGAAGAGGAATTGCAGCGCTTTGCCGGCAGCACGCCGCAGTTTGACGACATTACCATGCTCCTTCTGGACTTCAAGGGCATCTCATCTGAAAAATAACCGAAATGAAAAGGGCTTTGCGGCTTTGCGGCCTGATGAAATCGCTCCCTCCGCTTTTTGAAAATGCGGGGCGGCGTCATCATGTGCGCAGAGCCGCTTTGCATCCGTTTGAAAAGTTTTTTTCAATACCCCTTTTTTTCCCCTTTTACACGCTATAATGAGGGTGCGAAGCCCCCCTGAGGGTCTGCTTCGAAAAACTTAAGATAAAGGAGACTCGAACTATGAAGCGTATCCTGACACGAATCCTGTGCCTGGCGGCAGTCCTGATCGTCGGCATCCTGCCCCTTGCCAGCGCGGACGGCAACTATGGCTACTACTACGTAAAGACCGGCAACGGAAAAACGCTGAATGTCCGCAGCGCCGCCTATAAAGCGGACAACGTGATCGCGCAGATTCCGTACCGCACCAAGGTGCTGGTCTACACCTACAACGCCAACAAGACCTGGGCTTACATCGAGACCCAGACCGCCAGCGCCGGCGTCATCAAGGGCTGGGTGCAGAACAGCTTCCTGGTGAGCAAGGACCCCGGCAAATATACTCCCTCCGGCGATTCCGGCACGACCGGCGTCAAAACCATCAACGACATCAACAATGTCGCTAAGGCCATCAAAGTGCTGGATACCTCCTACTACACCGTGATTCAGACCACCAAGGCCACCAACTATGTGCATCTGCGCGTGTTCCCCGATACCAACGCCGTGTTCACCGCCGCCTATCTGTGCGACACCGAGATCGAGGTGCTGGCGGAAAGCAAGACCTGGGCGCAGGTTCGCATCGTGGAGGACGGCAAGGTCGGCTTCATCCTGAAATCCTGCGTTGCCACCCCCGTCGACTGAAGAACGGAAAACAGCCGATAATCAATCATCAGGAGGAAACGATTTATGAAAAAGATTCTTGCTCTGTGCATGGCCGTCGCCATGCTGCTGTGCTCTGTTTCCGCGCTTGCCGAGGCCGAGAAGGTCGTTATCAATTATGACGAGGGCATGGTGATTACCCAAGTGCTGCCCGAAGGCTATACCGCCGACTATAATGTGACGGACGAAGGCATTCTGTGCATGTCGCTCATCAAGG
>CAVFWQ010000034.1:0-19170 GCA_963626285.1 bacterium | reverse complement strand
GCATTGATGATGCCGTCAAATAAAAGCTCTGACGATTCGATGATGCTCGGGGCTGCGCCCGTCAAAGCGCAAACAGCATCATACAGCAGGCTTTTTGCATTGGCGGCTGCCGAAAATTTTCCCCGATGCGCGTTTTTTGTCCCGCTGGGTCTTTTCACGCCAGCCAAAGTGTGCTATAATAAACTCTGTGTGCAGGGTGACAAGAGCCGTGCGGACACCGCCGACTGTTCTCACCCCACACAATCTATTCTGAACGGATAGGAGGAACTTATCCATGCAATACTCCCGCGAAGTGGAAGAAATGGTTTGCGTGATGAAGGGACCCAATCACGGCCCTGCCCCCATTCCCGAAGAGGGCAAATGGATTCAGGCCAAGGAAATCAAGGATATTTCCGGCTATACTCACGGCGTGGGCTGGTGCGCACCGCAGCAGGGCGCGTGCAAGCTGAGCCTGAACGTGAAGAACGGCGTCATCGAGGAAGCGCTGGTGGAAACCATCGGCTGCTCCGGCATGACCCATTCCGCTGCCATGGCCTCCGAGATCCTGCCCGGCAAGACCATTCTGGAAGCGCTGAATACCGACCTCGTCTGCGATGCCATCAACACCGCCATGCGCGAACTGTTCCTCCAGATCGTCTACGGCCGCACCCAGTCCGCCTTCTCGGATGACGGTTTGGTCATCGGCGCCGGCATGGAGGACCTGGGCAAGGGTCTGCGCTCCATGGTCGGCACCATGTACGGCACCAAGGCGAAGGGCACACGCTACCTCGAAATGACCGAAGGCTATGTGCTGAAGATGGCGCTGGACAAGGACGACCAGGTCTGCGGCTATCAGTTCCTGAGCTTAGGCAAGATGATGGACGCCATCAAGAAGGGCATGAGCCCCAACGAAGCCTACGAAAAGAACATCGGCACCTATGGCCGCTTTAAGGCCGAAGACGGCGCGGTCAAGTGGATCGACCCGCGCAAAGAGTAAGAGGAGGTGCGAGAAACAATGGCTCTGTTTGAAGGTTATGAACGCCGTATGCCCCAGCTCCAGCCCGTGCTTGAAAAGTATGGCTTCAAGGATTTTGACGAGCTTAAGGCTTACAACAGTTCCAAGGGCGTGGATGCCTACAAAATCGTGGAAGGCATTCAGCCCATCTGCTTTGAAAACGCGAAGTGGGCGTATGAATTGGGCGCTGCCATCGCGCTGAAGAAGGGTGTCAAGACCGCCGCCGAAGCCTCCAAGTGCATCGGCGAGGGCTTGCAGGCCTTCTGCATCCCCGGCTCTGTGGCCGACCAGCGTCAGGTCGGTCTCGGACACGGCAATCTGGGCGCGATGCTGCTGGATGAAAAGACCGAGTGCTTTGCTTTCCTGGCCGGTCACGAGTCCTTCGCCGCCGCCGAGGGCGCAATCGGCATTGCCCGCAACGCCAACAAGGTGCGCAAGACGCCCCTGCGCGTCATCCTGAACGGCCTTGGCAAGGATGCCGCCATGATCATCTCCCGCATCAACGGCTTCACCTATGTCCAGACCAAGTATGATTACCTTTCCGCGGATGTGAAGGAAGACCATGCGCTGACCATCGTCAACGAGACCGCCTATTCCGCCGGCGAGCGCGCCAAGGTGCGCTGCTACGGTGCGGATGATGTGCGCGAGGGCGTGGCCATCATGTGGCATGAGGGCGTGGATGTGTCCATCACCGGCAATTCCACCAACCCCACCCGCTTCCAGCACCCCGTGGCCGGCACTTATAAGAAGGAATGCTGGGAAGCCGGCAAGAAGTATTTCTCCGTGGCCTCCGGCGGCGGCACCGGTCGCACCCTGCATCCGGACAACATGGCTGCCGGTCCTGCCTCCTACGGCATGACCGACACGATGGGTCGTATGCACTCCGATGCGCAGTTCGCAGGCTCTTCCTCCGTGCCCGCGCACGTGGAAATGATGGGCTTGATCGGCATGGGCAATAACCCCATGGTCGGCGCGACGGTCGCTGTTGCGGTCGCGGTCGAAGAAGCGCAGAAATAATCCTGTGTGAAAAATCCCCTTGCGGCATTGAATATCCGCGAGGGGATTTTTTACCGTGAAGTGCGCCGGACTGCGCCGAATGTATTGTCAGCAGCGGCACGGCGTGATACAATACATCGGTATTTCGTGATGTTGTCCGCAGGGCGGACGCGATGCTTTGGAGGGATTGTATGAGCATTTTTCAGGCTGTGCTGCTGGGCATTGTGCAGGGGCTGGCGGAATTTCTGCCCATTTCCTCCAGCGGGCATCTGATGCTGCTGGAGCAGGTCTTGTCCATGCAGATCGATGAAAACGCGCTGATGCTGGTGACGGTGCTGCTGCATGTGGGCACGCTGTTCGCCGTGGCGGTCGTTTTCTGGAGCGACTGGATGGACATCCTTAAAAATCTCTTTCATTCCAAGACGCTGCTTCTTTTAATCATCGCCTCCATGCCCGCGCTGGTCGTGAAACTTGTCTTGGGTGATTTGTTTGACCGCTTAAACGCGGGCGGGCTGCTGGGCGTGTTTTTCATCGTCACGGCGGCGCTCTTGTGGCTGGCGGAGCGCATGAGTGCGCAGGGTCGCCATGCGCCGAAAGAGGGTGTGGTCAATTATAAGCACGCTTTGGTGATGGGCGGATGTCAGGCCGTCGGGATGCTGACCGGCATCAGCCGCAGCGGTTCGACCATCCTGGGCGGCGTGGCGACGGGTCTGCCGCGCTATACGGCGGCAAAATTCAGCTTTCTGATGAGCGCTCCCGCCATTCTGGGCGGACTTCTGGTCGAGGGACACGATGCGGTAAAGGCGGGCGCGATGAGCTATCTGAGCGACAATATCCTGCCCATCGCGGTGGGTGTTGTATGTGCGGGCGTGTGCGGGTATCTCGCCATCCGTTATATGCTGAAGCTCATCAACCGCATTTCCTTTAACTGGTTTGCGCTGTATATGCTTTTGCTCGGCATTGCCACGCTGATTATGCAGATCATGGGCATCGGCTCGCTGCGGCCCGTGGGGATATAAGCATGGAGCGGAAAAAGGAAAAGCCGTCCCGCGCCGTGCCGCCCATTTCACAGGAAACGGTGGATGCGCTGAGCCGGACGCGGACGATGGAAGAGTTTCTGTTCGTTGCGCAGACGCATCGGGTGGACTGGAACGCCCTGCCGGATGAATGGCTGGACGCGGTGGCGCAGGGCGATGTCACCGATTTGATTTTTCGGCTGAAGCATAAGCCGAAAGGCGGTCAGAAATAATTTTTTCGGAATGAGAGGGTGGCATGAAGCGTTTTGGTTTTTTACGCTGGCTGGTGCTGACGCTTTTTCTCTTTGTGCCGATGTACGGCCACGCAGCGCCCGGCAAGCTGACGGGCTTTTATGTATCCTCTCAGGCGGCCGAAACGGAAGATGCGCTTCCGGCGGATGCCGTGACTTGGTATCAAAAAGGCTCCAAATACTATCTTTTCCTGCCCGGAGCGGCCGATGCAGACCAAATGCGCGTGTATTTTACGGGCGTTTCGGAAATCACGCTGGAGGGGCAAAGCCTTTCAAACGGCGATGCCTTTTCCTTCACGCCCGATACGACCGTCAAGCTGCGGGCGGCCGGCAAGGTGTACACCATCGAAGTCATGCAGGGCGCACAGATCCCCGCGCTGTATATTCAAACCGAGTCCGGCTCGCTCAAAACCATTGAGGCGTCCAAGGCAAACAAAGAAAAGGGCGAACTGCTGGCCGTCGATGAAAACGGGAATACGGTGTATGACGGGGCGCTGGCGCACATCAAGATCCGCGGCAATATGTCCACCCGCTTCAACAAGAAGAGTTATACCGTCAAATTGGAAAAAAGCACGAATATGTTCGGCTTCGGCAAGGCGAAAAAATGGGTGCTTATCGGCAATGCCCGCGACAAGTCCCTTCTGCGCAACCAAATCACATACAACATGGCGCGGTATGTCGGCCTTCCCTGTACGCCGGACTGCAGGCAGGTTGACCTTTACATAAACCGCGAATACCGCGGAACCTATCTGTTTTCGGACAAGGTGCAGATTTCCAAGGCGAACGTCGATATTTTTGACCTGGAAGAAGCCACGGAGGAGCTGAACGAACAGGCGCTGTCCGCTTATTCCGCTGTCGGGCCGGGGCTTCCCACCATCGGGCAATATAAGGCATATGCCATTCCAAACATTCCCGATGACATCACGGGCGGCTATCTGGTGGAATACGAAAGCTATTCCTCCCGCTACAAGGAAGAGCTGTGCGCCTATTACACGACGCAAAAGAAGGTCATTGTGGTCAAAGACCCCGATATCGTGTCCGCCGAGCAGGCGGAATATATCTTCGGCTTCATGCAGGGCTTTGAAAATGCCATCTTTGCGGATAACGGCATCGACCCCGATACGGGCAAACATTACAGCGACTATGTGGATATGGATTCGCTGGTAAAGAAATTCATGATTGAGGAAGTCAGCAAGAATTATGACGGCAATTCCTCCAGCCAGTATTTCTTTAAGCCTGCCGACAGCGTGAGCGAAAAGGCGTTCTGCGGTCCCGTCTGGGATTATGACTCCGCCTACGGCAGCTACGGAAAATCCGAAAACGCCGCCGTGCTGTCCCCGAAGGGGCTTCAGCAGACGAAGGCTTCCGGCAACACCTATTGGTGGCCGAGGCTGTATCAAAAAGCCGATTTCCGCGCCGCCGTCTCCGATGCGTGGGACAATGCGTTCGCGCCTGACATTCGGATATTGTTGGGACAGGAAACGGACGAGAGCGGCACGCTCCTGTCCATCGGGCAATATGCCGAACAGCTTCGCGCCAGCGCGGATATGAACTTCATCCGCTGGCCGATGAAGCAGGGCAGCGCCAATTTTGCCAGCACCGGCAAGACCTACGATGCCAATATCGCCTTCCTGACGAACTTCATCGCCAGGCGGTACGAGTTTTTGCAAAAAGAATGGGGCAAGGAATAAGGGGCAGGCGGTGCAAGCAAAATGTCCGTTTCTCATCCCGTTGTTCTTTTCGTGTATTTCGATTGACAGGGCATGGCGCACTGTCGTATAATCACCCCATCAACTTCGGAAGGGAGTGTCTTTCATGACCATGCGTATGACGCGCAAGCAGATTGGCCTGACCTCCCTGTGTGCTTCTGTGTTTCAGGCGGCGCGCTATTATTTCAGCGCGGCGTTTTTTTACTTTTATGCGTATGACTACCGCAGCCAAAGCCCTGCCTGAAATGAAGCAAGCTCAAGCTGATGTTTCCCGTCAGTTCAAACAAGCGGCTCCTTTCAAGCAGGAAGCCGCTTTTTTGATACATCATTTTTATTTTTGAGGAGGAAATTACGATGAAGAAGCTGATTCTGTCGGTTCTGTGCCTGATGCTCTGTTTGGCCGCCGTTTATCCCGCCAATGCGGAAGAAAAGACTTATAAGGTCGGCGTGTGCCAGCTTGTGCAGCACACAGCGCTGGATGCCGCGACGCAGGGCTTCGTGGATACGCTTGAAGATCTGCTGGGCGACAGGGTGAGCATCGAGGTGCAGAACGCCTCCGGCGACTCCGCCACCTGCATCACCATCGTCAATAACCTGCTGGCCAAGGATGTTGACCTGATGATGGCCAACGCCACCGCCGCTTTGCAGGCCGCTTCCGCCGCGACCGGCGACGTGCCGATTTTGGGCACCTCCGTGACCGACTACGCCACCGCGCTGGACATCAGCGACTGGACGGGCACGACCGGCTTCAACGTCTCCGGCACGTCCGATTTGGCCCCGCTGGACGGGCAGGCGAAAATCGTAAAGGAGCTGTTCCCGGACGCGAAGACGATCGGCCTCTTCTACTGCTCTGCCGAGGCCAATTCCGCCTACCAAATCAACGTCATCAAGGGCTATCTGACGGATATGGGCTATGAGTGCAAGGAATTTGCATTCACGGACAGCAATGACGTCTCCTCCGTCGCCGAGAGCGCCTGCGCCTCCTGCGATGTGCTGTACATCCCCACCGACAACACCGCCGCCTCCTGCACCGAGGCCATCCGCAATGTGATCGAAGTCGCCAAGACCCCCGTTGTCGCCGGCGAGGAAGGCATCTGCAGCGGCTGCGGCGTGGCGACCCTGTCCATCAGCTACTATGACCTCGGCGTGGAAACCGGCAAGATGGCGTATGAGATCCTCGTGAACGGCGCGGATGTCAGCACCATGCCCGTGGCCTTCGCCCCCGCCTTCACCAAGGAATACAACAAAGAGCTGTGCGAGCTGCTCGGCATCACCGTGCCCGATGATTACAAGGCCATCGGTGAATAATCATTGAATCATGCGGCGGGAGGAGGCTTGACGCCTTTCTCCCGCTATCGTGCGTCTGAACAAAATCAGCTTGGAGGAACATGACATGGACTTATCGCAGCTGCTGAACGGTATGCCCGGCGCCATCGCGCAGGGGCTGATTTGGGGCATCATGGCCATCGGGGTTTTCCTGACGTACAAGGTGCTGGACTTGGCCGACCTCACCGTGGACGGCAGCATGGCAACGGGCGGCGCTGTCTGCGTGATGCTCATGCTGAACGGCGCACCGCTGTGGCTGGCGATGGTCTGTGCCGTGCTGTGCGGCGCATTGACCGGCTTGGCGACCGGCGTTTTTCACACGGCGATGGGCATTCCCGCCATCCTGTCGGGCATTTTGACGCAGCTTTCGCTGTATTCAATCAACCTGTGGATCATGGAATTCAAGTCCAACCGCGGCATCAGCGTGACCAAGTACGATTTGCTGGTGAGTGCCCGCCATGTGAAGGAATTGTCCCTGCGCAACCCGATTTTTGTGACCCTCATCATTTTAGCCGTGCTGATTGCCGTTCTGTACTGGTTTTTCGGAACGGAAAAGGGCTGCGCCCTCCGCGCAACGGGCGCGAATGAGGCCATGGCGCGGGCGCAGGGCATCAACACCGGCAGCGCCAAGGTGCTGGGGCTGATGATTTCCAACGCCATCGTTGCCCTTGCCTCCGCGCTGTTTTCACAGTATCAGGGTTCCGTGGATGTCAACATGGGACGCGGCGCCATCGTCATCGGTCTGGCGGCGGTCATCATCAGCGAGGTCGTCTTCGGCAAGCTGTTCCGCAACTTTGCCTTAAAGCTCATCGGCGTGGCGCTGGGCGCGGTCATTTATTACATCGTGCTGCAAATCGTCCTGTGGCTGGGGCTTAACACGAATCTGCTGAAGCTCCTGTCCGCATTGGTCGTTGCGCTGTTCCTGGCTGTCCCGTTCTGGAAGGAAAAATTGGGCGGAAAGGCGGGCAAAACACATGCTTGAATTAGTTCATGTCTCGAAAACATTCCATCCGCACACGGTCAATGCGCGTGTCGCGCTGAATGACCTGTCCATGACGCTGAAGGACGGCGAGTTTGTCACCGTCATCGGCGGCAACGGCGCGGGCAAATCCACGGTGATGAACGCCGTGGCGGGCGTCTGGCCGATCGATTCCGGCAAAATCATGCTGGACGGCCACGACCTGACCAACCTGCCGGAGCATAAGCGCGCCGGATTTTTAGGCCGCGTGTTCCAAGACCCCATGACCGGCACGGCAGGGTCGATGCAGATCGAGGAGAACATGGCGCTGGCGGCGCGGCGCGGGGAAAAGCGCACGCTTCGCATCGGCATCACCGCCAAGGAGCGCGAGGAATACCGCGAGCGCCTGCGCGAACTGGGGCTGGGGCTGGAAGAGCGCATGACCTCCAAGGTCGGCCTCCTGTCCGGCGGCCAAAGGCAGGCGCTGACGCTCCTGATGGCGACGCTGAAAAAGCCGAAGCTCCTCCTGCTGGACGAGCATACCGCCGCCCTTGACCCGCGCACGGCGGAAAAGGTGCTGCATCTGTCCGATAAGCTCATCCGCGAAAACGGGCTCACCACCATGATGGTCACGCACAATATGCGCGATGCCATCGCTTACGGCAGCCGCCTTATCATGCTCAATGAGGGCAGGATCGTCCTGGATATCAGCGGCGAAGAAAAGAAGCACCTCACCGTGCCGATGCTGCTGGAAAAGTTCGCCGAAACCGGCGGGGAGGCCTTGGCCAGCGACCGAATGCTTTTGGCGTAAATGGTATGTTTTTCGGTAAGATAAATATTGAAATTTTCTTCGCTTTATGGGATAATTTCCGCGGTCAGGTTCGTTCTATGAACGAGGCATGACCGCTTCGGAAGACAAACATTCAAACTTTTCCGAAGAAAAGACGGCAATTTGCCTGACAAGGAGGAAACATTCCATGAAAAAGCTGCTTTCTGTTGTTCTTGCGCTGATGCTGCTGCTGACCGCCGTTTGCGCGCTGGCCGACACCGTGGAAACCGCCAACGAGGACGGCACCGTGACCGTGACCACCGACGAGGGCGTGACCTTCACCTACAGCAAGGAAGACTTTGAAGTCAACATTGACGAGAACGGCCGCATCGATGGCAAGTATCTCGAAGAGACCCCCGAAGCCGTCGGCTTCACCATCGAAGTCCTGAAGGACACCGACGCGGAAACCCATATGGCGGAACTGGCTGCCTCCTACGGCACGGAAGTGACCGGCGGCACCGCCTTTGACGAGGATGAGACGGTCGAATGGCTCAGCACGGAGTATGCCGATGTCGGCGAGACCTACACCACCACCATCACCGTTTATGCCCGCGGCTTTGAGGGCGGCTGCTATGTGGTGACGGTGTACAACTACTACGAAAACGATGTTGACGCCGATGCCGAAGCCTCTGATGAAGATGAAGAGCTTGGCGGCTTCGTGGTGCTGGAAAAGCTGCTGGACAGTCTGAGCTTCGCCAAGTAATCGATGAAGAAACAGCCCGCATCGGGTAAAACGCAAAAATCCGATTGACGAGCAATCAATCGAAATCAAGACCGCTTAACAAAGGCCGAAGGACTTCCGTTCTTCGGTCTTTTGCTGTGTATGGAAAGAAACGAAGACAAAACCGATTCCGCGCTTTTGAAATCGTTGCCGCCGACCCTCCCGAATACACCATTGCGTCACGGCGACATTTTTGCTATAATTACATTCTGTGCGGTGATTTTTCAGCATTTGAGGAGGGACTTTATGCCGACGACGCATTTTGATAAAGAATCCATTAAGCAGTCCATCATCGGAAAGCTGCAGCGGTATAACGGAAAGACCCTGCAGGACGCGACCGACCAGCAGATTTATTTTGCCATCGCCTCCACCGTGCGTGACCAAATCATGCAGAAGTGGGTGGAGTACAAGGAAAAGGACAAGAATTATCAGGGCAAGCGTTTATATTATCTCTCCGTCGAATTTTTGACGGGGCGCAGTCTGCAGTGCAATGCGCTCAACCTGTGCAGCACCCGCGAATATGACGAGGCGATGGCGGAGCTGGGCATTGATTGGCGCAAGGTGGTGCGGGAAGAGCCCGAACCCGGCCTCGGCAACGGCGGCTTGGGGCGTCTGGCGGCCTGCTTTCTGGATTCCCTGGCCTCCCTCGACCTGCCCGCGATGGGCTGCACCATCCGCTATGAGTTGGGTCTGTTCCGTCAGCGGCTGATAAGCGGCCAGCAGGTGGAGGTGCCGGACAACTGGATGGAAAACGGCAACGTCTGGGAGGTCGCCGCGATGGAGGATGCCTGTGAGGTGCATTACGGCGGCTGGGTCGAGGAAAAGCAGGAAAACGGACGCATGACCTTTGTCCTGCATGACTACCACACCGTGCAGGCCATCCCCTACGATATGCCTGTCGCCGGCTATGAATGCGAAACGGTCAACACGCTCAGGATGTGGCGGGCCAAGTCGCCCAAGACGATGGACTTCACCTCCTTCTCCAACGGCGATTATGTCCGCGCCATGCAGGAGGAGGAGCTGGCCGCCGTCATCAGCAAGGTGCTCTACCCCGATGACAACCATTACGAGGGCAAGGAGCTGCGCTTAAAGCAGCAGTACTTCTTCACCAGCGCAACGCTGCAATACGCCGTCAAGGACTTTAAGAGCCGCTTCGGGCGCAATTTCCGCCTCATGCCGGACAAGCTGACCATCCACATCAACGATACGCATCCCGCGCTGGCGATTCCCGAAATGATGCGGCTTTTGATGGATGAGGAAGGCTTGGGCTGGGACGAGGCGAGCGCCATCGTGCAGCGCACCTTTGCCTACACCAACCACACGGTTCTCTCCGAGGCGCTGGAGCGCTGGCCGGAGGAAATGATGCGCAAGCTCCTGCCGCGCATTTACATGATCCTGCAGGAAATCAACCGCCGCGTGTGTGCGCGTCTGGCCAACCATTATCATAACGGCTGCGACCCGCGCATTGCGGGCATGGCCGTTACCGCCTATGACATGGTGCATATGGCGAACCTGTGCGTGTCCATGTGCTATTCCGTCAACGGCGTGAGCCGGCTTCACGGCGAAATCCTCAAAAACGAGACCTTCCATGACTATTATGAGGTCATGCCCGACAAATTCAGCGCCATCACCAACGGCATTACGCACAGACGCTGGCTGATGGTCTGCAACCCCGGCTTGCGCGACCTCATCTCCGATGCCATCGGCGATGGCTGGAAGCACGAGCCGGAGCGCCTGGAGGAGCTGATGAAATTCCGCGACAACGAGGACTTCCGCAGGCAGTTTGCCGCCATCAAGCGCCGCAACAAGGAAAACTTCAGCAATGTTCTGTTCGCCCGTCAGAAGATGACCGTTGACCCGGACTTCATGTTTGACGTGCAGGCCAAGCGGCTGCATGAATACAAGCGGCAGGTGCTCAACGCCCTGCACATCCTCGTTCTGTACAACCGCATCATGGACGACCCGAATTTCGTCATGGCTCCGCGTGTGTTCGTGTTCGGCGCGAAGGCCAGCCCCGCCTACCATATGGCAAAGCAGATCATCCGCATGATTTTGGCCATCAGCAAGCTGATTGACCAAAGCCCACGGGCGCGGCAGATGCTGCGCGTCGTCTTCTTGGAAAACTATGACGTGTCCGGCGCAGAGGCGCTGATGCCCGCCGCCGACCTGTCCGAGCAGCTTTCCACCGCGGGCAAGGAAGCCTCCGGCACGGGCAACATGAAGTTCATGATGAACGGCGCGGTCACCATCGGCACGATGGACGGCGCGAACATCGAAATCGCCGACCGCGTGGGCATGGACAATATCTACATCTTCGGTATGCGCACCGATACCGTGCGCAGCCTGACCAGCGAGGGCAGCTATCAGCCCATGCACATCTATGAGACGAACGCCGAGCTTCGACGGGCGCTGACGCAGATCATTGACGGCACGCTCTTCCCCGACAATGCGGGCGCGGTGCAGGACATCTATCACAACCTCCTGTTCTCCGACCCCTATTATGTCCTCAAGGACTTCGGCTCGTATTCGATGGCGCAGCGCCGCGTGGAAAAGGACTACTGCGACAAGGACAAGTGGCTGCGCATGGCAATCACCAACACCGCCATGTCCGGCATCTTCTCTTCGGACAGGACCATCAGGGAATACAATGAAAAAATCTGGCATCTGAAATAAAAGATTTATGCTTTGCAAATGGAAGCCCGTTTGTACGGACTTCCATTTGCACATCCATTTGCGCATTCATTGAAGGAACAACGATGCTGAGAGTATCTGACATTGCCCTGCCGCTGCATGAAAGCGATGCATTTGCCTTTCAAAAGGCGCTGAAAAAGCTGCGGGTGCAGCCTGCGCAGGCCGCTTCCTGCCGCATTTCCAAGCGCAGTGTGGACGCACGCGATAAAAGCGACGTCCATTTTGTCGTTTCTGTGGACGTTGCCCTGAAGGGGGACGAGGGTGCGGTGCTGAAGCGCCTGAAGGCGGGCGCGGCAACCGCCGTGCAGCCCGTCAGGGGCTTGACGGTTCCGCCTGCCTCAAAGCGGCCGGAGCACCCGCCCGTGGTGGTGGGTTTAGGCCCCAGCGGTCTGTTTGCGGCGCTGTATCTGGCAAGGGCTGGCTTGTGCCCCATCGTGCTGGAACGGGGCGAAAGCGTGGACAGACGCTCCCAAACCGTTCGGCGCTTTCAAAGTGAGCGCGTCTTGGATGAAAACAGTAACATCCAGTTCGGCGAGGGAGGCGCGGGCGCGTTTTCGGACGGCAAGCTGACCACGGGCATCAAAAGCCCGCTCTGCCGCGTCGTCTTAAAAGAATTGGCCGAGCATGGCGCACCGGAGGACATCCTCGTTCTGGCGCGGCCGCACATCGGCACGGACAGGCTGCCGCAGGTCGTCAAGGCCATTCGGGAAGAAATCGCCGCCTTGGGCGGGGACGTGCATTTTAATGCCCGCATGACGGGCATCTGTACGGACAAAGGACGTTTAACGCACGTCATGTACGAGGATGCGGGCGGCACACATACGCTCAGGACGGACTGCCTCCTGCCTGCCATCGGCCACAGCGCCGCCGATACGCAGCGCATTTTGTACGAGGCGGGGCTGGTTATCGCGCAGAAGCCGTTTTCTCTGGGTCTGCGCATCGAGCATCGGCAGAGCATGGTCGATCAGGCGCAGTACGGGCGCTTTGCGGGAGACAGGACGCTGCCTGCCGCCGAATATCACCTTTCGGCAAAGCTCAGGGACGGGCGCGGGGCGTACACCTTCTGTATGTGTCCGGGCGGACAGGTCGTGGCGGCGGCGAGCAAGGCGGGCGGCGTATGCGTCAACGGCATGAGCCCTTACGCCCGCGACGGCGAAAACGCCAATGCCGCCCTGCTCGTGGACGTGCTGCCGGAGGATTTCGGCGACGAGCATCCGCTGGCCGGCTTTGTGTTCCAGCGGATGCTGGAAAAACGCGCCTTTGCGCTGGGCGGCGAAGACTATTCCGCACCCGCGCAGCGCGTGGAGGACTTTTTGGCGGGTCGTGCCTCCGTGCGCTTGGGCGAGGTCGCGCCCACCTATCGCCCCGCCGTGACGCCGTGCGATTTGAACGCGCTCTTTCCCGCGCCCTTTGCGGATGACCTCAAAGAAGGCATTCGAAGGCTGGATGGGCGGATGCGCGGCTTTGCCCATCCAGACGCCGTGCTGACCGCGGTGGAAACGCGCTCCTCCTGCCCTGTCCGCATCCTGCGGAATGACTGTTTTCAAGCATCCGTCCGCGGCATTTTCCCTGTCGGCGAGGGCGCGGGCTATGCGGGCGGCATTATGTCCGCAGCCGTGGACGGCCTGCGGTGTGCAGAGAGCGCGGCTCGATTTTTAAATGAACAAATATTTTGATTTTTTTGCAGGGATTTTAAATTTTTGTGTCGAATGTATCAAAGTTACCATTTTTGCAGTACATTGACTGTTGACGCATGATGGCAGTTTCCCTTGCGGGAGCGGCCAATCCGGAGGAGTGCATGGATGGATAGAGTCCCTTATGAACCGAACGGACAGCCCCCGCAGTGGACGCAAACGCCGCAGCAGCCGCCGACCGCGCAGCAAAGCGGCAGCGTCCCGCCGCCGGCTCAGTTGGATCCTTCCGTTTATCAAACGCCGTATCAAACGCCCTACCCAGCCCCGCAGCAGGGCTATCAGCAGCCTTCTCAAGCGCCGAACTACGGGACGCAGGAGCCCTTCCCAGCCCCGAACGGGTATATGCCGAACCCCGCGCAGCCCATGCAGGAGCAGGCGGACGTCCCTTACCGGCAGCAGGGTATTATGCCGGAGGAAATATCGGACTCCAAGAAGGGCTATCGAACGCCGAAAACAGGCTTCCCGACCCAACAGAAGAAAAAGCGCTCCCGCGCCCCCTACATCATCATTTCCCTGCTGGTACTGCTCTTCGGCGGCTATGCCGTCATCCGCATGTCAGCGCCGGGCGAGGCCATGTACGGGCAGGTGGGCGGCGCGACCCTGTCCTCCCGCTATACGGGCGATGCCCTGCTTGTGCGCAACGAAACGGTGTACACGCAGGAGAGCGCCTCACAAATTGAATATCTGGTCGAGGAGGGGCAGACGGTCCAGCGCAGCACCCCCACCTGCACGGTGTACACCTCTGGCTTCAACGCCAAGGAGCTGACCACCCTGCAAAAATACCGCGACCAGATCAAGGAATACCACAAGACCTTAATCAGCGCGAACAGCAGCGGCAAGGACACCAAGCTGACCACCTTGGACACGCAGGTGCGCGACTTGGCAAAGGAAACGCGGCAGCTCATCCACGGCGCACGCGGCAGCCTCATCAACCAAGAAACGCTGCTGACACAGGCGCTGCAGGCGAGGCAGACGTACTTAAAGCAGAAATATCCAGACGACCAGAAGCTCTCCCGCCTGTATGACGATGAAAACACCCAGCTTCAGCGCATTTCCTCGTGGACGAAGCAGTACGCCGCCGCCTCAGACGGCATCGTCAGCTTCTATACGGACGGCTACGAAGAAGCCCTGAACATGAACACCTACGCGGATTTTACGCCCGCCGAGGTGCGCAGCATGTATAACGGCCATATCCCCGCCAATTCCGCCGCGTCCTCCCGCAATACCGTGTCCATCTACCGTCTGGTTAAAAATGACGGCTGGGCTGTGCTGATGCTCTGCTCCGATACGGACTGGACGCCCGTCACGGGACGCACCTATAAGCTGCTCATCGAGAGCTTTGAAAACACGGTGGTGGATGCGACGGTCGAATCCTTCACCCGCTCCGGCGGCGAGCTGCTCGTCCGCCTGATCGTGGCCGACGCGGATGTCAAGAACATCCTGTACATCCGCTCCTGCCAGGTGCAGCTTGGCGAGAACGTGGACAGCCTGACCGTGCCCACCCGCGCCCTGTACAGCCAGTACGGGCAGGTCGGCGTGGTCATCGTGGATGAAATGGGCAACAACTACTGGACCCCCGTGACCGTCATTTCCACGGAAGGCGATGTCAGCCATATCGTGCCGAACAATGCGGGGTATCTGTATGAGGGGATGACCGTGAAGCTCTTTTAAGAGGGCAGCCGTTTCCGATGCTTGCATTTTCAACGGTCAGACGCGCATCGCTTTGTTCAGAAAGGAAGATAAAACCATGCCGGACGAAGACGCTCTTGTGGGTAATGTCCAAAAAATCCGCACGGTGCTGGAAAAAGAAAGCGCGCCGTGGGGACGAACGCCGAAGCTGATCGCCGTGACCAAAACGGCGGCCGTGGAGCGGATTTTGCCGCTCAGCGCCCTGGGCGTTCAGGACATCGCGGAAAACAGAGTGCAGGTTTTGCAGGAAAAGCTGCCCTTTTTGGAAGGAAAATTTCAATTCCACATGATAGGGCGGTTGCAAACCAACAAAGTTAAATATATAATAAGAGAGGTTTGTCTGATTCATTCTCTGGACAGGGCGGAGCTGGCGCAGGAGATTGACCGTCAGGCGGGCAGGAACGGTCTGGTGATGCCCGTGCTCCTTCAGGTCAACGTATCCGGCGAAAAGCAAAAGGCCGGCGCCGCGCCGGAAGAGCTGCCGAATTTTCTGACATTCTGCGAGGCGCTGCCCAACCTCAGCGTTCGGGGCTTAATGACCATCCTGCCGCTGAACGCGGCGGAGGATGACCTGTTTCACTGGTTTACGGAAACGCGGTGCTGCCTTGAGCGGCTGCGGGATACGTCCCGCTTTCCCGAACGGCTCACCGAGCTTTCCATGGGCATGTCCAATGATTATGCTTTAGCCGCACGCGCAGGCGCGACAATGGTGCGCGTTGGACGCGCATTATTTTCCACTTGAGGAGGTACTTCATGGCTCTGGGCAATTTCTTTAAGCAGACCAAGAATAAAATGACCGATTTGATGGACCGTTTCTTTTATGCCGATTCAGCGCAGCGGGATGCGCGGGAGGAGGATGAGGAAGCGCAGCAGCCTGAAGCGCCGTATGCGCAGCAGCCCTATCAGCAGATGAATTATCAGCAGCCGTATCAGCCGCAGTATCAGCAGCAGACGGCTTATCAACAGCCCCGCCCGTCCCGTCAGCCGGATGCTTTTGATCCGCTTTTCGGGCAGCAGCCCCGGCAGTATGCTCCCTACCAGCAGCCGCAGATGAATTATCAGCAGCAGCCCTATCAGCCGCAGTATCAGCAGCAGGCGCAGCCGCTGTATACCCAGTTTTCCGCGCAGCAGCCCCAGCAGCCGCGCAACCGCCGGATGCAGCAGCACATGAACAGGGAAGAAAATGTCGTTCCCTTCCCCGGCCAGTATCAGCAGGAGCAGCCCCAACAGCCGCAGGCTCCGCTGCAGATGCAGCAGCCGCAGACGGCTGAAAAGACGCTGAATATGCGCGTCATGAATGTGCGCGGCATCAATGAATGCCGCAGCGCCATCGCCCTGCTCCGCGCAGGGGACGCGCTCATCGTGGTCATGGACAGCGTGTCAGACCCGGCCGAAATGCGCCGCTATGTGGACACCCTATCCGGCGCCTGCTTCTCCCTGTCTGCCACCATCACCAAGGTTTCGCGCTACGGCGCATACCTGCTTGCCCCCGGTATCATCAATGTGTTTGCGGACCAGATTACCAGCCAGATGAACGGTGCGCCGCGCCCGACCCAGCCCCAGCAGCCGCGCTACAATGCGCCGCAGCAAAGCGGCTACCAGCCGCAGGGCTTCGGCCGCTATCAGCCGCAGTATCAGGCGCAGGATTACCGGCCGCAGGGGTATCAGCAGCCGCAATATCAGGCACAGCTGCGGCAGGACGCCCAGGGCTTTGCCCGGCGCAGCCCGGCGTCGGAGGTGCAGAGCGCGGCCTTCTTCGCCCAGCGTCCGCAGAACGAGCCGGAAACGCCCCCTTTTGAGGCGCAGCCGGCGGGCAGCGGCTACGCGCCGGACAGGGTCGACTATGCTGCGGAGCAGGAAAACATGGCCGAGGCGGAGTAATCGGCATAAGGAGTTAAACCATGATAGCCATTGTTCGGAAAATCATTCAGGTGTACGCCCTGCTGAATTTCGTTTGGGCGCTGCTTTCCTTGGCGGACACGCCGCAGAACCGCTGGACGGTGCTGCTGGAAAGGATTGTCGAGCCGGCAGTCCGCACGGGGCGCTCCATCGCCGCCAAGGTGCTGAAGGGGCGGCGGATGCCGTTTGATATCGGCCCGCTGTCCGGTGTTCTTTTGACCCTGTTGGTTCTCTTTGTGTTCAATATCATTTTTTCTTAATCTTCTCGTCCGGAAAGGAGCTGTTCCCCTATGGCCATCACTGTGAGTATGATCGAGGAAAAGGAATTTAAGACCAAGATGCGCGGCTATGACCCCGTGGAGGTCGATGAATTCCTGGATGAAATCTGCGACGAAATGGAAGCCATGCAGAACGAAATCGTTTCTCTGCAGAGCCGTCTGGCGCAGAGCGGCTCCCGCGTGTTCAGTCAGCCCGCCGCGGTCAGCGTTCCCTCTGCCGCCGTGCCCGCGCCCGCCGCGGTCGTGGAAGAAAAAAAGCCCGCGCAGGACTTTTCCGAGGAGGCGGCTCGCCTGCTGCGCAGCGCCCAGAAGGTGTATGACAACACCGTGGCCGAGGCGAAGGCGGAGGCGGAACGCATCATCAGCGAGGCCAAGGGCTCCGTGGCCGATGAAAATCAGGACTTGGAGAAGGAGCGCGAATTGCTGGAAAGCGAGCTGCGCGACCTTCGCAAGGCCGCGCAGGAATACCGCGAGAAGTTTTCCGCGCTTGTTCAGGAGCAGCAGTCTGCACTGGAACACGCAAAAGAACTGTTTGACTGATTCGGAAACATAAAGCGTGTCCGCGCCGGGAGCTGTTCCGCATATTTCGGACGCGCTTTTTGTTATCATTTTATGGATTGGGAGGTTATTTCCTTGGATGATCCGATTGGCCGATGGCCGCTGATGCTTGGTCTTGCCGTGTGTGTCTTTCTGTGCCGGCTTCTTTCCGAAGCGCTCCGAAGCGTCAATGAAGTCGCTTTGCGCGAAAAGAACGACGCTTCCCTGAATGCCCTGCTCGATGCGCCGGACGGCGCGGTGTATGCGCTGGCGCTCGTCCGCACCTTCTGCCTGCTTTGGCTTGCCGTTTTGGTCTGCCGACAGTTTGCGCAAACGGCGGGTCAGGCGCTCCTATGCGCGCTCATTTTGACGCCGCTCAGCCAAATTCTCCTGCATTTGACGCCCGCCTTCATCGGCGAAAAGAACGCGGAAAAGCTCGTTCCCGCCCTGTGCGGCTTCTATCACGGCATCAGCCGCCTGTTGAAGCCCTTCATTTTCATCAATGAACGGCTGGCGCGGCTGCTCAGCGCCTCCAAGGAAGCGCAGCATGAGGAGGTCACGGAGCGGGATATTCGGGCGATGGTGGACATCAGCGAGGAAAGCGGCAATATCGAGGGCGATGAGCGCGACATGATTGAGAACGTCTTCGATTTCGGCGACATGACCGCGGCGGATTGTATGGTGCATCGCACCGACATGACTGCCATCTGGATCGGCGATGATGAAAAGACCATCACGCAAACCATCGAGGAAACCGGCCTTTCCCGCTTTCCCGTCTATGACGAGGACATCGATGATTTGATCGGTATTCTCTTTGCCCGCGATTTTCTGCTGAATTCCGCCAAGGATGCCGGCCGAAAAAAGCCCCTGCGCGACCTGCTGCGCGAGCCGTATTTTGTGCCGGAAACCGTCAAGGCCGATATCCTGCTTCGCAATATGCAGCACGCCAAGACGCATATGGCCATCGTGGTGGATGAATACGGCGGGGTCAGCGGGCTGGTGACGATGGAGGATTTATTAGAAGAAATCGTCGGCGATATCTTTGATGAATACGACACGGACGAGGAGACCGAAATCAAGCAGGTGTCCGCCAATGTGTACCGCATCAGCGGCGCGGCCACGCTGGAAAGCATCAACGAAGCGCTGGACATTGCTCTGCCCGAAAGCGAGGATTATGACACCTTGGGCGGTCTTTTCCTCAGCCGCTTCACCGAAATTCCGGAGGACGGCACCACGCCCGAAACGGACATCTATGTGACCCCGACCTTGGAAAAACCCGAAAATGAGCCCTGCGATATGCTCCATATCAAGGTGGAAAAGTTAGAGGACCGCCGCGTTGACCATGCCTTGGTCACAAAGCAGCGCTATGCCCCGCTGACGGAGGAAGCGGAGAAAACAGAAGAATAATGCACAAAAAAGAGCTGACTGTTCAAAGGGACGGCAGCCTGTGGATTGCAAAAAATTAAGGGTTTAAACCTTTTCCCAAACGAAAAAAGAACCGCCGATGAAAAAGCAGAAATGCGCCTTCATCGGCGGTTTTGTCATGATACCGTATTTTCAAGCCGGAAAGGAATATGATTAT
>CAVFWQ010000033.1:0-19397 GCA_963626285.1 bacterium | reverse complement strand
GGTTCGGGCTTGTTTTTTCAGCATGACTATGATAAAATAACAAATGCTGATTTCAAGGAGGGACTTTTTATGATGATCGCAGTACAGATTTTACTGGTTATCGTTTCCTTGGTGCTGATCGTGTCCGTGCTGATGCAGTCCAGCGAGTCGGACGGCATAGGCGCTATCTCCGGCGGAAGCGAGACCTTTTTCGGCAAGAATAAAAACAGCTCTTTTGAGGGCAAGCTGGCGCTGATCACCAAGATTTCCGCATGCATGTTTGTTGCGCTGGCGCTGTTGCTGGTCATTCTTTCCTGACGGTCGCATTGAGCGAAAATCGGACGGATGCGGGCTGACGAAGCGGTTTTGTCAGCCCTTTCTTTGCGTTCAGGGATGCGGAAAATTTCAGCACGGCGCGTTATCCTTCCCTGACGCGGCCGAAAACCGAGCGCATCAAGACCGCAGCGAACCGTGCGGATATGCGGGAAAAAGCATTTCGCGGCAGGCTTTACCGTATGCACTTTTTGAATGGGACGCCGCCGCTGAAAGCGGATGGCAGTTTGCTCGCGCAGACGGCTTCTTGATTTCGGCGCGGCTTTTGAAGGCATCACCGCAGAATTCGGCGGCGATGCTCGATGCGCCTTTAAGGTGCCGCGTCTCCGTCGCCGATGGAGGCATCCGTCTGCCTTCGGCGGATTTTGGAAGTCCTTTCGGGTTCCCGGCCTTTGCGTATCGCTTTTTGCGGAAAACTCGATTTACAGCAAGGAAGCCTTCGATTTTTGTCTTTCGTAATCGGACAGCAAATGCACGATTTATCGTGCCGCCGCATTTGGGCGGCGCTGTCTTGGCACTTCCTCCTCCATCGACTTTCAATAAAGGAACGACCATCATGCTTGTCATGACCATTCAAAACCTCAAAAAATCCTTCGGCGGCAATGAGGTGCTGCATAACGTCTCCCTTGTCCTCAAGGAGGGCGACCGGCTGGGGCTCGTGGGCGTAAACGGCTGCGGCAAGACCACCCTGCTCAAAATTCTGGCGGGGCTTGACCGGCAGGACGAGGGCAGCGTCACGCTGGCCAAGGGCTTTCGCATCGGCTATCTGGCGCAGCAGAATCAGGCGCCCAAGGGCAAGACCGTCTATGAAGTGCTGGACGATGTGTATGAGCCCGTGCGCGAGATGGAACAGAAGCTCCGCCGAATGGAAACGGACATGGCGCAGGCGCAGGACGAAAAGGAGCTTGCGCGGCTGGGCGATGCCTATGCGCGGCTGAACGATGCCTTTGAAAAGGCGGACGGCTATGCCTACCGCTCGCTCATTCAGGGCGTTTTGGCGGGCCTGGGCTTTGAAAAAGCGCAGTACGCGCAGGAGGCGGCGCTGCTCTCCGGCGGCGAAATGACGCGGCTGTGTCTGGCGCGGCTTCTTTTGCAGAAGCCGGATGTGCTTTTGCTGGATGAGCCGACCAACCATCTGGATTTGGATGCGCTGAATTGGCTGGAAAATTATTTGAAGGACTATCGCGGCAGCCTGATTGTCGTCTCGCATGACCGCTTTTTCCTGGACAGGGTCTGCACGGGCATCGCCGAGATTCTGATGGGCGTGATGGAGCAGTACACCGGCAACTACACCCAATATATGACGCTGCGGCAGGAGAGATTTCTGACCCGAGAGCGTGAATTTGACGCGCAGCAGAAAGAGATAGCAAGGCAGCAGGAAATCATCCGCAAGCTCCGCGCCTTCAACCGTGAAAAGTCGATCAAACGCGCCGAGAGCCGCGTGAAAATGCTGAACAAAATCGAGCTGAAGGAAAAGCCGCAGGAGGAAAAGCAGATATTCTTCCACTTTACCGCCGCCCGCCGAACGGGGGACGATGTGCTGAGCGTGCGCGAATTTTCCAAGGGCTTCGATGCAAAGAAGCTGTTTGAACACGCCTCTTTCTCTCTTTCCCGTGGCGACCGGGCGGCACTCATCGGGCGGAACGGCATCGGGAAATCGACGCTCTTCAAGTGCCTGACGGGGGAGCTTGCGCCGGACAGCGGCACGGTGCGCTGGGGCGCGAATGTGGATATGGGCTATTACGACCAGCATCAGCGCTCTCTGCACAACGATAAGACCATCTTGGACGAGGTGTGGGACGCCTTTCCGCGCATGGAGCAGACGGATGTGCGCGGCGCGTTGAGCCGGTTTCTGTTTACGGGCGAGGATGTGTTTGAAAAAATCGGCACGCTGTCCGGCGGCGAGCGCGGGCGCGTGGCGCTGACCAAGCTGATGCTGCAAAAGGACAACCTGCTGCTTCTGGACGAGCCGACCAACCATCTGGACATGGACAGCCGCGAGGTGCTGGAGGATGCGCTGGACGGCTTTGAGGGCACGATTTTGGCCATCTCGCACGACCGCTATTTCATCAACCGTTTTGCCACCCGCGTGCTGGAGCTGACGCCGGAGGGCATCCTTGTCTATGAGGGCAATTTTGATGACTATCTGGCGGCCAAGGCGCGGGAAAATATGCCGCCGGAGGCTTTTGCCGCTGCCGGAAAGACGCGCACGGAAATCGCCCGCGAAAAGCGCCGCGACAAGGATGAAAAGGCGCGGCTGAAAGCGCTCAGGGAGGCCGCGGCGCAGGCCGAGCGCGATGTGCAGGCGGCAGAGCAGGCAGTCGCCGATTACGAAGCATACATGGCGCTGCCCACGACCTATCAGGACAGCACCCGCGCCGAGGAGACCGCCCGCGAATACAAGCGGCTGAAGGACGCCCTGTCCAAGGCATATGATGCGTGGGAAGCGGCGGAGCTGGCGCTGGAGTAAAAAACTGGTCGCATATGCATGGAGACTGCCGTTCGGTATTTTCCTGTTTTTTGCGGACTGTCCGGCGGCACCGCGCAGAGGGGGAGTATAAAAAGAAGGGCTGTCTCACCTGAACTTCGTGAGACAGCCCTTTTCGCTGGCACCTCCAATGGGATTCGAACCCATGTTTCCGCCTTGAGAGGGCGGCGTCCTAGGCCTCTAGACAATGGAGGCAGATGGCTGGGGAACAAGGATTTGAACCTTGACAATACGAGTCAGAGTCGTAGGTGCTGCCGTTACACCATTCCCCAACAACGCCAATCTTGCGACGGCTTTACTATTATAGAGCATGGAGCATAAATTGTCAACCGCTTTTTTTCAAATTTTTGAGAGGCCGTTCTTTGAGCCGTTCTTTGCCCGCTCATTTCTTCCCCTTTTTATCCGCAAACATTTTTACTTGACAACCATTTTGGAAAGAATTATAATCAATTCTGTTATGATGGAGCGGTATCGAAGTGGTCATAACGGCCCTGACTCGAAATCAGGTGACGGGCAACCGTCCGTGGGTTCGAATCCCACCCGCTCCGCCATATGATGCAGAGGCTGTCTCGCTTGATTTTTTTAAATCATTTTGAGACAGCTCTTTTTTGTCTTCCGCGGTTGTTTTTTCTGCGCGGAGCCGCTTTTTCCATCAAAAGAAGGAAAAACGAAAGTACAGGTCGAATAATGGCCAATTAAGGCTATGCTGTCTTTTTTGCGGCAAAGTCATCAAGCATGACAGAGGGGGTCCGCACATGAAGCTGCTTTCCATTGCCATTCCCTGCTATCATTCGCAGGAGTATATGGCGCACGCCATCGAATCCTTGCTGCCGGGCGGCGAGGAGGTCGAAATTCTCATCGTGGACGACGGCTCACGGGACGAGACCGCGAAAATCGCCGATGCCTATGCGGAGCGCTATCCGACCATCGTCCGCGCCATTCATCAGGAAAACGCGGGGCACGGCGGGGCGGTCATGACGGGGCTTCGCAATGCAACGGGGCTTTATTTTAAAGTGGTGGACAGCGACGACTGGGTGGACGCGGAGGCGTACCCGAAGGTGTTGGAGACCCTTCGGCAAAACGTTGCTGAGCCGCTGGATATGCTGGTCAGCAATTATATCTATGACAAGCTCGGCGAAAAGCACAAGCACGTCGTGCGCTATCATCACGCCCTGCCAAGGGGGAAAATCTTCGGCTGGCAGGAGGTCAGGCGTTTCCATAAGGGGCAGTACCTGCTCATGCACGCCGTCATCTACCGCACCGGCCTTTTGCGGGAATGCGGGCTGGAGCTTCCCCTGCACACCTTCTATGTGGATGAACTGTATGTCTATAAGCCGCTCACGCACGTCAAACGCATGCTGTATCTGGATGTGGATTTTTATCATTACTTCATCGGGCGGGATGACCAGTCCGTGCAGGAGGCGGTCATGCTGCGCAGGATCGACCAATACCTGCTCGTCAATCGGCTGCTCGTCACCTGCACAGACCCCTTTCTGGATGAAAACAAGACGCGCAGGCGCTATATGCTGAGTTACCTTGAAATCATCACCACCATTTCGTCCGTGCTGCTCATCAAGAGCGGGACGGAGGAGAATTTGCAGAAGGCGCGGCAGCTGTGGGCGTGGCTCCGGCAGGAGCATCCGAGGCTGTACAGGACGCTGCGCCGCCGCACCGCGGGCATTCTCATCCATCTGCCGGGCGGCCTGCGCCGCTTTGTGCTGACCAAAGGGTATGAGCTGAGCAGGAAAATTTTCGGATTCAATTAAAAAAAGGAGAACATCATGCGGTACGACTTACTGGTGGTCGGCGCGGGGCTGTTCGGCGCGGTGTTCGCGCACGAGGCGCACGAAGCGGGACTTCGGGTGCTGGTCATGGACAGGCGCAGCCATGCGGGCGGCAACATTTATACGGAGGACGTCGGCGGCATCGCGGTGCACCGCTACGGCGCGCACATCTTCCATACGGACGATCGGGAGGTCTGGCAGTATGTGAGCCGCTTCGCCGTGTTCAACCGTTTCACCAATTCGCCCTTGGCGCGGTACGGGCGGGAGCTGTACAACCTTCCGTTCAACATGAACACATTCCGTCAGATGTGGGGCGTGACCGAGCCGGACGAGGCAAAGCGCATCATAGAGCGGCAGCGCAGCGAATGCACGAAGGCGCCGTCCAACTTGGAGGAGCAGGCCATTTCGCTGGTCGGGCGGGATATTTACGAAAAGCTGATAAAGGGCTATACGGAAAAGCAGTGGGGCAAGCCCTGCACGGAGCTGCCCGCCTTCATCATCCGCCGTCTGCCCGTGCGCTTTGTGTACGACAACAACTACTTCAACGACCGCTTTCAGGGCATTCCGGAGGACGGCTATACGGCCATGACGGAGCACCTGCTTTCCGGCATCGAGGTGCGGCTGAACACCGCCTATTCTCCCAAAGCGCATCGCGGGCTTGCCGAGCATGTGCTGTATACAGGGCCTGTCGACGCTTACTTTGACTACCGCCTCGGGCATCTGGAATATCGCTCCCTTTGCTTTGACACAAAGGTGCTGGAGAGCACGGCGAATTTTCAGGGCAATGCCGTCATCAACGAGACGGCCGCCGATGTGCCGTATACGCGGGTCATCGAGCATAAGCACTTTGCCTGCCACCGCCCCGACATCCTTGAGATGCCGCGCACGGTCGTCACCTATGAATACCCCAAGCCATGGCAGCCGGGCGACGAGCCGTATTACCCCGTCAACGATGCGAAAAACAACGCCCTGTACGCGCAGTATCAGGCGCTGGCCGCGCAGGAGGCGGGCGTTCTCTTCGGCGGGCGCTTGGGGCTTTACCGGTATCTGGACATGGACGATACCGTCCGTCTGGCGCTGGACAGCGTGCGGGAATTCCTGAAAGACCGATAGCAATCAAAGCAATAAAAATTCCGCCTTCGGGGGATGATCCCCGGAGGCGGATTGCTGTTTTACGCTTTTTCCTAACGAAAACACGGTATAAGCGCATCGGGAAAATCCATAGCCAAAGCGCCTCCCGCAAAGGGAGGCGCGAAAGGAAACGGACTGCTCCCGCGTGTGCGGGAAAAACAGAACCTTAGTAGTTGACCAGATTGTAGGTCTCGATGGCATCATCGGCCAATTTGACCAGCTCATCCACCGCCGCTTCGGGGGTCAGCACGCCCTGGAACACCTTCTCGGTCACATCCTCCACATACTGGCGGACTTCGGGGAACACGCTCAGCAGGGAGCCCACGTATTCGGGAGAGGAGTCATGCAGCTGGTCCAGCGCGGTCTGGAACTGGGGATACTTTTCGATGTTGGCCTTGAACGTGTCGGTCCCCTGCGCCTGAACGTTGATGGGGAAGTAGCCGGTCATCGCGTTCCACTTGGCCTGGTTTTCGGGGTTGACGCAGAACTTGATGAATTCAAACGCCGCGGCTTCCTTGGTTTCATCGCCGCTCTTGATCATCCACAGGGTGCCGCCGCCGGTGGAAACGCCGCCCTTATCCTCGGCGTTCACATAGGGGAAGTACGCCGTGCCGACCTCAAAGCTGTCGCCCACATTGGCAAGGACGCCCGCAAGGTTGGCGGTGGAGGCCAGGAAGATGGCCGCATCGCCGGCCACGAACGCCGCACGGGCCGCGCTGGTGCCGCCGCGCTCGACGTAGTAGGTCGATTCGCTCTCGGAAATCTTTTTCCACATTTTGAAGATATCCAGCGCGGCGCCGTTCTCGCCGAACATCACCTTCGTGGCATAGCTTTCACGGCCGTTGCCGTTGTTGACGTATTCCTTCCCCATTTTGCCGACCCACTGTTCGAAGAACCAGCCGTAGTTGGAGAAGATGAAGCCGTAACGCTTGATGCTGCCGTCGTCGTTGCGGACGGTCAGCTTGTCGGCGATTGCCAGAATGCCGTCCACCGTGGTGGGCACTTCGGTGATGCCCGCTTCCTCGAAGGCGGTCTTGTTGTAATACATCAGCGGCGTCGAGCAGTTGAAGGGCATGGAATTGATTTTGCCGTCCACCGTATAGTAGGCCAGCAGGTTGGGCTCGATGACGCTGGTGTCCCAGTTATCCTTGTCAATGTATTCCTGAACGGGGACAATCCAGCCGCTGTCAATGATGAAGCGGGTGCCGATTTCGTAGGAATGCACGATGTCGCAGGGAAGCTGGCTCATGCCGGCCGCCTTGAGCTTGTTGATGGCGTCGTCATAATTGCCCTGATACTGTGCGTCCACAAAAATCTCGTCCTGAGATTTGTTGAAGTCGTCCACGATCTGCTTAATGCACTCGGCGTTGGTGCCCTCCAGCGAATACCAGAAGACGACCTTGGTCTTTTCCGCGGCGGATGCAACGCTTGCTGCGGACAGCAGCATCACAAGGCACAGGAGAATGGCTACGAGTTTCTTCATTGGTTGGAACCCTCCTTGTTTTTTTATGGAACGCCCAAAGCGGGGCGCTCGGAACAATGGAATTCAGCCCTTGACCGCACCGGCCATCAGGCCGTTGATCAGCTGCTTCTGCATGAATACGAAGATGGAGAGCGAGGGGATCAGCACCACGATGACGGCGCTCATCATCAGCGCGATGGATTCCGAATCGATATCGTACATCTGGGATACGCCGATTTGCACGGTGCGCACCTTGTCGGAATTGGTGACGAGCAGGGGCCAGAGGTACTGATTCCACTGCTGCAGGAACACATACGCGCCCAGCGCGCCCAGCGCGGGCCGCGCCAGAGGGATGACGATGGTGGCGAGGAAGCGCCAGTTGCTGCAGCCGTCCAGCTTGGCGGCCTCATGAAGCTCCTTCGCAAAGGTCAGGTAGTTCTGGCGCATCAGAAACACGCCCATCGCGCTGCATCCGTAGGGCAGAATCAGCACATGATAGGTGTCCAGCCATCCCCAGGAGGAAACGGTGAGGTAGTTGGCGATGATGGTGGCCTCCCACGGCACCATCATGGTCGCTAGAATGCACATGAACACAAAGTTGCGGCCTCTGAACTCCAGAAACGAGAAGGAAAAGGCGGCCATGGAGCAGGTCATCATCTGCAAAACGGTGACGGAGCCCGCCACGATGAAGGAATTGAGGATGTGGCGCGGGATCATCGTCTTGGTGAAGACCGACAGATAGCTGGAAAAATCCATGTGCGTGGGCCAGAAGCGGGAATACAATTCGTCTGCGGGCATCACGCTCATCATGAAGGTATAGAGCAGCGGAATCATGATGAGAAAGACAAACGGCAGGTTGAGCAGGATGGAGCCCAGCTTTTTCAGGATGTTTCTTTTGCGGCGGGTCAGATGTATCGTCATCAGTAATGCACGCTCCTTTTTTCGGTGCTGAATTGCAGCAGTGTGATCACCATGATGATGACAAACAGCACGATGGAGCGCGCCGCCGCCGTACCGAAGCGGAAGTTGCGGAAGGCATCGAGGTATATGGAGTATACGATCAGGTTGGTCTGCTCCTGCGGGCCGCCGGAGGTGAGCAGCTTCACCAGCGTAAAGGACTGGAAGGCGTTGATGATGTTGACGATGATCTGGAAAAACAGCGTCGGGCTCAGGCAGGGTAGGGTAATGTTCAGGAGCTTGTTCCAATAGCCCGCGCCGTCGATGGCCGCACTCTCGTACAGCTCTTCGGGGATGTTGCGAAGCCCGGCGCCGATGAAGATAAAGTTGATGCCGCTTGCCAGCCAAATCGACAGAATGCAGATGACGGGGAACGTCCAGACAGGGTCGCTCAGCCAGTTGACGCTGACGCCCAGCAAATGGTTCAGCAGGCCGATGGATTTGTGCAAAATCATTTTAAAGCTCATGGCCGCCGCGGAGGAGGCGATGGCGATGGGCATGGCGAAAATGGCGGAGGCAAACGCCTTGCCGGGGAACTTGTTGACGGTGATAAGGCTGGTGCAAAGCCCCATCAGCAGGCCGCCGCTCGCCACGAAGAACACGAACCGCACCGTGACCCAGATGCTGTTCCAGAATTCACGGCTGTATTTGCCCGCCAGGATGTCCACATAGTTTTGCAGCCCGTAAAACAGCTTGGCCTGCCCGAATTTATTGGTCAGGAACAGGCTCAGATAGAGGGTCTTGAAAAAGGGGAAAAACAAAAATACGCCGAACACGCACATCGCCGGCAGCAGGAAAAGCCACGGCTCGATGATTTCGTAGAAGGTCTTTTTTCTGCGGCGCCGGGGCGCCTTGCGAATGACTGCCGGTCGTAGTCTCATGCTGTCGTCTCCTTGCCTATTGATCCCGCGATTGGGTATGGAGGGGTAGCCGGTTCTATCGGGGTGATAGAATCAAAGAAGGTCAATTTGTATCTATCTGAAATTATTTTACCATATTTTTATCATGGTGTCAACCGTGTTTTTACATTTTTGTGCATTCGGACAAAAATCGCTCAAATCAGCCATTTTTGTGCTTGGATGCTTCCGTCAGCTTTCGGGCTTTTCCTTGGTTGTTTGCATACAAAAAAGGACGGAGGTTTTGAGAGTCTCCGCCCTGTCCGGCAAAGGCATATTGACGGCTTTTGTCCGGTTTCGCCGTTTTTTTAATAATTCAGCACGATGGCCGCGTCCTCCTGCTCCGTGCCGGAGGCAAGGAGGGTGACGGCCGTCTCCTCCCACATAACGCTGAAATTGTCTTCCCGGACGGCAGCGCCGTCATTCTGAACGGAAAAGTCCAGTGCCGTCAGCTTTTCGCCGCCCTTATACAATTCCGCCCTGCAATGCGTCGCGCCGTAGGGAAAGTCCGGCTCGCCCACCATGCAGACCGTCAGGCTGTACTGCCCGTCGTCCGAGGTCGAGCTCAGCACCTTTGTGGCCGCATAGTCCGTCCGCCAGATGATCTCACCGACGACCAGCCCCGTGACGAGCACCGCGGCGCACGCCAAGATCACAAGGATTCGGCTGCTCTTTTTCATGCGCATTCTCCTTCCGCGCAGGAAACGCATCCCGTTCATGCCCCGCGCAGTCATATAACGCATGAAGGGCGTGTTTTCTTGCAAAAAATCCGCACAAACGCAAGCGCATCCGTGCGGAAGAAAAATCACTTGATGTCAGCCCAATTGAATCCGTTGTTCTCCGCATACGCGGCGGCGGGGCTGCCCGCGGAACAGTAGATGATGGGGTTGATGCCGTCAAAGGCATCGTCCGCAATGCTCTTTACGGTATCGGGGATGTAGATGTAGACGAGGCTTGCACAGCCCGCAAAGGCGCGGCTGCCGATTTTGAGGACGGCATCGCCGAGGACGACGGCTTCCGCCGCGCTGTTTTCAAAGGCGGAGGCCTTGATTTGGGTGAGGCTCTCGGGCGTCTGCACAATGCCGTCCAAGGCGCGCACCGTCACCTCGCACCGAGCGACCGCCGTGCCGCCCACCTTGAGGGTGACGGTCGCCGTGCCCGCTTTTTTGGCGGTTATCAGCACGGAGGAGGCATTGCCGCTGACGGTGACGACCGTCCTGTCGCTGCTGGCCCATGTCACCGTGCCGGTTTGCTTGGGGATGGTCAGCCGCGCCTTGTTGCCCTTTGCACTGCTGCCCAAATTCAGCGTCCATGTGGAGGGCAGCGTCCTGAATTCGGCATAGAAGGTCAGATCCTCGTCCTGCTCGCAGGAAAAGCTCACCTTCTGCGCCCTGTCGCTGAAATCGGCCTTCCTGTGCCAGCCGACAAAGAACGTATTGTCCTTGGCTTCCATGGCAGGCAGCGGACGGGTCGCGCCCTGCCGATACCAGTATTTGGTGTATTGCTCGCCCGTGATGTCCAGCACCGTGTCGCCGTCCATGTAGGTCACGGTGCGGATGGGCTTATAGAGGGCGTAGAGCTTGATGTCCTTCAGCTCATCGCCCGGCTTGTACTGATACAGGGAAAAATAGGCTTCGCCCGTGTAGCTTTGATTTAAGTACCAGCCGGAAAAGCCCTCCGTTTCGGTGTTTTCCATGCCGTGAAGCTGCACCTTCGGGTTGTTGGCGTTATATTTATCCGTGATATAGTCGCCGTCATCGTCTCTGAGCAGCTTGAACTGGTTGGCATCCGCGTCGTAGTAATAGTAATACACCAAATAGGCTTTTTCAAATTCGGGATACAGATACAGCGGCCCTTCATGCTCGCTTTGATTCAGATTTAAAAAGCCCTCATCGGATAAGTCCTCTTCCAAATGCCATGCGGTGAAGAAGGTGGAGGGGATGGAGAGCCGATTTAATGGCACCAGCAGGTTTCTGCCCGGCGTGTAGGTCTGGTTCAGGTCGTAGGTTTTTCCGTTATAAATGTAGTAAATTTTTTCCAGTGTTACGTAGCGGGCATAAATCTGAAGGTCGCTCGTGCACTGCCTCAGATAGCTTTTGGTGATTCGGTTGCCGTCCGTCGGCGCATCAAACCAGTCGACAAAATTTTTCCCCTCCTGCGCCGCCAGCGCATCGTCAACGGGCAGGTCGGGCAGCTCCTCACGGCAGAAGGTGTATTCGGGCAGGACGTTGCCGTCCTTGTCCTTCATCGGGTCGCCGTTTTCGTCGCAGAGGGTGAGGGTGTATACGCCGCTGCATTTTTCAAGCTCGGCATAGAAAATCAAATCGTCCGATTCCGCGGTCTGCCAAAAACCGTTGATCTCATCGTCGGACAAGTCCGCTTCCTTGTGCCAGCTGATGAAATGATAGCCGCTCACGGAAGCCTTCGGCAAATGGAAATACGCCTTGCTGCCGGGCGTGTAGGTACTGTATCCGGGATAATACCGCTGCTCCCCTTCGACATAATAGGTGATTGTTTTCGTTTCCGCCGCTGAGGCGCAGACCGCCGCCGCCAGCAGCAGAAGCAGCAAGGTGAGCCCTGCCAGAGTTCTTCGTTTCATCGGTTTGACCCTCCGTTGTTTGATGATGAATGTGTTTGTTGTTTACTCAAGCGGGATGTTTTCAAACAGGTCGTTCTTTTCCGTGTCCAGGCCGACCGTGGTATAGGCCAGCCCGAACAGGTAGCAGCTCTTTTCGCTGTCCCTCGGCTCGACGCGGTACTGCTTGTTCTGCGGCTGGGAGGCGTGCAGGGTGTAGGCCTCCTCCGCCACCTCAAAGCCCGTGCGCCCGTTCTGGCTCAGCAGGGGCTTGTCCCAGTCCAGCTCGATCTGGTTCTCGCTGTACAGATGGATGTACAGCTTCTTGACCTGCCATGCGCCGTATTCCTTGAAGGAGGCGGAAAACTTGCTCTCGTCCGCCGCGGACACAACGCAGCTCTGCGCGGCCTCTGCGCAGACCATGTGCGCCCCGTGGCCGTATTCTCCCTTCACATCCTGCGTGACCAGCACCTCCGGCCTGTACCTGCGGATGAGGCCGGTCACATATTTATGGACGTTGCTCTTGCCCTTCCACGCCTTGTAGATGACGTCCGTCTTGCGCAGGGAGTACTTGTCCCAGAACTCGCCGATGTCGGGGTAGGTGCGCACACCGCACAGCCACAGGCCGTTCAAAAGCTCCGTGCGCCGCCCCGGTGTGTTGCAGGTCATGTAGCAGACGACGACGTTCATCTGCCTTTCGCCCGCGTATTCGGGCAGCATCCCGCCCATGAAGAGGATCTCATCGTCCGGATGCGCCACCAGGATCATCAGGTCGGCCTTTTCCACGGCGGGCTGCCAGCGCTGCACCCAAGAAGGAACATCTCCCTCGGACAGGAGATACAGCTCGTTGACGGCCAGCTCACACTTTTTGTTTTCCGCATAGGTGATGCGGAAATGGGTCAGCCCGTCCAAGGGAAGGTATTCGTGCGCAAACTGCCCCTCGCCGCTCGCCACGACCTCCCAGCTTTTCCCGCTCGCCTTTTCGACCACCCACGGCCGAAGCGTGCCGCCGAAGCAGATATACACGCCGTAGCAGGGCGTTTCGGTTTTGACCTCGATATACGGGCGGCGCTCCTTGTCGCTCGTCCAAATCTTCTCCACATCGCGGTCATAGGCCTTGTAGAGCGTCGTCTGCTTGGAGGAGGAGGTCAGGGAGGCTTCCTGCGTGATGTCGGCGGCCTCGTCCGCCAGAGCGGGCAGCACCAGCGCAAGCAGCACAAGCAGCAGGGGGAAAACAGTTTTTTTCATGATGCATTGCCTCGGATGATCGGGATTATTCGTCTTCTCTTACGATGAAGCCGCCGTAGAGAAATTCAAGCAGCGCTTCGCGGTTGGCCACAAAGTCGATCTGCTGGCACGAGCCGCCCGCGTAGGTGATGCCCTCGTAGGTGCCCTTGATGGGGATGCGGAGCTGCTCGATGTCGTACTTTCGGGCGCTGTACGCAAGCCCCACGGCCTCCAGCAGGTCGGCGGCGGTCATGTCCGTGAGCAGGGTGTTTTCAACGACCACATCCAGCAGCTCCAGCGCCTGCTCATAGGAAATATCGCTCAGGCCGAGGGCGATGCTGGACAGCACGGCGCGGGCGCGGGAGGTGCGGCGGAAGTCGTTCGCTTCGCCGTCCACCACGGTGGAGGAGCGGATGCGCATGTAAATGACGGCCGCATAGCCCGTGAAGCGGTACGTCCCCGCGCCCTTTAAGGCAGGCTCCGTCCAGCTGGACTTATAGGCGTTCTTGGACTTCAGGCGGGTCGCCTCGCCCTCCGTCACGGTGATGTCCACGCCGCCCACGGCGTCGATGATGTTTTTGATCATCGTCCAGTCCACGACGACATAGTGGTCGATCTTCACGCCGAAATGCGTGCCGAAAATGCCCATCAGCTTTTCGACCGCCTCCTGATTCGCGCCGTTGTGCGGCACATAGCGGGACAGGCGGTTAAAGTTGTTCTCGCTCTTTTGAATCAGCAAATCGCGGATAAAGGAGGTGAGCATCAGGCGGTTTGCGTATTCATCCACCGTGACCAGCACAATGCCGTCCGTGTTGCCCAGATTGTTGGCGTTCGCATTCCATGAATCCACGCACAGCAGCATGTAATTATGCACGCCGCTCGGCGTATCGGGGATTTCATCCTCCGCCAGCAGCGGGACGGCCTTGGGGTTCTCGGCCGACGCCGCACCAATAAGCAGCATCAGCACAAGCAAGGCAGACAAAAACCGTTTCATGCTTCAGTCCTCCGTGATGGTCTGTTCCGGCGCCATTTTTTCGAGAACGACGCCTGTCTCGGTCAATATCTCAATCGAAAAATCGTCCGGATAGCCCTGCTCGTACACCACACGCCGAATGCCCGCGTTCACGATCATTTTGGCGCAGACGGAGCAGGGCTGGTGGGTGCAGTACAGGGTCGCTCCGTCGATGGAAACGCCCAGCTTCGCCGCCTGAATGATGGCGTTCTGCTCGGCGTGGATGGCATAGCAGGTCTCCGCGTGCGTGCCGGAGGGGATGCCCAGCTTTCGGCGCAGGCATTCTCCGCGCTCCTTGCAGGTCCTCATGCCCTGCGGGGCGCCGTTGTAGCCGGTGGTCATGATGCGCTTGTCCTTGACGATCACCGCGCCGATGCTGCGGTTGGGCGCATAGCAACTGGACCAGCTTGAAATGACGTGCGCCAGCTCCATGAACCGGCGGTCCCATTTGTCGAACGCCATGCGCCGACCTCCTTATGCTTCAGTCGTTGGGCTGGCTGGAGCGCGCTTACAGCGCTTCCATGAATGCGCGGAGCAGCCTTGCGCCCCTGTCCGCCGCCGCCGCCGCGTTGACCGCATACTCCTGTCCGTTGCCGTTTAACGTATCCGAAACGGCGCGGTAGGCGGCATAGGGCGTTTTGTTTTCATAGCAGACCTGCGCGATGGCGCCGCCCTCCATGTCGCAGGCAGCCGCGCCGAATGTGCCGCACAGCGCGTGCTTTTCGTCCTGCGCTTCGATAAACCGGTCGCCGGTCGCAATGACGGCCGTCAGAAAATGCAGCCCCTGCCTTTGCGCCGCACGGAGCAGGGCTTCCTTCACCTTTTCGTCGCACGGAATATAAACGATGTTCGGGCCGGAAATCATCCCCGCCGGGTCGCCGAGGGCGGTCGTGTCCACATCGTGCTGAACGGCGCTCTCCGCGATGACGATATCGCCGATATGCAGCCGCTCGTCCAAAGCGCCCGCAACGCCCAGATTCAGCACCAGGTCGGGGTGAAACAGGCAAATCATCGCCTGCGTGCACATGGCGGCGTGCACCTTGCCGATGCCCGACAGCGCCAGCACGACCTCCCAACCGTATAAACGTCCCTTCAAAAAATGCATATCGGCGACGGAGGTCTCCTGCGTATCTTCCATCTGTGCGCGCAGCGCGTCGATTTCGCAGGCCATCGCGCCGATCAAGCCGAGCAGCTTCATGACCGCCTCTCCTTCGTGCATACAAATTTCGTAAAGATCCCCCTTGCCCCGTCAGAACACCATCTCTTCGCTGCGCCCTCCGGCGCGGCGGTAGACGGCGAGGACGAGCAGGGTGAGCATGAGCAGGACGACGCTCAGCGCGGCGGCCATCGGCATATCGCGGCTCTTGAGCAGCTCGTCATGGACGAGATTGCCCCACAGGAGCGTGTTGGAGCCGCCCAGAATGTCGCTGATGAAAAACAGCCCGATGGACGGCAGCAGCGTCAGCACGCAGCCTGCCAAAGCGGAGGGCAGCGTCATGCGGAAGGTCATCGTCCAGAATGCCTTGAAGGGCGACGCGCCCAAATCCCGCGCCGCTTCGACGATGCCCCAGTCCATCCGCTCCAGGCCGGAATACACCGGCAGGATGATGAAGGGTATCATCGCATACACCATGCCGATCAAAACGGCGGTCTCGGTGTAGAGGATTTTGACGGGCTTTTGAATGACGCCCAGCGCCTTGAGGATTTGGTTCATCGACCCGCTCGCGCCCAAGAGGATCTTCCAGCCGTACATGCGGATGAGCGCATTCGTCCAGAAGGGCGCGATGATGAGCAGGAGCAGCCAGAGCCGCGCCCGCCCCCTGGAGCGCGCCATGAAGTAGGCGAACGGATAGCCAAGCAGCAGGGAAACGGCCGTGGTCACCAGCGCCAGACGCAGGCTGTTCAGCATCGCCTTCCCGTACTGCGCGGAAAAGACACGCGCATAGTTTTCGAGCGTGAACTCCGGCACGGCGGTGAACGCATCGCCCTTTTTCATCAGGCTCAGGGCGATGATGTAGATAAGCCCCACGCCGACGAACAGCGCGGCCCAGAGCAGCATCGGCAGCGCCAGCAGCCCTTTTCGCCTGTTCATCACCACGCCTCCTCATCGGGCACGAGCGGCGCGAGCGAAACGTCCCACCAGACGCGCACCTGCTGCCCGCAGGAAAGCCCGCAGCCCCGCTCCGCCTGCCGCTGGGAGAGGAGCACCTGCCCGCTCGCCAGCTCGATTTCCGCCCGCTCCACGCCCCCTGCAAAGCGCAGCGACTTGAGGACGCCGGACAGATACAGATCGTCCGTATGCTCAGGCCCAAAGTGCAGCCGCTCCGTGCGCACGGTCAGGCAGACGGGGTCGCCCGTCTGAAAGCGGTCGTCCGCGACGCAGGGCAGGGTCAGCCCGTCCATCTCCATCAGCGACCTTGTCCCCTTCCGCGCCGTCAAAACGCCGCGCAAAAGGTTGCTTTGGCCGACAAAGCGGGCGGAGAACATGGAGTTCGGCCGCTCGTAAATGTCCTCCGGCGTGCCGACCTGCACAAAGTGCCCCTCGTGCATCAGCGCCATGCGGTCGGACATATTCATGGCCTCTTCCTGGTCGTGCGTGATGTACACAAACGAAATGCCCAGGCGCTGCTGGATGCCCTTCAGCTCCGTCTGCATCTGCCGCCGCAGCTCCAAATCAAGCGCCCCCAAGGGCTCGTCCAGGAGCAGCAGCTCCGGCTCCAGCACCAGCGCCCGCGCGATCGCCACGCGCTGCCGCTGCCCGCCGGAAAGCTGGCCGGGCATCCGCTTGCCGAAGCCGGACAGCTGCATCATGGCCAGCATCTCATCCACCCGCGGAGCAATGGCGGATTTTTTGACGCCCACCATTTTGAGGCCGTAGGCGATGTTGTCAAACACGTTCATGTGCGGAAACAGCGCGTAGTTTTGAAACACCGTGTTCAGCTTCCGGCGCTCCGGCGGGTAAAAGGTGATATCCTCGCCGGACAAAAAGACGCGCCCGGCATCCGGCCTTTCCAGCCCTGCCATGACGCGCAGCGTGGTCGTTTTGCCGCAGCCTGACGGACCCAGCAGGGTAAAAAACTCGCCCTTGGCGACGTCCAGATCCAGCCCCTTCAAAACCTGCGTTCCGTCAAAGGCCTTCCGGATGTTCCGCAGGCTGATGAGCGCTTCACTCATGCGCATTTCCTTCCTTTGCCGCGCCGTCCGCCGTCAGCTGGGCGTTCAGCGCCTCCAAATGGCTCTGCTCCTCATCGGCGATGCGCAAAAACGCCTGCGCGCAGGCAGGGTTTTCGGCAAACTGTCCGGCAAAGCCGCGGTAGGTCTCCACCGCGTTTCTTTCCTGACGGGCGGCATAGCAAAGCAGCGCATGCTCGTCCCGAAACGCGCCGAGCCTGTGCGCCTCCAGCAGCCCGCCGGAAAACAGGATGCGCGCGCTTTCGGCGGACAGGCACAGCCCGCGCTCCGCATCGGGCACTTCGCCGTCCTTCAGGGCGGTAAAGCGGCACAGATGCTCCCGCTCGTCGGCCAAAATCTGCTCAATGCGCCCGCACAGCGCCGGCTCCCGAAACAGAAGGAGTGCGCGCTCGTACAGCCGCACGGCGCGCCGCTCCATTTCGGCGGCCAAATAAAACGCTTCGCCCGCCGTTTTGACCCGGGTCATGTTATTGCGCCTGGGCGAGGAACTCGTTGAGCTGATGCACCAGCTCGTCCGCGTTCGCTCCGTGGGCGCGGCAGGCGTCCTCCAGCGATTCGGCCGTGGCGCAGGGGCAGCCTAAGCAGGTCATGCCGAATTCCATAAAAATGCGGGCCGTGCCGCGATGCAGGCTCAGCACCTGCGCGATGGTCATTTCCTTGTTGACGGTGGTATCCATGTGGTCAAGCGCTCCTTTCGTCTTTTGAACGCCGGGTATGCAGCGGTTCGTGGAAATTATACCGTATCGGGGGAAAAAAGTAAAGGCAAACGGAAAAATCACGCGGGGATATTCAGCGGGCGGAAAGCGGGAAGAAATGGGGGTAAAAGGAGGGAGAGAGAACCCCGCTCTCTCCGTCCCTCACCGCTCAAATATATTCGACATTTCCCCTTCTCTCTCCTCTTTTTTCTCTCTCTTTACCTGACCTTACCTGTACTGTACTAACCTGTACTGTACTGTACTTATCTATGCGGACAAATGACGGACAAACGGCGGTCGGCTGACCGTCATCCGGCGGACAAATGACGGACGGGACTCATTGAAAAATAAGGCTTTTGGGGCGCTTTTTTGAAAAAAAGAGGACGTGCGTTTTTCGTGCGCGCATTCGGCTTTTGCGCTTGCTCTGCGCGCATTCGGCTTTGCTCCGCGCTTCGTCCGCGTTTTTCCGTGTCCGCTTAGCGTTTTTTTCTTCGCTCCTCCCCCTTCCAAGCATCGGCGGCGGGGAAAATTTACACTTGTAAACAATTTTCTTCGGGCGGGAGGGCACCTTTGCCTTTCAAAACATCCGAAAAATCCGCAGAAAATCGATTTTTATGATTGACTTTTTCCCCCGCATTTGGTATGATAGCTGTTGCATCAATAGACTCCGCTAGCCCCGGAAACTATTGTTCATGCCGAACGTGCGACCATCACGGGAGGCGCCGAAATGAAAATCCGGTTTAATTTGTCACAATTAGGAGGAAGCTCACTTGAATACCTTCATGGCAAATGCGCAGAATGTCGAGCGCAAGTGGTATGTCGTTGATGCGGACGGCATGGTGCTTGGCCGTCTTGCCAGCCAGGTCGCAAATATCCTGCGCGGCAAGAACAAGCCCATCTATACGCCCCATGTGGATACCGGCGACTATGTTATCATCGTCAATGCCGATAAGGTGATTTTGACCGGCCGCAAGCTGGATGAGAAGATCTACTATCATCACAGCGGCTATGTCGGCGGTCTGAAGGAAGTCAAATACCGCAAGCTGATGGCTGAAAAGCCTGAGTTCGCTGTCCGTCATGCCATCGTCGGCATGCTGCCGAAGGGCCCGCTGGGCCGTCAGATGGCGTCCAAGTTGCGCATCTACGCAGGTTCGGAACATGAGCAGGCCGCGCAGAAGCCCGAAGCCCTCGAACTCATCAAATAATCGGAAGCGGAAGGAGAAACCAAGTTATGGCACAGTCTGAATTCCATGCCGTCGGCCGCCGCAAGTCGGCAATCGCCCGCGTCCGTTTGGTGGCCGGGGACGGCAAGATCGTCATCAATAAGCGTGACATCGACAACTATTTCGGTCTCGAGACCCTCAAGATGACCGTTCGCCAGCCCCTGACGCTGTGCAGCGTCTCCGGCTTCGATGTGCTGGTCAACGTGACCGGCGGCGGCCTGACCGGCCAGAGCGGCGCCATCCGCCACGGCATCAGCCGCGCCCTGTGCAAGGCAAACCCCGAACTGCGCGCTCCCCTCAAGAAGGCCGGCTTCCTCACACGCGACCCGCGTATGAAGGAGCGCAAGAAATACGGTCTCAAGGCCGCTCGTCGTGCTCCGCAGTTCAGCAAGAGATAATTGGACGCGATTTTACAATCGAAAAGCTCGAAAAACCCCGGAAAA
>CAVFWQ010000032.1:0-19408 GCA_963626285.1 bacterium | reverse complement strand
AGCTCAAGCCACAGAAGTCAGCTACTCTATGCACACAAAGGAAACTGTCAAAAACGGCAAGAGCGGCGTTTATTCTTATATCGATGAAGGTTACTCCTATGACATTTATTATATCATTGATTTTGACGAAGGTTATGTCTATCGCTTTATAGAAGGCAACGGAGATGTCACTTGCGATAGGCTAAAGATTGAATCAGGTACACTAAATGATGTGCTGATTATTACCTATCACGATGGTGGTACTACGTGGTCTTATGGACTGCATTTCAAATACCAAAATCAGCCGGATCATCTGATACTGGAAGATAATAATCATTTCACATATGATTACTACACCACAGATCTTAATAAAGCGTTAGAAATTCTTGATACCAAAGAAATCCACGATTACTAAGTTGAAAATACAAAAATATGACGGAGGAAGGTGGCGTCATCATCCGTCATGTTTTTATTATGCTTGAATTGTCAATTCAAGGTCTAAAAACATACTCTTTTTCATTGTTAATCAGCACCTTTTCACCGCAATAAGAGCAAACCGCTGCTGTTTTTTCTCGACAGAAAGTGTTTGCCTGCAATCGGGATATTTTATTTAAAATCAGCTTATATGCCAAGGTACGTCCCTCCTTTGAACATCGAGCAGAATGTTTTCTACATCACAGAATCATTACAAAAGTTCCCGCGGCGATCAGCGCAATGTCGATGGCTGATTTGACCGTGATTTGCTCATGCAGAAACAAGGCGGCGAACACGATGGTCAGCACAATGCTGAATTTATCAATCGGCACGACCTTGGACACCTCGCCAAGCTGGATGGCCTTATAATAGCACAGCCATGATGCGCCGGTCGCAAGACCGGATAAAATAAGAAACAGCCAGCTCCTTTGACCGATGGAGCTTAACCCCTTCTGCGCGTTCGTCAGAAACACGATACCCCATGACATCACCAGCACGACCGCCGTGCGCACAGCCGTCGCCAGATTGGAATTCACGCCCTCGATGCCGGCCTTGGCCAAAATGGACGTTGCCGCCGCAAACACGGAAGATAAGACCGCAAGCACTGCCCACATGGACAGCTCATCTCCTTTGAATCGTTCTTCGGCGCCTATTATAGCCTTCCCCTACCCTTTTGTAAAGCGTAAACCTCACGCTTAACGCCCAGTTTTTCACAGCTTTAACCTTTTATTTTTCAACCCCCTTGACAAGCGGAATGCAGCGTGCTATGATTTCATCACAATCCCGATAAAAAAAGTCGGGATTGAAGGAGGAACAGTCTTGAAGCTCTCCACACGAGGAAAGTACGGGCTGTATGCGATGGTGTTTTTGGCTCAGAAAGCCGGAAACGGGCCGCAGCCGCTCAAGGAAATTGCGCAGCTCGGTCTGCCGGAAAACTATTTGGAGCAGCTCTTGGGTGCGCTTCGCCGCGCCGGACTTGTGCGGACAGTCCGCGGGGCGCAGGGCGGCTATGAGCTGGCCAAAGAGCCCAAGGGCATCACCGTTGGCAACATCATTGATGCGATGGAAGGGCCGCTGGCGCTATCCGAATGCTTGGAGCCGGGGCGCGAGGCCGCCTGTCCGCGCTGCGAGGGCTGCCGAACGCGCACCGTCTGGGAATACCTCACGGAACAAATCAACAATCTGCTGGACAGCATCACGTTGGAAGATATGCTCTCCGGCAACATAAAAGGAGACCTGTGACATGGATAGAATTTACATGGATAACGCCGGCACGACCTGCGTCGCGCCTGAGGTCGTTGAGGCCATGCTGCCCTATTTCACCGAATGCTACGGCAACGCCTCCAGCATTCACGGCACGGGGCGGGATGCCCGCCGTGCCTTGGAGGATGCCCGTAAGCGCGTTGCCGCCTGCATCGGTGCAAAGCCAAACGAGATTTACTTCACCTCCGGCGGCTCGGAAAGCGACAACTGGGCGCTCAAGGGTTTTGCCTATGCCAACCGCCGCAAGGGAAATCACATCATTACTTCCGCCATCGAGCATCATGCCATCCTGCATACCTGCGAATTCCTGAAGACGCAGGGCTTTGACGTGACCTATGTGCCGGTGGACGAATACGGCCGCGTATCGCCTGCCGATGTGGAAAAGGCCATCACCGACCAAACCATTCTGATTTCCGTCATGGCCGCCAACAACGAAATCGGCACGATCGAGCCTGTCAAGGAAATCGCCGCGGTCGCTCATGCTCATAAGATTACCTTTCACACCGATGCGGTACAGGCGATGGGCGCGATTTCCGTCAATGTCAACGATTGGGATGTGGATATGCTGTCCATGTCCGCGCACAAATTCCACGGTCCGAAAGGCGTCGGTGCGCTGTACATCCGTCAGGGCGTCCGCATGGAGAACTTCATGCACGGCGGCGCGCAGGAGCGCGGCAAGCGTGCATCCACGGAAAATGTGCCGGGCATCGTCGGCATGACCGTGGCGCTGGAGCGGGCTGTCAAGCATCAGCCGGAGACCGCGGAGCGCCTCTCCCGCCTGCGTGACAAGCTGATTCACGGCATTCTGACCACCATCCCCTATACGAGGCTGAACGGCCACCCGACCGAGCGTCTGCCCGGCAATGTCAATGTCTCCGTCCTCTATATCGAGGGCGAGGGTCTGCTCCTGCGGCTGGATGTCGAAGGCGGCATTGCGGCCTCCTCCGGCTCTGCCTGCACCTCCGGCTCGCTTGACCCAAGCCATGTTTTGCTGGCCATCGGCCTGCCGCACGAGGTTGCGCACGGCAGTCTGCGCCTGTCTCTGTCCGATATCAACACCGAGGAAGAGGTGGACGAGGTGCTGCGCGTGCTGCCCGGCATCGTTCAGAAGCTGCGCGATATGTCGCCTGTCTATCAGGACGCAATGAAGGAAAAGGAAGGTAAATAAATTATGTACAGCGAAAAAGTGATGGACCATTTTTCCAATCCCCGCAATGTAGGCGAAATCGAAAATGCGGACGGCGTGGGAACGGTCGGCAACGCCAAGTGCGGCGACATCATGCGGATGTTCCTGAAGGTGGATAACGGCATCATCACCGACGTCAAATTCAAGACCTTCGGCTGCGGCGCGGCCATTGCCACCTCCTCGATGGCGACGGAAATGGTGAAGGGAAAGACGCTGAAGGAAGCGCTGAAGCTGACCAATCAGGCGGTTGCCGAAGCGCTGGACGGTCTGCCGCCCGTTAAAATGCACTGCTCTATGCTGGCTGAGCAAGCTATCCATGCCGCTGTGGACGATTATATGAAGAAGCATCCCGACGAGGTCATTTAATGCCGGAAATACATGGAAACACGGAGGGCATTCGTCAGAGCGCCCTCCGGCAGCTTCAAACATTATATGAATACCCCTTTGAGGCGGATGAATTCGCACCGGTTGAGCTGGTGCGAATTCTTGCGCGTTTTTCAGCCGCCATCAACCGCGAAATTGCGCTGTATGTCAGCCGCGGCGGAGATGTGCTGGACATCATGATTGGCGGCCAGAATCAGGTGTCTCTCCCCTCTATGCGGCTTCGCCGAAGTGAAAAGCGGCTGTCGATGGTGCGCATCCTGCACACGCATCCCCGCGCCGGCGCGGAATTGTCCGATGTGGATATCACTGCGCTCCGCTCGCTGTATCTGGACGCCATCTGCGCCATCGGGACGGACGCGCAGGGCGAGGTCACAGGCGTTTCCTGCGCCTTTCTCGGCGAAAAGCAAAGCGGCGTCCCGACGCCGATTTTAACACCTGTCGTTCCCCTCCGCCGTCTGCCGCAAGGCGCTTGGATGGCGCAAATCGAACAATCCGAGCGGCTGGTGATGCAGGGCGAGGAGCGGCAGGAAGCCGAAAAGGAACGGGCGCTGCTCGTTTCCATTGATTCCGAGCGTTCCTTGGACGAGCTTGCCGCACTTGCGGAAAGCGCTGGAGCGGTCGTTGTCGGGCGGCAGCTTCAGCATCGCCCACATCCAGATACAGGGACATATGTCGGCTCAGGCAAGGCTGCGCAGCTCACCTTGGACGCGCAGGCGCTGGAGGCCGACCTTGTCATCGTGGATGATGAACTGACCGGCGCACAGCTTAAGAACCTAGAGGACATCATCGGCATCAAGGTCATTGACAGAACGGCGCTCATTTTGGATATTTTCGCCCAGCGCGCCAAGTCGGGCGAGGGCAAGCTGCAGGTCTCCCTGGCACAGCTCAAATACCAGCAGAGCCGCTTAATCGGTCAGGGGCTTGTCCTGTCCCGTCTGGCGGGCGGCATCGGCACACGCGGACCCGGCGAATCCAAGCTGGAAATGGACAGGCGGCGCATTCGTGCGCGGATGACGGAGCTGAAGCGCCAGCTTGCCGATATGGAAAGCCAGCGCGCTTTGCGCCGCAAAATGCGCGAAAAAAACACCGTCCCGACCGTCGCCTTGGTTGGTTATACCAATACGGGCAAGTCAACATTGCTCAATTACATCACGAATGCGGGCGTTTATGTGCAGGACCAGCTTTTCGCCACGCTGGATGCCGTTTCCCGCAAGGTCTCCCTCTCGGACGGCACGGAGTTTTTGCTCACGGACACGGTCGGCTTCATCAGCAAGCTGCCGACAGATCTGATCGAGGCGTTCAAATCCACCTTGGAGGAGGCGGCGCGGGCTGACCTCCTCGTCATCGTGAACGATGCCTCCGACCCGGAGATTCACGTTCGGCATCAGGTGGTGGAGGAGGTCTTGAAGGGTCTTCATGCGGACACCCAGCCGCGCATTGACGTACTGAACAAATGCGACTCCATGGACGGCGTATCGGACACGCTGCTGCCCGGTGCGGTCAAAATCAGCGCAAAAACAGGGGAGCATGTGGATGCCCTGCTCAATATCATTACCGAAAAGCTGCATGAAAAATCACGGCCTGTTACCGTGCTTGTCCCCTTCTCCGATTATCAAATGATGAATGACCTGCGCTCACAGGGGCGCATTTTGTCGGAGGCGCATACGGACGAAGGAACACAGGTCACGGTCATGCTGTCCGATGAAGCCCTCGGCAAGCTAAAAGGCCGCTGGGGGACAGCGTTTGACAGTGTAAAAAATTCCCGCTGAAGGGATGTATTTCAGACGTTTTTGCGTTATAATAGTGGCAATGCCCTATGGTGCTGCCTCTATCCTTTTTTGAAAGGACCAAGAAACGATGCTTTCCAAGCTGCTCGCCCTGCTGATGACCTTTTTGACGCTCGGTCAGACGGCCGTCAGCGACTATACGAATCAGATGTCGCTGGGCGGCAATCTGTTTTTGATCAACCGCGATTACCGCATCAGCGCTGACTATGTGCCGGATGATTTGGTCATGCCCAATGTCAAGCGCGGCGGCTCAGGCGTCAAAATGCGCAAGGAAGCGGCGGAGGCGCTGGAAAGGATGTTCACGGCGGCCAAGGAAGAGGAAAACTATACCCTACTGGCCATTTCGGGCTACCGCAGCTATCAGACCCAGAACAACATTTACAGGCGCAAGGTCAAAAATGCCGGTGTCAGGCAGGCGAACCTTTTGGTGGCGCTGCCCGGTACGAGCGAGCATCAGCTGGGACTTGCGATGGATGTCGGCTGCAAAAACAATACCGGTCTGACAGGCAGCTTCGGCAAGCTGCCGGAGGGTAAATGGGTGGCGGAAAACTGCTACCGCTTCGGCTTTATCATCCGCTATAAGGCGGAATGGACGGAGACCACCGGCTATGCCTATGAGCCGTGGCATATCCGCTATGTCGGCGTTGAACACGCCATGCGCATCAAAGAGCTTGATATTCCCTTGGAGGACTATGTAAAGACCCTGCGCGAGGCGCAGGAGGTTCTGGCTCTCCAAAATGTCGGAAAGGAGTGATTTTTCATTCGCCGTCTGCTTTGCTGTCTTTTTTGTTTTCTGCTGATGAGTACCGGCCTTGCGGAGGACATCTCCTTTCCTGAATGGACATATCCGCTTGAGCCGGAAATCTTGGAAAATAAGTCCGGCTATATTACCTTGGTCAATCAGACAAATCTGCTGGAATCCTCCTATATACCGAATGACCTTGTCACCATCACGATGAAACACGTATCGGAAATCGGCGGCGGCCAGCTGCGCAAGGTGGCGGAAAAGGCGCTGTGCGATATGTTCGATGGGGCGGCTGAGGATGGCTGCATCCTCTATGCCAAGAGTGTCTACCGCGCCTATTCCAAGCAGTCCTACATGTACAAAAATCGGCTGGAAAAGGTCGGGCGTGATGACGGCGTCGTCGCCTATCCCGGTTCCAGTGACCATCAAACGGGGCTTGGCGTGGATGTGCTGAACTATGATTGGACGAAAAAAAGCGGCATGACCGCCGCCTTCGGACAGACCAAAGAGGCGCAGTGGATGGCGCAGCACTGCGCGGAATACGGCTTTATCATCCGCTATATGGAGGATAAGGAGGACATCACCGGCATCATTTATGAGCCGTGGCATCTGCGCTATGTGGGTGAAGAAGCGGCGCAGTACATCATGGGAAACAACCTCTCGCTGGAGGAGTTTGACGCCGAGTGGCATGCCTATATTGCCGAATGGGAGGCGCAAGGCGGCGATTTTGAAGCATTTTTAGAGGAGCGCGCCAAGCCCAATCCCGTGCTTGTGCTGGAAGTGACGGAGGACGGCGACGAAGAAGTGTCGCTGTTCTACTGATGTATGGCTTCCCTGCGTGACCGCCTGAACGCCTACGGCGCGCAAAAAAAGGTGCAGCGCCCTGCGGCGGAGCGGCAGAAGACAGACTGCTACCGCGCTTTTGACAAGACCCCGCGCAGCGATTATCCTCTGCCGGATGTTGTCAGCGGCGCTTCGCTCCAATCGCTGCTGGACATTTCAACGGGCGATATTCCGCTTGACCGAATGCTGTTTCTGGATACGGAGACGACAGGGCTGTCCGGCGGGGTCGGGACACTGGCATTTTTGGTGGGGCTTGGGTATTTTGAAGACGGCTCGTTCGTCGTCGAGCAGGATTTAATGCGCGATTATGATGAGGAGTGCTTTCTCCTGCATCATGTGCAGGAGCGGCTGCAAAAGGCGCAGCTCCTTGTCACCTTCAACGGGCATACCTTTGATATGCCGCTGCTTTCTAATCGCTTTCTCATGCAGCGGATGCCCCCCGCTCCCCTTCCCCCGCACGCGGATCTGCTTCGCAGCGCCCGCTCCGTCTGGCGGCTTCGCTTAAAGCGCTGCTCACTGTCTGCGCTGGAGGAGGCCGTGTTTCATCAGCCGCGTAAGGATGATTTGCCCGGCGCATTTGTGCCAAAGCAGTATTTTGGCTATCTCAAGTGCCGGAATTTCGCGCTCCTAGAGCCTGTGCTTCGGCACAACTGTCAGGATATCAAGACGCTGCCGCATCTGCTTTTTAAGCTCCTGAGCCTGTACGAAAAACCGCTTTTAAGTCCGCATGCGCAGGACATTTTTTCCGTCGGACGGGTCATGGAAAAGCGCGGGCAGAAAAACTTGGCACGCAAATACTACCGCGCTGCGGACAGGGGCTCAATGTCGCTGCTTTCCAAAATGACGCTGGCGGACAGCTACCGCAGGGAGAAAGACTTTGCATCAGCGGCTTCTGTCTACGAAGCAATGATTGCAGACGGCTTAGGCGACGCTTTCCCCTATATCGCGCTGGCCAAGCTCTGCGAGCATCGCTTGGGTGACCCGGCACGGGCGCTGGCTCTCACGAAAAAGGCCATCCTGCTCACCGACCCCTATGACGATACGGCGCTCATGGATGCACAGAAACGCGCCCTGCGCCTGATAAAAAAACTGGAGGGATAAAAACCATGGGATTCTTTGACACACTGAAAATCCGCAAGGCTATCATGATGCACCAGAAGGGGCAAACGGAGGAGGCCAAGGCGGAATACAAAAAATTCTATGAAGCAGGCATCATAGAGCCGAGCTATCTGCTGCCCTACACCGTGCTTCTTTTGCGCGACGGCGGCGCGGAAAATTATGAAAAGGTGAAGGAAATCCTCAAAAAGGTGGATAAGCTGAAAACGCTATCGCCCGCTGACAAGCGCCAGGTGCATCTGAATTATGCCTGTGCCCAGTACAAGCTGGGCAACCTGAACGAGGCCATTCACCTGATGGAACTGTCCCACCAGAAAAGTCACTGCGGCAACACCTATGGTGCGCTGGGCTTCTTCTATGTGGAGGCGGGCGATGCCGAAAAGGGCTTGGCCTATAACTTGGAGGCGCTGGATTACGACGATGAAGACCCCGTCGTGCTGGACAACTTAGGTCAGCTTTACTACCGTGTCCTCGGCGACAGGGAAAAGGCGCTGGAATACTTCAAAAAGGCGCACGAACTGAAGCCCTCGCAAATCGATACGCTGTACTTCCTTGCCCAATATGACCTTGACAACGGCGATAAGGAATCCGCCGTTCAGAAATTGGAAACCGCCTTGGACGGGCGCTTCTCCCCGCTCAATTACGCCAAGCCGGAGCAAATCAAAGAAGAGATTGAGCAAATCAAAGCAAGCATGTAATGTGTTTATATATCAAAAAAGGAGTTGCTCCCGAGTAAAGCAACTCCTTTTTTAATGCAAATCTCTGTTTTTAAAATTTGAAGTTAAAAGCAGATGCTCTTCATGCTTTGCTGACGGCAGAGGTTGAACCGCTTTCCCCTTTTGTTACTTTTCCAGCCTTTCTTTCACCTTATCATAACACCTCGGACGCTTGTGCCTGCCCGTCTCCCAGCCCATCCGATAATTGATGAAATAAAGGCGTTCCATGCGCTTTCGCCGCTTTTTCAGCGCATTGTCCGGTGTCGGTATGGCCATACCCGCCACGGCAAAGCCCATCGAGCGCGCCATGTATTTGGCGCGGAACAGATGATAGTCCGAGGTGATGACGAGGGCGGACGGACGGACGTTCTGAAAGGCGTGCGGCCTATGCTTTTCAAAAACTGCGCGGGCATTGCGGATATTTTCATAGGTGGTCTGCGACTGATTTTCCTCAAGAATCCGCTGCGGATCGACCCCCATAGTCTGAAGCTGCTCGGCCATCACGGAGGATTCCGTGCAGGGCGTGTCCGGCGTCTGCCCGCCGCAGGGAATAATGATCTCGGCTTTCCCCTCCAGCATACAATCTGCCGCCAGCCGAATGCGCGCATTCAGCTCCGCATCTGGCGTTCCGTCTCCATTCAGCTTTAAGCCGAGCAGCAGGATAACATCATATTTCCCGCGCATATTCTCACCTTGCCGGAACGATTTCAATCCAGTAGCCGTCAGGATCTTCGATGAAATAGACGCCCATCTTTTCGTTTTCGCAGCAGATGACGCCCATCTGCCTGTGCTTCTCGTGTGCCGCCTGCATATCATCCACGCGGAAGGCCAGATGAATTTCGTTGTCGCCCAAGTCGTAATGAGCCTTTTCAAAATCCTTGAGGCAGGTCAGCTCCAGCTGATGGGGTGTCACACCGTCGCTTAAAAAGACCAGCGTAAAGCCTTCGCTGTCCTTGCGCCGCGTCTCCCGAAGCCCCAGCGCCTCCTGATAAAAGGCGAGCGATTTTTCCAAATCGATGACGTTCAGGTTGTTATGTGCAAAAGTAAACTTCATATGTTTCTCCTTACGAATATTCGATGTCCGCCGCCAAATTCAGATACCTGAGGAAATGCCGGATATGTTCATCCCAGTACTCCCATGTATGCGCACCGGCGTCCTCCTCATAGCAATAATCAAAGGGATTGCCTTGGAAGGATTTGAAAAAATCCCGCGTTCTATGTGCCCTGTCCAGCAGAAAATCCTCTCGCCCGCAGGTGTGGTAAATGCGCGGGCAGGGAAGCCCCTCGCTCACGATGCGCTGCGCATGATACTTGGCATCCCGATAGGTCTTGTCATACGGCGTTCCCTCCAGCTCGGCCGATAAAAACGGGGCATGAATGCGCAGCGTTTCCTCCGGCATGCCTGCCGACAGACAGCCGATGACGGAATAATTTTCCGGCTTGGACAGCCCGAACATGATTGCCCCCTCGCCGCCCATCGACAGGCCAGCGATAAAATTATCCTCCCGCTTGTCGGACAGCGGAAAAAACTCCCGCATTTTCTTGGGCAGCTCCTCGGAAATATAGGTATAGTACTGTCCTCCGTGCGCCATATCGAGGTACCCGCTGTTCTGTGCCGAGGGCATGACCACGCAAAGCCCCAGTGTGCGGACATACCGCTCGATGGAGGTGAAGCGAGTCCAATCGTGATAGTTTCCGTATGCGCCGTGCAGAAGCCACAGCACGGGATAGCGCCTGCCTGCCGCCTCCTCCGGATGCTTGGGCTGGGGCAGGATGACATGGCAGGATGTCTCTACGCCCAGCGTTTCAGAAAAAAAGCCGATATCAATAAAGGCCATCGCTTATTTTCCTCCCTTCAACGGCAGCCACTGAAGAACCGTTTGAATTTTATCATCCCAATACTTCCATGCATGCGTGCCCGCCGACTGCTCCCAGACCAAATCAAAGTGATTTTCTTTCAGGCAGTTGCGCATTTTTTCGTTATCGGGAAAGAGCGTGTCCTCCGTTCCGCACCACATGTAGATGCGCGGTTTTTCCCTGCTGGATGCGTCCAGCTCCCGTGCGGCGGCAAAGAGGTCGTTGAACGAGCCTTCGATTTGGTCGAGCGGCCCGAAAATATCCGCCCAATAGGTCTTCAGGTTTTCGCTGCCGGTATAGCGGCGCTTGGCTGCATCCGGCGATGAAGAGAGCGCTGCTACATAAGAAAACGCCTCGCTTTTGCGAAGCCCCAGCTTCAGCGCCCCGTATCCTCCCATCGACAAGCCCGCCACAAAATTATCCTCCCTACGCGCACTCATGCGCGGGAACATGGCGCGGCAGACAGCGGGAAGTTCCTCGGAAATGAACGTCCAGTAAGGATAGCCCCGCGCCATATCGGTGTACCAGCTCAAATCAGCGGCCGGCATGACCACAGCCAAATTTTTGTCGGCCACATACCGCTCGATGGACGTGCGCCGCTGCCAAATGGTATGGTCATCGCTCATGCCGTGCAGCAGATACAGCGTCGGATAGCTTTCTCCGGCGTGCCCCTGCATCCCTATCTGTCGAATCGTTTCCTCCGGCAGTATCACATCCATATCCACATTCATCATCAGCGAATGCGAATGAAATGCCACATGCAAAAGTGCCATCAAACCCCTCCTGATATGTCAAAATTTAACTGATGCAGACGTCGTCAGCGTCGGTGCAACGCTGCGGCTCTTTGTCACATTCAGCACCAGCGCAATGCTGGCAATGTTGGTCATGAAGTTTGAGCCGCCGTAGCTTAAAAACGGCAGCGGGATGCCGGTGATGGGCATCAGCCCGACGGTCATGGCGACATTTTCAAAAACGTGCAGGAAGAACATAGCCATCACGCCCGTAATGATGAGCTGACCGAATTTATCGGTGGTAAACCGCGCCAGATAGAGCATTCTGAGCAGCATGAACAGATACGCCGCCAAAACCGCACAGCAGCCCTTAAAGCCGAAGGCCTCTCCGATAACGGAGAAAATAAAGTCCGTATGGTCCTCCGGCACATAGTCAAGCTGGCTGATTGAGCCGACCACAAAGGTGCCGATGCCGTTTAAGCCGCCTGAGCCGATGGACATCTGCGATTTCAGAATCTGGTAGCCGCCGGAGGAAGAATACTTGCTCGGATCTAAGAAGGACAGAATACGCGTGATGCGGTAGTCTGTCGAATTGGAAATGATGGCATAGCCGAAAATTGCGCCGACCATGAGCGTTCCGGCCAGCACAAAGCCGAGGATAATGCGGATGTCAACACCCGCAAAGTAAATCATGGCCATGAACATGACCACCATAACGATGACCGTGCCTGTTTCGCCCTGAAGCAGCGTCACCGATGCGGGAAGCGCCAAGAGCACACAGGTGCGGACAAAATCCTTGAGCGTCCCCATCGGCTTTTCCTTGGCGGACAGGGTTCTGGCAAGCATAATCAAAATGGACAGCTTTGCAAACTCACACGGCTGAATGGTGCGGCCCCAGCCGACCGTCAGCCATGCGTTGATGCCTGCGACAGCCGTAGCCGCCGCCAAGGTGACCAGCAGCAAAGCCAAAACGGAATAATAAATCAAGCGGGCGCGGGCGCGGTAGATTTCCATCGGGATTGCCATCACGACCGCCACCACAACAGGCGAAGCCAAGCAGAAAATGGCCTGCCACGAGGCGGAAGAAGAATTAGCGACATAATTCAGCAGCGACAGGTCTGTTCCGTTATCAGGGTCAAAGGTGGCAATCGCAATGCATACGATGCCGAACAGTGCCAGCGCATAAGTGACCAGCAGCAGCGGCCAGTCAAAATGCTCCCTGCTGCGGCGGGATTTATCAATCATCTGCAATCAAATCACCAGGCTTTCGATGTCAAACAGTTATTACGAACCAAATTCATCCGTTCCCTGCTTATCTGCAATAGCGCGGCAGCTTTTTATCCATTCCCAATAGTCGATCCGCTGCCATCGCAATGGCTCTGCGCACGGCGCGGGACTTGCATTCCAGCGCCGTCTGATGGTGCAAAAGCGCCCTGTACACCTCTTTGCTGTCCGGAATAACGGCTAAAAGCGGCATGTCCAGCTCCTGCGCAATCTGCGCTGGCTTTTCCATCTCGCCGTCCCAGAGAAAAGAGCGGTTGACACGGTTCAAAATGAGCTGCGGATGGAGCTTCTGCTTCTCAAACAAAAGCTGTGATACGCGCTCGGCATCCCGAATGCACACATCATCGGGGGTGACGACCATCAGCGCCTCATCCACGCCCTCCCACACATTTTTAATGCCGCGGCCGATACCGGCCGGCCCATCCACCAGCACAAAGTCAAATCGGCTCTTCAGCTTTTTGAAGAGCCTTGCCATGTCATTGCGTGAAATATCGGACGGCGTGGCCTCCTGCGGCGCAGACAAAAGGCACAGCTTTTCGGCCTCCGGATGACGGACAAGCGCCCGCTGCATCAGGCAGCGCTTGTCCAGCACATCCATTAGGTCATAGACCACATCGTTCTGCAAATCGAGAAGCTGGTCTGCGCAGCGAAGACCGACGTCCGCATCCACTAATGCCACGGACATCCCGCGCCGCGCCAGAGAAAGCGCCAGAGAGGTGGCGATGGTCGTCTTGCCGACCCCGCCCTTGCCGGATACGATCAGATATGCCCTGCCCATGCGTTTTCTCCTCCCGCTCCAGGCGTTACGGTGTAAGCTCGTTGCCCGTCGTTAAAGATACATCGGAAATGACCTTGTTTTGTTCCTCCATCCACCACTCTATCCAGTCACGGGCGGCGATGGAGGAATAGCCGCCGGAATAGCCGTTCGGGATGTAGGAGACCAAGGCAAGCTGCGGTTCTTCATAGGGCGTGATGCAGACGAACCACGCGTTGTTTTCCAAGTCGATTTTCACCTTGCCGACGGTAATCTGCGATGTACCCGTCTTAGCCCAAATCTGGTTCTGTACTTCTCGTCCTTTAAAGAACCTCGTCGCGGTACCGGATTCGTCAACCACGCCCTTCATTCCCTGCTTGATATACGGGAGATATTCCTCCACGCCCTCCAATGTGCCGAATAGCTTCGGCTCCCGCTGAGACAAGATCTCGCCGTCCGGCGAAGTCACAGAGTCCACAATGGACAGATTCCAGACCTTGCCATCCACCAGGGAAGCGGCATACCGCACCTCTGCGACAGGCGTGACCAGCGTGATGGACTGACCGACAGCCATCTGGATTTCCAAGCTGCCGCCCCATTTAATCGTATTCAGGTAATTCCACAAATCGCTCATCAGCGCGGCTTGGAAAACCATGTTTCTTGTCATGCCCAGCTCGTTCATAAAGATGGGTCTGGCCTCGACCACCCAGTCGTCAGAACCTGTGCTGATGGCCATGTCCATGAGCTGCTTAACGCAGCGGTTCAGACGCTCGTCATCATAGACGATGCCGTAGGTCGAGGCGAAATTGCTGATATGCTTTTTGATGGAGTTGGCCACGATAATCGGGGTATCCGTCACCTGCTCGGACAGGCTGACGGTCGGGTCATACAGGTTGGTCTGATTACCGACGATGCTGCGCAGCTCACCGTTCAGTTCAATGCCCGTCTTGCTGGTCAAGCCCATCTGCGCGGCGTATTTATAAAGCCTGTCAGAGCCCGTATCGCCGTACAGAAGCGAGCCGAGCGTATAGAAAAAATAGTTGCAGGAATGTTCCAAACCCTCCACAATAGTCTGATCAACGTGTCCGGCCGCCTTCGGATTTTTCGTCCAGCAGGTGGGCGCTTCATCCTTATTGCTGGTATAAGCCATGAACGCGCCTTCATCGGTAATGGTAGTTGTCGGTGTGATTACGCCGTTGGTCAGCGCGGCCAAGCCGGTGACCATCTTGAAGGTAGAACCCGGCTCGGCACGGGTCTGAATGGCATAGTTCATCAGAAGGCCTCTCTCGTCCGCAACGATGGCGCGTGCCTCCTTCCCGCCTGCGACCATCGCATTCAGGTCATAGGTCGGATACTGCGCCATGGCCAGCACCTTGCCGGTCTTCACGTCCATGACAATCAGCACGCCCTTTTCGGCCAGACGGATGGGGTCTTCCTCCCAGTCTCTGGTGTTTATCCTGTCCTTGTATTTTTCCAGCCAGTCGCCGTCCTGCATTTTTTCCTCCTGCTGGTCGCGAATCCATTCGACATTTTCGGCGATGGCCCGCTCGGCGCGCTGCTGATAAGAGGCGATGATGGTGAGCTTCACATTGTTGCCGTCCTGCGGCTCGGTATAGCTGATTTGGCGTGTCAGGCTGCCGTTGCTGTCGCGCTCCATGACGCGGCTGCCCTGCCGCTCGGTGATGCACGCGGTCAGCCAGTTTTCCTGCGTTTTTTCAATACCGTCCAAGCCGACCTCATCGTTTAATGCGTAGCCAGACGGCTGATAATCGCTGTAATAGGAGGAGTAGCTCTGAATCTTGCCCGTGTAGCCGATAATCTGCGAGGCCAAGGTGGAACGCGGATAGACGCGCTTTTCCCCCACCTCAATGTCCATTCCGGACAAGACCATGCTGCGTCCCTCGATTTCACTGACCGCGCTGAAGGACACATCCTCGGCAATGGTGATGGGCAGAGAGTTGAACAGATTCATCTGCATTTCGGAATAGACCGCCATGACCTTCAGCATAAGCGCCTCGTCAATGTCGTCCTCCATCTGATAGCGCTGCTTAAGACGGTTCAGGCAGCTTTCGGCGGTCGGGTATTTCGTGGTGCTGCTCAGATAATGGTTGCTTCGCCACTGACTTTCGCGGGTGGTCTTGGCTTCCTCGGAAATGCCGCTGCCGAAGTTAAACACCCACTCGCCCGTCTCCGCATCCCTTTCAATGGGAAAGCTGACGCACAGGCTGCTGTCATACTTTTCAATGATGCCGATGGTGTCAATGATGGAATTGGTAAAGGCCAGATAATTGGAAGCGCTGGAGGAAGCGCTGTCCCGATAAAAGGTTACGTTGTAAGTTTTTTCGCTCTTAGCTAAAATAACGCCCTCGGCATCGGTAATCATGCCGCGTGTTCCCTTGATGGTAATGGTTTTGGTGGACTGTGTGCCGGCCTGCTCGGAATACTTTTCATAATTGGTAATCTGCAAATCATAAAGACCATAAACCAAAAAAACAAAGCAGGCAATCATCATGGCGGCAATAAAGAGATACCGGACATTCATCTTCGGGGCATGTTTCAACTAACGTTCACCTCTCTTTTCGCGGCGTTCCTTTCGAGTGCCGTAGATGCCTAAGAAATAGCGTACGGGAAGCATCAGCACGACGGCCAAAGCAATTGTATACAATACGGAGGCGAGAGCTCGCATGATATGGCCGACGGTGATACCGTGGCCGGACAGGTAGCCGTAAACAAGGTTGACCGTGTGCATAAGAACAGCCGACAGTGCGGCGCAGGCGACAATGCGGATAAAGGGCGGCAAATCGTAATCCCGCTTATGCTCCACCGTTCTGCGGCGCTCACGCTGTCTGTCCGACATATCGGCAAAGAACTGAGCGCACAGCGAAGCAATCACGGGGTACATCAGCAGATACACGACCGGTACGCTGGACAGCATGCATTCCATCAGCAGGCCGATGATTGCGCCGGAGACAAAGGCAGCCTTTTTTCCGTAGCTGACGGTCAAAATGGAGATGACGGCAAAGCTCATGCTACCGCTGATGCCGCTCACGGTCAAGTAGGGCATCAGACAGACATCCATCAGATACGCTGCCAGCGTCAACAAAAGCGCCTTCAGCGGACGTTTGAACAGGTTCACCGTCAGTCATCCTCCACTGTCACGCTGCTTGGGTCAAAGGTCGGCTTCGGGGTGCCGGTCGGCCGCGGCGTATCGGTCGGGATGGGCGTTTCCGTGGCCGTATTGCTTTGGTATTCAATGACGGGCGGCAGATCGGTCGGGGTCGGAGTCGGCTCGATGGTCGGGGTCGGCGAGGGTGTCTCCGAGCTGACGATTTCAAAATCGTCCGTCTCCGTCGGCTCCGCAGTCTGCCCGCCCTCCTCAAACGATGTGCCGGCACCGACGGCGAAGGTCGGCTTCGGCCTTCCCGTCACCAGCGGCGATACGGTAATCTGCGTGGTTTCCTCGCTGGCCGCGCTTTGCGCATAGGGCGGCAGATAACGGTAAATGGTCACATATTCGATTCGTTCAAAGTCCGCAATCGGCTCAATGACGACGTACTGCTTGTTGCCCTCCAAGCCGCGTGTGGATTCGCGCACCGTACCGATGGGGATGCCCTTGGGGAATTCAATGCCCACGCCGGAGGTAACGACTACATCGCCCGTTCTGGGCAAATGGTTTTCCGAAAGGTAATACATCCGGCAGTTCGGCGTGCCGTCAATGCCCAGCGTGCCGCTGACAATACCCTCATAATGGGAAGATTCCAGCATGGCGGCAATGCTGCAATCGCTGTCGATGATGGTGCGCACCTTCACTGTTGTTTCCGTCACATCGTAGGTCACACCAACAAGGCCACCGCTCACGACGACCGCCATATTGTTTGCCACGCCGTTGTTCGTCCCGCGGTTGAGCGTCAGCGTGGAAAAATAGCTGGCGTTGTCATGGCCGATGACCATGGCGGGAATCGGGTCAAGCTGGGTGTTGCTGCTCATTTCGGCATACAGATCCTCATAAGCGCTCAGCTCGTCCTGCGTGGCGTTGAGCAGCATCACCTGATCCTGAAGCTCCTCGACCTTGTTTAAAAGCTGCTCATATTCATATTCCAAATTGCTTCTGTATTTCAGCGTGCGGAAATAGCCCGTTACCGTATTGGCCGCGCCTGAAAAAAACTCCTGAACGGGCGAAAAGGCCTTGGAGATGATCTCCCGCGGCATATTCAGCAGGGGGTGGTCGATAAAGTTGCTGACCACCATCACGCCAATCACCAGCACCAGCAGACCTATCCCGACAAGCATCAGCAGGCTGTGGACAAAGCTGCGCTTTTCGTCCGCCGTCCGGCTGACCCTCTCCCGCTTCTTTTTTTCCTCGCGCTTTTCCTCTGCCATTCCTTTGTTCTTATGCCTCCGTTTCGTCACGCAGGAAGGCGCTCTTGCCAATCCTGTGCAGCTGTTCAATGTTTTCCGTCAGATGTCCCACGCCGAGCGCCGCGCAGGACATCGGGTCCTTCGCAAGCAGCACCGGAATGCTCATTTCGGATGCAATGTACTGATCCAGACCGAACAGCAGGGAACCGCCGCCTGTCAAATGAATGCCGCTGCGCATAATATCGCCGCATAATTCAGGCGGCGTACGTTCCAAAACAAACTGAATCGCGGTCAAAATCGCCTGACAGGTGGGCTGCAGTGCCTCATACACCTTGACGGAGGATATTTCCGCCGTCTGAGGCAGGTTTGTAATCAAATCACGCCCGCGCACCAGCGCACGCCGCTCTTCCTTGAGCGGAAGCGCAGCGCCCAAATCGCTCTTTATCTCCTCCGCCGTTCTTTCGCCGATAAGCATATTGAATTCGCGCTTGATATACGCGGCAACGGCCTCATCCATCTTTACGCCGCCGATGCGGATGGAGCGGGAGATGACGATACCGCCAAGCGAAATGACGGCGACCTCCGTCGTTCCTCCGCCGATGTCCACAACCATGCTGCCCGTCGGCTCAAACACGGGCAGACCGGAGCCGAGCGCCGAGGCAAAGGGCTTTTCCACCAGGTAAAGAGAGTTGCGGCGCACCCCCGCATAGAGCGCCGCCTGCCGGACGGCTCTTTTTTCAATGGGCGACACGCGGCAGGGAATGGTGATGACGGCGCGGGGCTTGACCAGACGCGATACGCCGATGGCCTTGCGGATAAAATATTGGAGCATATATTCGGTCATGTCGAAATCACGAATCATGCCGTCCGCCATCGGCCGAACGGCTAGAACGTCGCCCGTTGTGCGTCCCAGCAGCACACGCGCTTCCTCGCCGATGGCCTTGACATTGTGCTTGGCCGTCCTGTCGATGACCAGAATGGTCGGCTCATTGATGACAATGCCCTTTCTGCGCACATGCACAAGGGTGTTGGATGTACCCAAGTCAATTCCGATATCAGGTGCAATGATGGCCATGTATGCACATCCGTTTCTTCTTCTTTCAAGGCAGCACTATGCAAACGAGTGTGCGCTGCTTAATGCCGACCAATCCATCTTGGAACAGCAATAGCTTTGTGTGCAAACCATCTATAACAGAGGTTCGTACAAAAGCCATTGGAAAAACCGGCGTCAGCGGAGAGTATCTGCTGACGCCTTAAGTATAGGATAATGATGAAAGGCGAGTTTGTCAAGTGGAATGCTCCGGCAGAGCCCGCCCATTTTGTAAAAATCAGCGAACAGCAGATAATTTATACCATTTTAATAGTAAAGCTCTCCGCTTCTTTAACGGAGAGCTGCAGTCAATAAATCAGGGAAATTAACCGTCATTCCATCACCTTTGAGCGCTATTGCTCGCTTCATCAGATGCTGATCTTTAACACCCCAGAAACGAACTGAGAATCCTCTTTTTCTTGCCATTTCCATATCTTTAGGCTGCACCAAATCAACCTGCGGACAAATTTGTCCTATCTGATATTCATCCAAGTTGTCCAGCACTTCCGCAGTAATAGCATCAGTCAGATACCCAACTGCTATTTTCTGATTAATGCTGCGAATAGACTTTACACTTTCGAACATAAAAGATGTCAAAGTAATGGTTGCGCTGCAGGCATGCTTTTCTATGGCTTTCAACGTTTCTTCTTCTACTCCGGCTTGCTTTATTTCTATCGCAAGATTTAGCTTTTTCTGTCCAAAATGAGTTAAAAAGGTGTCTAAAGTCACAATTTTTTCACCGGCAAAACGTTCTCCTTTAAAAATACCGAAATCCATTTTTAAAAGTTGGTCATAAGTATAGTCTTGAATTTTTCCCTTTTCTCCCGTTATGCGCTCAAT
>CAVFWQ010000031.1:8387-19623 GCA_963626285.1 bacterium | reverse complement strand
AGAAAAAAAAAGAAAATTAAGTATATTTCCACCCAATGCATATTTGTTTGGCAAGCAGTCGAAAGCAGAAGATTGAATAATAGTCGTACAATCATGACCGAAAAATTCAGCATCGGCAGAGGATATTTGTGTTTGCACGAACGGTCCGAACAGCATGTTCAAACAACCGAATGATGACCGTGAAGCGCTCGGCAAACATATGTATCTGCACGATGAAGGAAGCGGCGTAAACCAATGTGACTTCAGGGATACTTGAGGAGGAATTTCAATGGATGCGCACAAAGCGTTGATATCCAACATCTTTAACAATTCAACTTTGGTTGAAGTTCCGTTCTTCCAACGGTCTTACGTTTGGAAAGAAGACCTGTGGTCTCGTTTCTTGGATGATATGGAATATATTGTCAAAGCCAGAAAGCCGCACTTCTTCGGATCAATCATTTTGAAAAAAGGGAAAGATCCGCAAGTCGGCGATCAGTTTTCGGAGCGTTGGACGCTGGTAGATGGGCAGCAGCGTCTGACAACATTTCTTATCTTTATGAAAGTGCTTTGCCTGAAGCACGGTCAAACCGCCCTGTTTGACTATCAATTTCGTATTATGGGGCAAATGATTGCATTGCGTCATGGGCGAAACGATATCAAAGCCTTTGAAAAAGTTATGGCGGTCAATGAGGCGCAAAGGCTCGATAATCCCGAACCGGCTTCTCGCATCATTGATGCCTTTAACTATTTTGTGGATAACATCAATCCCGCAACGCTTGATATTATGGCAATCAACACCAATACGCAGTTTGTGCGGATTGACCTTCTTGCAGATGAGGACGAGCAGCAGATTTTCGATACAATCAACTCTCTTGGCGTGAATCTGACTACATCCGAACTTTTGAAGAACTATTTGTTCAGCAGAGAGAACATCGCCGAGTACGAATACAGATGGGCTGATGTGTTTGAAAAAGATGATGAAATCAAAACATATTGGGATACAGAAATTGAAACCGGCCGCATCAAGCGAGCCTTGATTGACATCTTCTTTGATGCCTTTTTTCAGATATTCATACAGGATAAATCTTATGATATATCCAAAGAAGACAAGCTCATGTACGCTCGTGTAGATAATCTTGCTCAATCTTATCAGCATTTCATCGAACATTACTGCGCCGGCAATAAAAATATTGTATTGCTTCCCATGAAAGATTATGCCGAATGCTTTATGCGGTTTTTCAGGCTTGAACAGTGTAAAATGAGCGTCCCTGGCACATTCGGCATAGAACGAATCAACGTTATTATCTTTGGCCTTAAGAATACTACTTTGATTCCTTATGTGCTGTACCTGGCAAAGAATGTTGATGACACCGATGAACGCAATCAAATGTTTGGCATTATTGAAAGTTACATCATGCGCAGGATGGTTGTTCATGCGTCTACAAAGAATTACAACAACCTCTTCACCTCACTCATTTTAAATTCCGTTCTGGATTCCGGCTTGCTGCTCACAAAACTGCAGGAATACAGCGATGCGACGACATATATTCCTGCTGACGATGAGCTTATGCATGGCTTTACTGATTCAAAGCTCATCAATATGCAGTCGAAGGGAATTGTGTATTTAATTGAAAGCGGAATACGGCCTGCAAGCAGTTCTACGGCCTTGCTGGGATTTGACCATTACAGTCTTGAGCATCTCATGCCTAAGAAATGGCGTAATAACTGGCCTGCCTGTGAGAGCGAAGAAGCCTCCCGCAAACGGGACAGCACCCTGCTTACCCTGGGCAATCTGGCTATCATCACCCAATCTTTGAACGCTTCGATTCGCGATGCCTCGTGGAAAACGAAAAAAGCAGGAAAGGGTGTAAACAAGCCCGGGCTTGCTACTTGCGCCGGAGGTTTGGCAACGCTTCAAAACGCATTAACGCTTGAAGTATGGGATGAGAAACGTATCACGGAAAGAGCGGTTTGGCTTTATGAACAAGCCAAAACCATCTGGCATCTGTAAAATGGCGATTCCTTTGCCGCGCCGATGTGGAGGAACGCTCCGGTTTAAGCAGCCAAGTGCAAAAGCGCTGGAACTGCCGGAAAAAATCAGTCAGTTGCAGGATTGGATGGGTTTGCCCCTATTCCGCCCTCCTTTATGTCAAAAAATTACTTTTTTATCGTCTTCTTTACGCACTGCTTATTTTTAACCATCCAAAAGTAAAATGGAGCATCTATAAGTTATGGATCAGATGGTTCAGAAACGAAATTTTTCTTGTCGTTTTCCGAATATCTTTTCTAAAGGTAACGGAGGATAATTATGCCCGCTTATACCACCGTCCTTCAAAGACTCTTGGACTCTATTTCATGGGAAGACGATAATTTCATCGAAGAGCTGCTCGAAGTCGTGCAGCTCTTTCGGCCTTTCGCGGCGGCGATGGATGAATTTCTGGCAGAGCACGGCTATACCGAAGATATAGCGGATGTAGACGGCAAGGTGGCGTTTATCCGAAACGCCTTCACAAAAGCCGACATGGATGCGCCGAGAGAAGTCCGTGAGTGGTTCGCGGGACAGCCGGTGAAGCGGGATACCGTCTTTCAGATCTGCTTTGCCTTTGGGCTGGACGGGAGCGAAACAGATGAATTCTTCCGGCGAATCTATACGAAGGAACGCAGCTTCAACTGCCACCTGATGCAGGAAGCTGTCTACTACTTTTGCCTGAATAACGGTCTTACATGGGCAGATGCGCTGAATATACAGGCACAGGTGCCGTTGGCCGGCAAAGGTGGCGGAGGCAGCGATGTGGTTTATACCGATTCCATTATTGCGCAGCTGAATGATTTAGAATCTGCAGAAGAGTTCGTTTCATGGCTCAGGAAGAACATCGATAAATTCGTTCCTTACGGAAACGTGACAGCATATGAGACCATCCGCCGTCTGTGGCGACAGGCCGCAGGGCCGAATGGTCTGCTGATTCAGGAGCATGAGCGGTTTTCTTCGATGCTTGACGATGAAGCCATAGGGAAGAAAAGCAGGTTCAAAGCCGGAGCCGATGGTGCGAAGCCTTACGATGCTTATCTTGCCATCCTCCAGCTGGATAAGAAGGATATCAAAAAACTCGGTACAGACCGCTCCATCAAGCCGATTCTGGAAAAGCTTCATGATGACGCACAGGACTCCTTCCCCGACAGGCAGGGCATTGATTTGATCCTGCGCGGCGAACATGTGTCGTATGAGCGGGTGCGGAAATGGCTGGTGCTGCTGACCTTCTATACCTTCTGGGCAAAGAAAGCCATTGAAACAGGAAACTATGAGGCTGAATCCGGTGACGCGGAGCGCTGCATCGTTTCCATGAACCGACATCTGATCGATTCCGGATATCCGGAGTTATACGTCGGGAATCCGTATGATTGGATCTTTTTCTATGCCGCCAAGAACGATGAACCGTTATTTGTTTTTCGGTACATCTTAAATGAACTGTTGACCGAAAAGCTGGAGGAGCACCGATAAATCCAGACAACATAACAACCGGGGTATGATGAGCATGACCAAGTCAAAGGAGGGAGAGTCATGGATGGAAGAAACGCGCTGCCCCCAGACGTTGTGCTGAAGCTGGGAACCGATACCGGCCATACCCTGTACACGATTCGCAACGAGGTTGGACGAGGCGGCTCCTGCATTGTGTATGATGCATCCTACACCGACAATCTGGGCAACTTCAAGCTTGTCCGCATCAAGGAATGCTACCCTCACGCCTTGCAAATCAGCCGTGCTGAAGACGGCACCCTTGATGTCAAAGCCCGTGATGCCGATGCGTTTGCTGCTGCAAAAGAGCGCTTAACAGCTGCCTATCGGCGAAACCACAAGCTCTTTTCACTTAGCGGCTTGACCAATGCCGTGGCGAACACCTCGGACATTTATGAAGCCAACGGAACGATTTATATTGTCTCCGTCTATATGAACGGTCGGACATTTACGGCCTTCCACGGAAATACCCTGCATGATTGTGTATCCCTGCTGATTGGCGCAGCAAAGATATTGCAGCGCATTCACGAAGCAGGGTATCTGTATCTGGATTTGAAGCCGGATAACATTCTGACGCTGGAAGGCTCTCTCGATTTGGTCCAGCTGTTCGATTTTGATTCCATGATCTCTTCGGAGGAATTGGCAGCGGCCATTCAGGCAAATGATGCCGGCAGGCTGCGCGCCTCCTATACCAGGGGCTATGCACCGTTGGAGCAGCAGACGGGCAGGCTGCGACAGCTTGGCAGGCATTCGGATATCTACAGTCTCGGCGCGGTGCTGTTCTATGCCCTGTGGCACAAAACGCCCTCCGCCTTTGATTGTGAGCCCGACGCGGAATATGACTACGCCCATATGACGTATGCCGCGGCAGCATATCAGGACCGGGTGTTTCCGGCGTTATCCGCCTTCTTCCGTAAAACATTGGCCGGCTATCGTGCTGACCGATACCAAAGCGCGGATGAGGCTATCGCCCAGCTGCAGGAGATTCTTCGCTTCTCTGATGAAACAAAGCCTTGGCTGCGCTCTTCTTCCATATCGGCTCCGGTGTTCTTTGCAGGGAGGGAGGCCGAGCTGGAAGCGCTGCACCGGCTCCTGCATACGAAAGACCGGCATATGTTTAACCTGTACGGCATGGGCGGCATCGGTAAGAGTACCTTGACAAGGGCTTATCTCGCCATGCATCGTTCCGAATATGATGCTGTTCTGTGGCTGTACGCTGACGGAAACACAGCGCGGATGCTTTGTGATGATCATCTGGTGTATGTGAATACCGTTTCTCGAATGAGTGAGGAACCGCAGGAAGAATATCTGGAAAGAAAGCTGCGGGTATTGGCTGAAATCGCGGCAAGCCGGCATGTGCTGGTGGTCATAGATAACGTTTGCAAAGAGCATCCGGAAGATTTACGGATTTTGGATAACGTTGGCTGGGATGTGCTGCTTATCTCCAGAAGTCAGACGGCGGAAGGGCTTTATCCGGCCTTGTGTATCGAGGAACTGCAGCCGGATGCTCTGGCACAGATGTTTCAGCGGTATTCTCATTTGGACATTGCCGATAAAAACAATGCACGGGATTTTATCGCCATTGCAAATGCCGTGAATGGGCATACCCTGACCGTGGAACTGCTGGGACGCCAAATCGCCAGAAGCTATCTGACCCTGCATGAAGCAGCACAAATGGTGTCGGAGGCAGGATTTCGGAATCTCCCGGGAGAACGGATCGATTATGTGCATGACCAAAGCAGCGTGATGGCTCCGCTGACCGTTATCCTGGACAAGCTGATTGAAATTGACAGGTTTTCGGACGAAGAAAAGCAGCTGCTTCAAATCCTGTCTGCCATCGACCGGCAAGGCATCCGCATTTCTCTGCTGAAAGAGATCACTGCCCTGCCGAATCTGGAAGTGATCAACCGAATGGAAGAGAGCGGCTGGCTGGAGGTTTCGTCTCAACGGGTCATTTTCCATCCGATGATTCGGGAATATATCCACACATGGCCGTGGAACGCTTCCGTACGGAACACGCTGGATGATGTGCTGGCGCGGCTCCATCATAAAATAAACCCGCGGGAAGACCGGCCGGATCTGGACAAACAGATGCCGGAAAACTATGAGCAGCTGCATGAGCTGCTCTGTGTAGCCGAACAGCTGCTGGTCTACGCAAAACCCGCCACGCCTGCCAGCCAGCTGCTGACCTTCCGTATGCTGATGGACGCGCCGGTGGACATGGATGAAACGGTCGCGGATGACATGCTGCGCCTATTGAACGATCCGGATGGGCTTGAGCCAGGGTGTGTTCTTCGGCTGTATGAGACCTGCGCATTTATGCTGGGACGGCTGGAATATTACGAGGACGCTCATGATGTGCTGAAAGAAATGAAAGGGTATCTTAAAAAGCATCCCAGCCACTATTACGCTTCCTGGTATCATCGGGCCAAGGCCGTCCTTCTTAACAACCAGTACGGTCGGGAGAAGGACAAAGAATGCCTGAAGCACGATGACGCTGCCATCGACGAAGCCCGCTCTTCTAAGCATCCAGACGCGAAAATACAGCTTGCGGCAGTACTGCTCAACAAAACGCAGACGCTGCTCGAAACGAAAAGCAAGATGAAGCGCTGCGGTCAGATGCTCGCGGAGGCTGCCGAGCTGCTGTCTGCTTATCCCTGCGGCTACGAGCATTATCACTTTGACTGTGTTGCCGCGATGTACTTTGCCATCACGGGAGACGAGGAAGCATCCCTTCAGCACATACATCGGGCAACTGTATATGCAGATGCGACCAAGGACTCTCCTTTGTCTTTCATCGAGCATCTGCTGGATGAAACCGCTGTCGCCTATATTGAGCTGAAAAGGTATCAGGACGCAATCGAGACGGTCTCCCGTGCCATTGCGATGTGCGACGAAAACGAGAACATACGCCGATACAGAGAAAGTCGTTTTAATGCCTGCCTGTTCCTTGGCAGGATTTATGCCATGAACGGCGAATATATCAAATCTGAGCAGACGTTTGCGGAGGCTGAGAAGCATGCGAAAGATTCTCCGTATGCATGGAGACTTCCCCTGTGCCCGAAGGAAATAAGGAATGAAGCAAAACGGCAAAGAGGCTTGAAGGCAGAACAAGGCCTGAACAATTTGACCAAAGGAGAATAAACAATGGGCACACAGGAAGTAAAAGTAAACGGCAAATCAATGCTCATTCCGGATTATTATCAGAAAGTTGCTCCTATGCCGGATGATCCGAAGGATTCCGTTCCCTATATGGTTCAGACTGGCAACGCCCGGTGCTTCGTGCTGATCTTTCCGGTTGATACGTCTAAGTCTCTTCCACGCACGAAGGAATCTCTGATTGCCGGAATAAGACCCTGTCTGGGTGAAAATCAGGGGTTGATTCAAGCAGAAGCATATGAGGATTGTGTATTCAGCATCGTTAAAACGCTTAAGGAGCCAAGCGGTGTTCAATACATCCTGACATATCAGAAGTTTTATCCGGAATTCATTCTCAACATTCAGGCATACTTTGAAGAAATTGGTACCACGGGGATTCGGGATACCATCGCATATGAGATTTGTCGCAGACAGAATCTTGTCGGGCACGATGATGAGCCGTTTGTCGGATGGACGAGAGATCCGTATGACGAAAGTATCAGGGATGGTGCTCTGATGAACCTTTCGGAAACAGAACAATTTGATCGGCAGTTTCCGGGATTCCCGTTGACTATGTGCAGAGAGTTCTTACATGTCATCCGGTGAGTGCCGGACAAGAAACACCTACTACCGGGAGATGATGAGCTTGGGCTATAAATTGATTTCCGTAAAGTGCCCGGATTGCGGTCAGACGCTTTCCATCGAAGAGAACAGGACGCAGGCGTTCTGTACTTATTGCGGCGCCAAAGTGCTGATCAGCAATGAGAACGAATACGTATTCCGGCAGATGGATGAAGCTGGCATACAGAAGGCTGAAACAGAGAGACTTGTTCGTCTGAGAGAATTGGATATTGCGGAGAAGAACTCTTCTTTGCATAAAGTCCTGACGGTCATATGGTTAATCATTACACTTATTCTGCTCACCATTGCGATTGTTTTAATGCTCTCTCCCGGGAATGAAAGCATGCCAGGCTGGGCGGGTGGATTACTTTTCCTGTTTTATGCATGTGCCCCGATTATAGGCGGCGGAGGGTATCTTGTCTTTAAATGGCTTCCTGAGAAGGAAAACGAGAAGGTCATCTCCAGCCAGGGCGGAATCAGATTTCCTAGTGAGCTGGCACCATTTTCCGACAGGAAGTATTCCCTTGTAGAAGATACGCTGCGTTCAGTCGGCTTTACCAACATAACCTGCGTCAATCTTCATGACTTGAACATGCTCACAGCGCTGGTCATCCGTGACAAAATCGAAAAAGTCACGATTAACGGGAAAACCATAACTTCCGGCGGGAAGATCTATATGCCGGATGTGCCGATCGTTATTACCTATCACGGAAGATAAAGCTCTTGGGCGATGCTGCAACCGGCATCGCCCTTTTCAGTTCCGATGCATCGGCAAATCCAATTTTGATTTGACGCATGATATGCTTATTACGGGCGCAGGAGAAGCGCGCGTCTCGGAATGAGAATCGCTTCCGCATGAGAACATCGACCGAAAAGGAGGAGAACCCATGAAGAAACTGTTTTCTGTCCTGCTGGCATGCATGCTGGCCATCACCTGCTTCACGTCCGCGCTTGCGTTGGACATTGACTATGCATCTCTCACGGATGCCGAACTGGATGAACTGATTCGGGGAGCAACCGCCGAGCGCAGCAGCCGTCAAACCATACACATACCAATCGCCGTCAATCCTTCGCCGGACAAATATACCTGGTATGTTCAGGACTATGTCGGACGCAATGCTGCCGGATTCGGTTATACCTCGCTTGGCGGAGATCGTTTGGAAAGGTATGGTGCGGGGTACTTGGAGTTCATCTTCGTCACGGAAGACGGCATGTTCATTAACATCGAAGATGAAGCAATGCTTCAAAAATATATCGTCACAGGGCAGAACATTGCTCCGAACACGGAAATGAAGTATGTTTACCAGACGGACAGCAGCGGCAAAGAGTACAGCAACCTGATTGATTTTCAGAGCGTCCGCCTGATTGACCTGACCGTCCGCCGATTGGATGGCAGTATGGCCAGTGAACCCGTCGCATTTGAATTGATTCCCATCACGCCGTCCCCGGACAAATATACGCATTATATCAGGAACTATGTCGGAAAGAATGTCGCCTCCTTCGGATATACCTCGCTGGGCGGCGAACGGAGAGATGAATACGGGCATGGAACCATTAAGCTGAATTTTGTTGCAGATGACGGCGCTTATCTAGATCCGGAGAACATGGATATCTTGAAGCAGTATATCGTGGTCTCACAAGATGTGGCTCCGAACTCTGTAATCAGGCTGACTTTCCGGAAGGACAGCACGGGCAAGGAATATTCCAACCTGGTTGACAGCCAAACCTATCAAAGCATTACCCTATACGTCCATAAGCAGGATATTGCCTACCCTGAGACCGTTTCCGCCGTAACCGAAACAGAATCTGAAAATACTCAGACGGCGAAGACGACAACGGGAGCGGCAGAGCCTACTGCCTCTCCCGTCGTTGCAGACGGCACAATAATGAGCTATCGGGACGTTCGGTATCGGTACACCGGCGACGGCAAGGTTGAAATTGTCGGATATACCGAGGCTCAAAGTGCCATGACCATTCCCTCCGAAATCGATGGACGCGATGTAACCCGAATTGCTGACGGAGCTTTTGAAAACTGCTCTGCGCTGAAAAGCCTGCTTAATTGGGCTGATATTGAATATATCGGCGCTTCGGCCTTCAAAGGCTGCACCGGATTAAGGAACATCAGCATTCCAAGCGAAACCACCTTCATCGGGGAATCTGCCTTTGAAGGCTGCTCCGGCCTGAAGACCGTGCTCATGTGGGGCGACCCGACCGACATCAAAAAGGACACCTTCAAGGGCTGCACCAAGCTGACCAACATCAGTCTCTCCGGCAGCGTGACCTATATCGGAGAGTCGGCCTTTGAGGACTGCATCAACATGAGCACTGTCATCATCTGGGGCGACATCACGGGCATTGGCAAAAATGCTTTCAGAAACTGCAGCAGCCTGGATTACATCAGTATTCCCGACAGTTGTGAGGTCATCGAAGAATCGGCATTTCAGGGCTGCACAGATTTGGACACCGTCATTCTCTGGGGCGATACCAATATCGGGGATTCTGCTTTCCGCGGCTGCACAAGCCTATACGAAATCAGCATCTCCGGCGGGACGGAATATATCGGCGACTACGCCTTCGAAGGCTGCTCAAGCTTGAAGAACGTCATCATGTGGGGTCGTTCCACCGCAATCGGGAAGGATGCCTTTGCCAACTGTCCGAAGCTGAAGAACATACCGCATTGAAGTTGGAGCTCATGAGCTTGAAAAACACCTGAAACACCATATTTTCCTTGCATTTAAAGGTATATGATGCTATAATACATATCGACATCATCTTGTTAAGGAAAGAGAGTGGTCGAAATGAAGAGAAAAATTCTCCTGCTGATTCTGCTTGTCATCGTCTGCCTGCTCCTGACCGCATGTCAGCAGAATGTTTGGTATCATGGGGATTTCGGAGCTGCAGCCCACATTATGACTGCGTTGGGGTGATTGTCATTGGAAAATACGGCCCGTGAAAAAAATAATTGGGAAAAATTCTTTCATATCGTCTTCCTCATAGTCTTACTCGCTGTCGGCCTCTTTATCCTCTTTTCGTTTTTTGGCGGAAGCAGCCCGAAGACGCAGCATTTTACGACTTCTGAACTGATTAATACAAAAGACATCGCTGCGCTTTCTGTTTCCGAGTTCGTCCATAATGGCATTGTCAGGACATATAAGGAAAATGGCGAGCATGATTATAATGTGCTGTATAAATCGACGGTGAAGGTCAGCATCAATGCCGATAGCATTGGCTATACCGTCGATGAAGCAGAAAAAAAGGTGATATTCGGTTTTCTGGAGTTTAAGATTGAGAATCCTTTGATAGATATATCGTCAATCTGTACGATTCCGGATAGAACAGATTTGTACCCGGATGAACTTATCAGACTGTGCAGAACCAGCGCAATGGAAGAAGTCGGCAAATCCGAAAAGCTCATATCAAGTGCTCAGGAAAACCTGAAATCAATCATCGAAGCATGGTATTCACCCGTTTTTGAAGGATACACATTCGAATATCAATTCGGTGCTTCGGCAGGCGGTGAGGCTGAATGAAAAAATTTTCAACTCGTAATCTTCTGATACTTGCACTGGTTGCGGATATCGTGCTTTGCGGGATATTTGTCTTGACAAAAGTACTGAACAGGCAGGAAACTGCAGAGCAGCCAATATCGGAGTCAAACGTTCGGAGAATCTGCGAGCTAGCTTCCCTTGAATGCTACTATCACAATGTTTCCAACTGGAATCAGGATGCGTATGGCCTTTTTGCTTTTGCCGGCTACGGAGAGAAAAAAATCTGGATTGAATATGATGGCATTGTCCGCATCGGAATTAATGCGGGTAAGGTAAAAATATCGGAACCCGATAGAGATAACGTTATTATCGTTACAATGCCCGAAGCAACAGTCTTAGATAAGGATCTAGACGAAAGTTCCATTAAGGAGATTGTCAGCGACAGAACAGTTCTTTTCTTCACCGATGCGGTTAATACAGAAGATAAAATAAAAGC
>CAVFWQ010000031.1:0-8377 GCA_963626285.1 bacterium | reverse complement strand
GCACATCCTTGTCAATGGCGCGGACGGCCTCGCGATCCTCATTCACGGTCTCCGTGACCGCGTTCGGGAACAGCGACGCCAGCTTTTTGAATTCTCATCCGCAAGATTCGGGGTGTGCATGGATAGCTTATCGAGCATCATGAGCCCCTTTCAAATTCGGGATGCGTATTCCTCATTCCGAATTTTTCTGATCTCCTGCACCAGATAGCCCAGATAAATCATGAATTTTACGTCAGATGCGAAACACAATCATCAGACATTTACCTTTTATGGATTTAATCAAAATTTTCACATGAAGCAGATACACGGAGATTGGCAAACGAATAGCTTTCCGCATCAAAAGGCGGCAGGTGCCTCATCTCAAGCAAAAATCAAGATGAGGCACCTGAAAGGCACATGTGGCGCTGCCGCCGAATGATACGGTGATACCTTATACTTCAGACACATCCAAGGTGATTTTTCCCTTGATATGCTCCGGCGTTTCATAGCAGGCCTTGAGCTGCGGCCCGCAGCTGTTCGAGCCGATGCCCGCGTGGGCAAAGTCAAGGCAGAGAACGGTGCTTTCCGCCTCGCAAAGCTCGTCATCGTGAGGCTTGTCCGTCAGCTCCTCCTGCGTATAGGGCAGCGCCGAGAAGCCGAAGTTCTCGCCCGTAATGCGCAGCGTTGAGAAGCAAAGCGCATCATCAGACCGGGCGTTCAGTTCCAGCGCCTGCGCTCCCATATGGCTGCCGCTTTCCTGTGGCTTGATAGGATGGCTGTATTCCGTTTGAACGCTGCCGGAAAACGCGCAGAGCATGGCCGCCTGATGCTTGTCCGCATAGCTTTCCTCCGGCCCGAATGCAAACGCATCAAAGTGCGAAAAGGACTTTGGCAGGAACAGGCGCAGGCCAAGGCGCGGGAAAGGCGGAATGCCCGCCGCACGGATAATATCCGCCTCGCATTGCAGATACCCGCTGCCCGTCACCGTCCAGCGGACAGTTCCCTCCGCCAAGGTGCGGACGGACTGCGCCGTGAGCTTGATTTTTGTGGTCAGGGTGACGGCGGTGTCCGACACTTCCATCCTTGTTTCCATGCCGCGGCTGAAGGCATAGCGAAGCTGATGCGCCTGCCACTGGCGCTTGACAGATGCGTCGTTGTCCGTCGGCGCACGCCAGAGGTTGAACGCCATCGGCCGCTCAAGCAGCTCCCGCCCGTTCACATTAAGATGTGTAAAAATGCCCTCCATCGTGTCGTAGCGGAAGCGGAAAGAAGAGCCGGAAATCGTCAGATAGCGGGCGTTTTCATGCACAACACAGAGGGGCTTTGCCGCCCGCTCCCCGCTCTTCACGGGGCATTCCGCATGGCCAGTCTGTTCATGCCCCAGTTCATAGCCCTTTACTGCCCACGGCGTATCGACAGCCGCTCTGTACCGCAGGATGCAGCCGCCGCCCGCTCTTGCGGGAATCCGAATCGTGCCGAGCCCGTGCGGAGCAATGTCCGGCGCGTCCAAACAGAGCTTTTCCTCATCCTTTTCCCCGCCTGACAGCGTTATTTCGATTTGAATCAGACCCCTGGGCGACACGAAATCAAGCTGATTTTTGAGGGTGATGCTGCCGTGCGCAAGGTCGGCAGACACAACGCGCAGCGGACGCAGCACATTTTGATATTCCGCCAGCCCCGGATGTGGCGTTCTGTCGGACGAAACCAGACCGTCTGCGCAGAAATTGCCGTCATGCAGCGTTTCGCCGAAGTCGCCGCCGTAGCGGTACATCTTTCTGCCCTGCGCGTTGATGCCGACAAAAGGCGCATGGTCGCACCATTCCCAGACGAACGCGCCGCAAATTCTCCCCTCGCGCTCGAACAGGCGGAAATAGTCCTCCAAATCGCCCGGCCCGTTGCCCATCGCGTGGCAGTATTCGCAGAGGATGTAGGGCTTGCAGACTGTATGCTCCTTAAAATACTGTTCAATTTCCTCGGTAGAGGCATACATCCTGCTGTACAAATCCAAATCCGTACGGTTGATGTCCCGTCCCTGCGGCGGGAAGGAGGCGCGCTCGTAATGCGTCAGGCGCGTCGGGTCAAAAGCCTTCGTCCATGCCAGCGCCCTGTCAAAATTCACGCCGTGGCCGGATTCATTGCCCATTGAATAAATGACGACGCACGGAAAATTGCGGTCGCGCATGACCATCCGCTGCACCCTGTCCAAAATCACCGCGCCGAAGGTCGGGTCATCCGCCATGAGATTATAGCATTCATTTTGGCACTCGCCGTTCAGCCATACCACGCCGTGCGTTTCGATGTCCGCCTCGTCCAGCACATACAGCCCCAGCTCATTGCACATTTCATAGAACACCGGCGGCTGCGGATAATGGCTCGTGCGCACCGCGTTGATGTTGCTGCGCTTCATCATCAAAAGGTCGCGGCGGATATGCTCGATGGGCGTGTATGCGCCCGTTTCGCAGCTGCTTTCATGCATATTGACCCCGCGGAAACGGATGGGGCTGCCGTTCAGCAGGACGGTCTCGTTCTGAATTCTGATTTCCCGAATGCCCACCTTATGTGCAATGCTTTCACGGCCGCATTCCAATACGAGGCGATACAGTGCGGGCGTCTCCGCCGTCCAAAGCAAGGGCGCGGAGACACGGAAGGCGCATTGCCCGTCCCGCAGCATTTCCTGCCCGATGACCGTACCGTCCGGCGCGGTCAGGGTCGCCGAAGTCTCCTGTATACCGCCTTCATATTCCGCCCGAACGGTCACGGTCGCCGCGTTTTCTAAAAGCGCTGTCGAAACGGAAAGATCACGGATATGCGCCTTGTCGCGGCGAAGCAGATAAACATCGCGGAAAAGCCCGCTCCAGCGCAGCTTATCCTGATCCTCAAAGTACGTTCCGGCGCACCACTTCAGCACCAGCACGGCGATGCTGTTCTCCCCCGCCCTGAGCGCGTCCGTCACGTCAAATTCCTTGGGCGAATGCGATACCTGCCCGCAGCCGATAAAACGCCCGTTGACGAACAGGAACAGGCAGCTGTCCGCGCCCTCAAAGGTCAGGGTGTATACGCTGTCCTCGCGCTTGCTGACATGCACCGTGCGCCGATACAGCCCGCAGGGATCGTCCGCCGGAACAAAAGGCGGGTCATAGGGAATGGGATAGCGGATGTTGGTGTATTGGATGCTGTCGTATCCGTGAAGCTGCCAGACGGACGGCACGGGGATGCTGCCTGAAATTTCCTCCCGCTCCGGCGAAAAATCGTCGGGCAAATCATTCACGCTCTGATAATAGCGGAACGCCCATTCGCCGTTCAGCAGCGTCATGCGCTCGCTCTCTGTCCGCGCCAAACCCGCGTTCTGCCCGCGCTCAAAGGGAATAAAATAAGCATGCGGAGCGTTTTGACCCAAATGCATGGTCTCCGGGTTCAAGGTCTCGGCATAAGCGGAAAAATTCATCGGTGTACTCTCCTTCACAATATTGTTCTCAGTCCAGTAAAAGCCCGCCGGAATTATCCGGCGGTGCCAAGAAATGCCTGTCCTATGGCTGCCTTACTGCCCCGTCTGCCCCATGAGCGCGGCTAAAAGCGACGCGATGCTTTCCGCGCCCTCCGGCAGATTGGCCATCAAGGTGTTCAGAATCTGCGCCGTGCCAATCATCGTGTCATTCATCAGCGCCGCGGTATCGGCTTCGGACATCGTCCCGTCCGCATTCACCGTGACCACCTGATACCGGCTCAGGTCAAGCTCCGGCAGTACTTCGTCGGTATATCCCTGCGTCATGGCGGCGGAAATGATTTCCTGCCCGTCCGTCGCCAGCTTCAGCGAAGAGCTCATTTCACCGTTTGATTTCATCTGTTCGCCGAAGAAAACGTCCAGCATCAGGCCATTGACATTGACGCTCAGCTTTCCGTCACAGCGGCCGCCGTCCGCCGTGTTGGTTTCGTTCATCCATGCATAGAAATCGTGCCCGACAACGCGCAGGGCATTCATCCCCTCCGTCCGCGCATCCAGCGTCACGATAAGCGGAGAGGCGCCGGCAGAAGAAAGCGTAAAGTAATCCGGCTTAAAGGTCAGCGTATCCTCGGAAGGAACGGTATACTGATCATAGCTTTCATCCCAATAGCTCCCTTCATATTGACGGCTGAAAACCACGCTGTCCCCGCTGCGGGTGATGGTGATTCGGTCATCGTCACCGACAAACAGAATATCATTCAGCTTGACGGCGCTGAAATCCGGCTTGTTCGCTTCCAGCTGCGCAGGCACTGAACTTCCGGCGGTCGAATAGACAGAGGCATACGCTTCATTCAGATAACCCACATACAGATCGATAATCCGATTCATCGCCGAATCCGGCTGAAGCAGCAGATAACGGTTTTCGGCAGTCTGCGCATCCAGCGCGGCAAATTCGGCGCCCGTCAGCGTCACGGACTCCGCGTCGCCCGTCAGCGCGGCGGCATAGTGATATGCATTGGACAGGACTTCGCGCAGCGGTTCCATATCAGGGTTTTCGGCAAGAATTTGTGTCAGATCTTGGCTAAGCGTCATCGCCGAATCCATGACAGAGTTTACCTGGAACGCCGACGCATCAGACTTGAGCGCCGTGGACGGGAACAGGCTGCTGGTGATATAAAGCGAATTTTCCTCTGTCAGGTTATAAAAATCGCCGTATAAAGTATAATCGGCGAGCGTCTGATTGTCCAGCATCATACGAATCTCACACGCTTTGCCGTAGTTCATGCGCCCTTCTATACGCATATGCGCAAGCAGGGCATCAAGCGCAGCGCCGTACTGCTCGCCGAGGGTCTGCAGGGAGCCTGTGTCGGCGGTGTCTGGTGAAATTTTCGCAAACAGATTCAGGAGATCTTCTGAAGAAACGGACACGGTTATCGTGGTCGCAAACGTCTGAGAAGGGTCGGTGGCCTTTTGCAGCAAAACGAGCATCGCTTCATTGACGGAGGACGCGGCCAGCGCGGATGCGCTCGCAAGCAGCAGGCACAGGGTAAGCAGCAGAGCGGCGAATTTCTTCATCTTCATCTTCATTCTTCCTTTCTTGCTTCAATCGTTCTTTAGACTGTCCATTCATCCATAACATTCGACGCAGCCGGCCGTTTTCCTGCCGAAGAAATTGTAAACTTAAAATACCGTCTGCTTTGCAGCAGACGGCTTGCAGATCAGAAGAATCATTCCTGCGCGGGAGCACCGACGGGGCAGGTCTCGGCGCAAACGCCGCAATCAATGCACTTGGAAGCATCGATTTCAAACTTGCCGTCGCCCTCAGAAATCGCCTGCTGCGGGCATTCCGCTTCGCAAGCGCCGCAGCTGATGCACGCATCACTGATTTTGTACGCCATAGTGTTGTACCTCCTCATTTGTTTAACACGCTTCCTCCGTGTCAAGTATCATGATACCATTTGATGCGTTAAAAAGCAAGATTTTTCTACGAAATTAACACAATCATTATTTTTTTAAGACGCCTGTATATTGGAAAACAGCATATAGAAAAAATGCCGGACGGCCGCCGTCACTTCATCCGCATCATCGGGCAGCCTGCCTGCGCCGAATGCGCTGACTGTCAGCCCGTTTGTGTATTCCGCCGTGACCTGAAGCTCGTTCTTTCCGCCCAGCAGCGGCCACTTTTCGTTAAATCCGTCCCACAGGTACAGCCCGCTGCTTTCGATGACCGCCTGCAGCTCTGCCAAGGCCTCGGCCGATACATTCAGTTCGCGCTTTCCGCCCATCGCGGAATCATACAGCATGGCGCGCACTTGGTCCTTGGAGGCGGTCAGGGTGAATTTCAGTCTGCTCCCGTCCGAATAGGTGCGCTCAAACGAAAAGGCCGTCAGCCCGCTCTGATTAAGTGCTTTGGGCTGAATCAGCCTCGGTCGCGCAAACAAATACAGCGCGGCCAAGAGCAGCAGCGCGGCCGTCATCACGAAAAGCAGAATCAGCCTTGATTTTTTCTCCTGTTCCAAGCTGTCCTCCCGCCTTTGTCAGCAGACCAAGGCGTCTAAATTATTATGAATAGACACGGTCAGCGCGTCAAACGAAAACAGCTCCATCACGACCTGCAAAATGCACAGCCCGTGCGGAATGATAGCTGCCCGCGCCGCGTACAGCCCGCGCACCTGAGCCCGCTTTTCCTCCGGCATCGGTGCCAAAAAGCAGATCTGCCGCCGAATCTCAGCAAGGGTCAGCCGCGTTCCCTCCAGACTTTCCCCGTGTGATTCCTCCTGCCGCTTGATGGCTGCCGCCGTCGTGCAGGTGCCGCCGATGCCGACCAGCAAGGCAGGCTTTGCAAGCGGAAGCATCGCGGCATACGCCTTTTTCAGCCCGTCCCGCGCCATGTCAAGCGCCGTTTCCGCATCCTGCAGAGAGTGAATCGGCATTCTCTTCATCAGCCTTGATGCGCCCATTTGCGCGCTGGCCGCCGCATCGGGAACACCGTTTTGTCCGAATGTCAGCTCCGTCGAGCCGCCGCCGATGTCCAGCACGGCGCATTTTTTCCCGCCGGATGCCGCCTTGAACGCCAGCGCCGCCTCCTCCTGACCCGAAATGACCTTCAGCCTGAGACCGGTGATTTTTTGCAGCACTTCGGCAAACGCCTGCGCGTTCTTGGCGTCCCGCGTCGCGCTGGTAGCGTACAGAGAGACCTCGGACGCGCCGAAGGAAACGGCCTTGATTTTCAGCCGCAGCACGGCCTGCGCCGTCCGCCGCATGGCTTCATCCGTCAGGCAGCCGCTGTCGTTCAAACCGAGCATCAGGCGGGTATCCTCCCGTCCGCGCAGCTCACCCGCCGATGTGCGGGCAAGCATTCTGGTGGAATTTGAGCCGATGGCGATGGCCGCTTTGTTCATTGCCCCTCCTCCACGATCTCGGCGATCGGCTCTTCGCCGTACAGTGCCTCCGGATTTGACACCTTAAAGCGGATTTCGCCCGGCAAAAGGTAGCCGTACAGTGTGCGCGCTTTTTCGGCGATATAGTCGCTCGTTCCGGCAATGGCCAGCTCCTGCTGAAGCGCGCTGCGCTCACTTTGCACTTCTATCTGCTTGAGCTGCGCCGCCTTCGCACTTTCCTCCAGCTCGTCTATGTCGCTCATCTGCTGCCGAATGGCTAAAACGGCGATGGTTGCGAGCATCAGCAGAAGCACAAAAAATGACAGCGGCTTCATCCGCTGCGGCAGCCTGTCCGCCAAACGCTTCCTTCGCCTCTGCATCCCGCTCACCTCCGGCCATCAACTTCTGTAAAATATTATTTTCGCCGTTTTTTCCTGTTTTCCTGCATGACGTCTGAAAAATGATCATATGCTTCGCCCGATGTGCCTGAACGCAGTAAAGCCCGAATTTTAAGGCAGCCCCGCACAAAGAACGCCATAGGGAAGCTGATACGAAATGCTTGATTCCCCGTTGTTCATCTTGTCTCCATATGCTATAATCTATCCGTCAGAATCAATGTTTGCAGCCTGAAGACAAAAGGCGTTTCCAGAACAGCTCTACGCGCCTCGCATCCTCTGTCTTCCAAACGGATATTATCACGGCTTTCAGGCGCTCTTGCGGTGTATGATCGACAAGAGCCTGTCGGCGGAGACGCGGCCGGAGCGCTTCTTTTGTCCGAGAATTTTGAGCAGATAAAGGAGCTTTTGCAGTGAACGATATCTGGCTTGATTTTGCCATTCGCATTCAAAGCATTGCGCAGGCAGGGCTTCAATACGGAAAAGATAAGTATGACAGGGAGCGCTATGCGGCGCTGCGGGAAATCGCCGCCGAAATGCTGTCTGCCAGGACCGGTCTTCCGCTCGATCGGGTTTACGATTTGTTTTGCAACGAAACCGGCTACCAGACGCCGAAAATCGATACGAGAGGCGCTGTGTTTATTGACGGAAAAATTCTTCTCGTTCATGAGAACAACGGTACATGGTCGCTGCCGGGCGGCTGGTGTGATGTGGATCAATCTGTCGCTTCCAATACCGAAAAAGAAGTCCGAGAGGAAACGGGCTTTGTTGTGTCCGCTCAGAAGCTGATCGCCGTTCAGGATTGGCGCAGGCATAATGTGACGAATCACGCCTATGGCATCATCAAAATTTTTGTTCTGTGCAGATATGAGCGCGGAACGTTTCGTGAAAACATTGAAACGACTGACATCGGACTGTTCAACAGGGAAGAACTGCCGCAGCAGCTTGCCGTCGAAAAATGCACAAAAGCGCAAATCGAGATGTGCTTTGATGCATACCATCATCCGGATTCGCCGACGTTGTTTGACTAAAACAGCAAAACGGCAATGTGCAACCAAGATGCTTCTGAACCTTTTTAAAATGATTGGCAAAAGTCAAGAGTAAAAGCAGAAAAAACGAAATATTTGCGCTTTCTGCGGTGCGGTTTGGCATCTTGACGATCATCTCCTTCAGCGTCTTCC
>CAVFWQ010000030.1:4703-19652 GCA_963626285.1 bacterium | reverse complement strand
ATTTATTATACCACAGCGTCGACTAATTGGCTAGATTGAGATGAGAAAAGTATTACAACTGCTTCGTCTCAAGCGAAAAATGAGACGAGGCAGTTTGTCATTTTTCGGTTTGAAAACCTTTCTGGTTTTCAAGGTTGGGTACTGTCAAGATGGTATTGTCAAGCAGCATGACGATAGAGATATTTTTGTTATAGAAAAAAAGGAAGAAAAGATAAAAAACGCAAATTGCGCCATGCCGCAAAGGACATGACGCAATTTTAAATTACTTACCTATAATACTTTTCAGTCGGCTTATTTCTGTCCATAATACGCATTCGGGCCGTGCTTACGCAGGAAGTGTTTATCCTGCACATGCTGCGGAGCGGGCGGGGTGTTCGGATTGACAGAGATGGTGTAGAGCGCCATGCGCGCCACTTCTTCCAGCACGGCTGCATGGTAGACCGCCTCGTGCGCGTCATGCCCCCATGCGAACGGGCCGTGATTGCGGCAGACGATGCCGGGGACATGGACAGGGTTTAAGGAGCGCGTTTCAAAGGTTTCGATGATCACCTTGCCGGTGTTGCGTTCGTAGTCCTCGGCGACCTCTTCGGGCGTGAGGCTGCGGGCGCAGGGGATAGGGCCGTAAAAGTAATCGGCGTGGGTGGTGCCGTAGCAGGGAATGTCATGCCCGGCCTGCGCCCAGCCGACGGCGTGCGGGCTGTGCGTATGCACGATGCCGCCGATGTCGGGAAACGCCTTGTAAAGTTCCAGATGCGTTTTCGTGTCGGAGGAGGGATTCAAATCGCCCTCCGCCTTCTGCCCGTCCAAGCGCACGATGACCAGCTTGTCCGGCGTTAAATCTTCATATTCCACGCCGGACGGTTTGATGACCACCAGCCCTTTTTCCCGGTCAATGCCGGACACATTGCCCCATGTGAAGGTGACCAAATGACGCCTGGGCAGTTCCATGTTCGCCGCATAAACGGCCTCGCGCAGGGCTTCTAACATCATGACTGTATCCTTTCGCAAAAGTAAAGTTAGTCTTTTCGTTACCGAAGATGTTCCGCCGCGGCCTTTTCTGCAGCAAGTGCAGCCTTAAAGTGCTCCGTGTACCGTGCAAATCCGGCCGCGTCATCAGGGTCGGGCCGTGCCGTCACGACGGCCGCATTGGCAAAGACATGACGGGACAGATAGTCCTCCAGGCTCTCATTTTCCGCCTTGCGCACACGGTAAGCAGCCAGCAGCGCCATACCCCAAGGTCCTCCCTCTCCGGCGGTCTCCATCACGGAGACGGGCGTATTCAAGGCGGAGGCCAGCAGATTTTGCGCCGTTTCGGGCGTCTTAAAGAAGCCGCCGTGACCAAGCAGGGTATGGATGCAGACCTGCTCGGCGGACAGAATATCCATGCCGAGCTTTAATGTGACCATCGCGCCGAAAACCAGCGAGCGTGCGAAGTTCGCAAACGTCAGCTTCGTATCCGGCAGGCGCACCATCATGGGACGTCCTTCGGACAGGTTCGTGATCGGCTCGCCGGACAGGTAGTTGACGTTGATGAGCCCGTCACAGTCCTTGTCACCCTGCATGGCGGCGCGAAAGAGCGTTGTGAAGATTCGCCTGCGCTCGATGGGCAGATTGGCCGCCTGCGCAAAGCCCGTCAGCATATCCGCCCATGCGTTGATATCGCTGGTGCAGTTGTTGCAATGCACCATCGCCACAGGTTTTCCGTTGGGCGTCGTCACCATGTCGATTTCAGGATACACGCGGTGCAGGGCGTTTTCCAGCACGACCATCGCAAAGACACTCGTTCCGGCGCTGACATTGCCCGTTCCGGCGGCTACGCTGTCGGTCGCCGTCATGCCTGTGCCGGCATCGCCCTCCGGCGGGCAGCAGGGGATGCCCGTCTGAAGCTGTCCGGTGGGGTCAAGCAAAAGAGAACCCTCTGCGGTAAGGCTTCCGGCATCCGCACCGGCGTTCAGCACGGTGGGGAGAATATCGCACAGCTTCCACGGATACGCGGCGGCGCGTTCATCAAAGGAAGCTATCATAGCTTGGTCATAGTCATTCGTTCGGCTGTCAATGGGGAACATGCCGGAGGCATCACCTACGCCCAAGACCTTTCTGCCGGTCAACTTCCAATGCACATAGCCTGCCAGCGTGGTCAAAAAGGCGATATCCTCAACATACTTTTCGCCGTTTTGCATGGCCTGAGCCAAGTGCGCGATGCTCCAGCGCTGGGGAATGTTGAAATGAAACAGCTCCGTCAGCGCACGGGCTGAATCGGCGGTGATGGTGTTGCGCCATGTACGGAAGGGGACGAGCTGATGGCCGTCCCTGTCAAACGGAAGATAGCCGTGCATCATGGCGGAAATGCCGATGCCTGCCAAATTTGTCAGTGCAACGCCGTATTGATTGTTTACATCGGCGCAAAGCGCGGCATAGGCGCTCTGAATGCCCGTCCACACATCGGAAAGGGCATACGTCCAAATGCCGTTCTCCAGCCGATTTTTCCAATCGTAAGCGCCCATCGCAATGGGAGCATGGACATCATCAATCAAAACGGCCTTGATGCGCGTTGAGCCAAGCTCAATGCCCAGAATGCCCTGCCCGTTCAGGAGAAACGCGGACATCTCTTCTTTTTTCATGCTGTATCCTTTCTGTCAGTTTTTATCCGGCGCAAACCGAATTACATTCCAGCTCAACGCGGGAACTTTGATTTCGGCCTTGCCGTCGTCCGTTTTGCCGTCGAAAATAGTCATCGGGACGACATTGTTCGGGTTTTCCTCGGTGTTGACCGCCTTTACATCATCGTTGTGCAGGACGATATGCTCCTTGAATTGAAGCTTGCCGAATGCCCGCAGATCCACATTCAGAACGCAGTCCTCCAGCATATCCCTGTTCACGCAGAACACGGTGACACTGCCGTCGTCACCCATCGTCGCCGTCGCGTCAATCACGGGAACGCCCTCGTAGTCACTGCAATCGTATACAGGGGTGTCCACCAAGGCCTTAAGCGCCGTGCCGCGGCCGAACCGAGAGGCGTGCAGGAAGGGATAGAAGATGGTCTGCGCCCAGCATCCGCCGCCGTTTCTTGTCATGATGGGTGCGATGACATTGACGAGCTGCGCCATGCAAGCAATCTTCACCCTGTCCGCATTGCGCAGGAAGGTAATTAGGATAGAGCCGACCAGCAGGGCATCTTCAAAGTTATAAATATCCTCAAGCAGCGGCAGCGCCTGCCCCCATTTATCCGCCTTCGTGATTTCCTTGTCCTGCTCATTGGAATGATACCACACGTTCCATTCGTCAAAGGACAGGTGCACCTTCTTTTTGCTGTGCTTTTTGCCGCCGACCGCATCGCAGATGGACGCGACGGTCCTGATAAACTCGTCCAAGTCCATGCTCCGGGCAAGGAAGCCGGGCGTATCGTTGGTCGGATTGCCGTAATAGCGGTGCAGGGAGACATAGTCAACATCCTCATAGCACTGATTCAGCATTTCATACTCCCATTCGCCGAAGGTCGGCATCTGAGAGGAGGAAGAACCGCAGGCCACCAGCTCAATCGAGGGGTCGACCCATTTCATCATCTTGGCGGCTTCGTGCGCGGTGCGGCCGTATTCAAAGGCCGTTTTCTGCCCCATCTGCCAAGACCCGTCCATTTCATTGCCCAAGCACCAGAGCTTAAAGTTCAGCGGCTCTTTGCGGCCGTTGGCGATGCGCATATCGGAAAACTTGCTGCCGGATGGATGATTGGCGTATTCCACGATGTCACGGGCATTTTCAGCACCGCGGGTGCCTAAATTGACGGCGTACATGACCTGACTGCCGGCCTTCTTTGCCCAGTCCGCAAATTCATGCATTCCGACTTCGTTGGTCTCCGTGGTAAACCACGCCAGATCCAGCCGTTTCGGACGCTTGTCCTTCGGGCCTACCGAATCCTCCCAGTTGAAGCCGGAAACAAAGTTGCCGCCGGGGTAGCGGACGACGGGTACATTCAGCTTTTTCACCATGGCCAGCACATCTCTGCGGAAGCCCTGCTCATCAGCCAACGGATGATTCGGCTCATAGATGCCGCCGTACACAGCCCTGCCCAAATGCTCGATGAACGAGCCGTAAATGCGCGGGTCAATGCGGGAAATGACGTAGTCCTTGTCCAAGATGACGGAAGCGGTTTTCATGGGAATACACTCCTTTTATTTATACCGATTGTCTCTCGATGATCGAGCAGTGAACAATGTCCCGAACAGGAGGCGCAGAGGGGTTGTTGAGTTTTTCAATCATGTGCAGGGCAACGCGGACGCCGATTTCGGTGGTCGGGAGCTGAATGGTGGTGAGCGGCGGCTGGAGGTACTGTGCGATTTCCCTGTTGTCAAAGCCCGCCACGGCCATATCCTTGGGGATGCTGAAGCCGGCATCGCTGAGCGCGTGGATGCAGCCTGCCGCCATCAAATCATTCATGGCGAAAATCGCCGTCGGACGGTTTTCAAGCCGAAGCAGCGCCTTGGTCTGCTCCGCGCCGGAGCCGTATTCCCAATCCCCATAGCGAATGTATTCTTCCGGGATGCTCAAGCCGGCTTCCTGCATTGCCATGAGAAAACCGTGCATCCGGCGTGCGGCGGGATAGGAATGCGGATGACCGGCGATGACGGCGATTCGTCTGTGCCCGCGGCTCAAAAGATAGCGGGTCATGTCCACGGCAGAATCCTGATTGGAATAGGTCACATAGGTATCATCCTTTGTGCCGTGCGAATAGGCGAACATCAGCGGCGTATTCATCGGGTCAAACAGATAGTCCAAATGGCGGTCGTGCATCCCGACATAGATGATGCCGTCCACGTTCGAGGACTTCAGCAGCGCTACGCCGTTGCTGATGCGCGGGCGGTACATGCCTATCTGTTCATACTGATTATACAACTTTTCCAGCAGATGTAAATCATGCAGAATCATTTTATAGCCGCTTTTGAACAGGGTTTCATTGATGCCGCTGACGATATTCGCCACGGGAAGGCCGCGAATGTCTTCCACCAGCACGCCGATGGTGTGCGTCTGCCCGCTGCGCAGAGATTTGGCCAAGGTGTTGGGCGTATAGTTGGCCTCCGCAATGGACATCAGCACGCGCTCGGTGGTTTCCGGCGAGAGTTTTTTTGTTCCGTTGATCACATGAGAGACCGTTGCCGTAGATACACCGGCCAATGCTGCCACATCCCGCATGGTTGCCATACAATCATCTGCCTCTTGCAAGATAGTTAAACGATTGTCTAAATCATAAACGATAAAACGCATTTTGTCAACCGCAAGGTTATCAAATTAACCAAAATATTTGACCAAAAATATCATTTTTACCATTGACTTTTCGGAAAATAGCTGGTATTGTATATGCAGAAAGAAGGTTAATCGAATAACCTTCCAAGGCAGCGCTTCGAATCAATTTAAAGGAGGAAACAATTTATGAAGAAACTGCTTGCATTGCTTCTGTGCGTCGCACTGCTCGTGCCGATGATGGCTTTGGCCGAGGATGACGGGCGCATCCACATCACCTACTCCTTCTGGGGAAACCAGACCGAGGCCGAGAGCGTTCAGAAGGTGCTGGACGAATTCAACGCCATGCAGGATAAGATTTTTGTCGAGCCCATGCAGATACCCAATGAGGAATACACCCAGACCCTGGTCAACTACGCCATTGCAGATCAGCTTCCGGACTGTGGCATGGTGAACGAAAACTCCGTCCTGTATTTTGCCCGCAACGGCGTCATGGCGGATGTTTCCAAGATGTATGAAGGCGAAGAACTGCAGCCGATGGACTGCATCACCTTCAAGGATGCAGGAAAGCCCGTCGGGTACTCCAGCTGCAACGAAATCCTTGTTCTGTATTACAATAAGGATATGTTTGATGCGGCGGGCGAGCCTTATCCCTCTGCGGATACTCCCTATACTTGGGATGAATTCGTTGCGGTTGCCAAGCGCCTGACGTTTGACGAAAACGGCAAGCACCCCGGCGAAGACGGCTTTGACGCAGCCAAGATCGTGCAGTACGGCGCGTTTGTCAACAACTGGACATGGCAGATGGAAGTCTGGGCGCTGTCCAACGGCGGCGCATGGTTCTCCGAGGACGGCACGGAAGTGCTGATCAACAGCCCCGAGGCCATCGAATCCATTCAGAAGGTCGCTGATTTGGCGCTGGTTGAACACGTCTCTCCCCTCATCACCATCCCGGAAGATAACGGCGTCGGCACCGGCATCGGCAGCGGCACGGTCGCTATGACCACCGACGGCACCTGGTGCTTGGGCACGGCGTTCCCGAACCTGAACATCAACTACGGCATTGCGCCCCTGCCTGCGATGAAGGAAGAGGTCACGCTTTGCACCTCCGGCCTGACCGGCGTGTTCAACGGCAAGAATCAGGAAGCCGCCTATGAATTCGTCAAGTGGTATACCCGTGAAGAGTCCAACTGGGAATCCCTTATCCTGACCGGCATTTGGATGCCAAAGTCCGAATACTACTACAAGTCCGAGGAAGGCATCAACGCCTGGCTGGGCAACGAAAAGTATCCCTTCAAGGATGTTGAGACTGGCAGGAAGGTGCTGGTGGACTACACCATGAACTATGCAAAGCCCGCCTGCTGGTACTTCACCCCCAACACGCAGGTCACCACCAACGAAATTCTCTTCACCGCCCTGCAGAGCGTATGGAGCGGAGAGAAAACGGCTGAGCAGGTCATCAATGAGATTTATCCCGAACTGTGCGAGGCCATCGTGGTCGAATAAACCCTTCTGAGCAGCATTTCTGGGGGAACGCATTTGCGTTCCCCCAACTTACAACAGTGGAAAACGGAGGAAGCAGCATGACAGCCAAACCATTGAAAAAAATGATTAAATATAACCGGTCGGAAACACGGGCGGCTTGGCTGTGCCTGCTGCCGTCCGTTATCGGCCTTGTGTGCATCACCTATCTGCCCATGTTCGCTTCCTTTGCGCTGAGCCTGTTCAGCTGGAACGGTCTGAACACAATGAAGTTCGTTGGGCTGGATAATTACATCAAGCTCTTTACGACAGACACCCGATTTTATTCTTCCCTGCTGAGCACCCTGCAATATGCGGGGCTGTCCGTGGCCGGCAGCGTTATCTATTCCATGATGATCGCCATGCTGCTGAACCGCAAAGTCCCTGCCCGCAGCTTTTTCCGCGCCATCTTCTATCTGCCCTATGTGCTGCCTGCCCTGGCCGTTTACCTTGGCTGGAAATGGCTGTATGACTACAATCACGGCTTCTTTAACTACATCATCAAGCAGAACGGCGGCACGGCTGTTAAATTCTTGGATTCCAGCGCGATGGTCACGCCGTCCCTTGCCCTGATTGCCGTATGGCTGAGCGGCAATCTGATCGTCATTTTTTTGGCGGCGCTGCAAAATGTTCCGCGTACCTATCATGAGGCGGCGGAAATGGACGGCGCGAACGCATGGCAGCGGTTTTGGAAAATCACCATTCCCTGCATGACGCCGATCATATTTTATAATCTGCTCATGAGCCTCGTCACAAACCTTCAGGTCATTACACCGGCGCTTTCTTTAACCAAGGGCGGCCCCGGCACTGGCAGCTATTATATGTGCTATATGCTTTATACCCAGGCGTTTAAGTCCCATAAATACGGCTACGGAAGCGCCGTGGCGGTTATTCTGTTTGTTTTGATCGCAGTGTTCACGGGTATTTTGTTTGCCACCAGCAAAAGCTGGATATTCTATGAAGGAGATGATAAGGAATGACGACCGCTGCCGCGCAAAAACACGTGAAACGCTTATCATCGAGAAAGCAGAGAGAAAAAACGGTCAATGTGCTGTGCACAGCGGCGCTGATTCTGTTAAGCCTGATTGTCATGTTCCCTATTTATTGGATTTTCCGTTCGTCTCTCATGTCAAACGGTGAACTGTACGCCTATCCGCCGTCCTTTCTGCCGCCGAACTGGCGCTTTGACAACTATGCGCAGACTTTGAAGGTCTTTGACTATGCAAAATTTTTAGGAAATACCATGACGATTTTGCTGCCCTCCGTCTTCGGCGCGGTCATCACTGCCACGATGGGCGGCTATGCCTTTGCGCGTCTGCGCTTTCGCGGAAAGAAATTCCTGTTTGCGCTGTGCGTCGGCTCAATGCTTCTGCCGTCGATGGTAACGCTGATTCCGCTGTTTGTGGCATGGGCAAAGCTGGGCTTGGTAAACACCTATTGGCCGTTGATTCTGCCGCATTTCTGCGGCGGGGGCGCGTTCAATATTTTCCTCATTCGGCAGTTTGTGAAGACTGTCCCGCGAGAATTGGACGAGGCGGCGACCATTGACGGCTGCGGCTATTTCCGCATTCTGGCCTATATCATCGTTCCCGCTATCAAGTCGGCGATGATCGTGGTCGGGCTGCTTAAATTCATCGAGCTGTGGAACGACCTTTTGCAGCAGGTGACCTACATCACCCGCAAGGAGAATTACACGCTGACCCTGGGCCTTAATATTTTCAAAGGTTCGTTCAACGACGACTGGTCCAGCATCATGTGCGCCACCTGCCTGTCTTTCATTCCGGGAATCGTCTTTTATCTGATAGGGCAGCGGTATTTTGTTGAGGGCATCGTGATGACGGGCATGAAGAACTGACGGGAGGAAAACAAATGGGCATCCGCGAAATTCCCTTGCGCAAGGTCAAAATCACGGACACCTTCTGGTCGCCGAGGCAAAAGCTCATGACCGATGTGACCATTCCGTACACCGGAAAAATGGTGCTTTGGGGTGACGAAAACGGTGAAAAGAATGTCGGATCTATCAATAACTTCCGTCTGACCGCCGAACATAAGCGCGGGCGGTATTACGGCATGGTGTTTCAGGACAGTGATGCCGCCAAATGGCTGGAAGCAGCTGCATACTCGCTGGCACTCAAGCCGGATGCCGCTCTTTCCGCACAGGTGGATGCGGTGGTCAAGCTGATTGGCCGCTGTCAGCAGCCCGACGGTTATCTGAACACCTATTTTACCATTGTCGAGCCGGAAAAACGCTGGGCAAACCTGCTGGAATGCCATGAACTGTACTGCGCCGGGCACATGCTGGAGGCAGGTGCAGCGCTGCATGAGGCGGCGGGCAAGGATGAGCTGCTCGGCATCTGTATTCGGCTGGCGAATCATATCTGCGACCGCTTTATGAACGAGGAGGGCATACCGGGGCATCAGGAAATCGAGATTGGGCTGATGCGGCTGTACCGCGTTACGGGTAATGTCCGCTACCGTGATATGGCGCTGCGGTTTCTGAATTTGCGCGGCCAAGACCCTGACTGGTTTAAAAAGCATACGCCAGCGCATCCCGGCATCCACTATGGCGGCTATGATATTCTGCCGGAGGACACGGCATATAATCAATCCGACGTTCCGGTCAGAAAACAAACGGTTGCCCGCGGTCATGCCGTGCGTCAGCTTTATATGCTCACGGCCATGGCGGATGCCGCTGCGGACACGGACGATGCGCAGATGAAGGACGCCTGTGAACGCCTGTTTGAAAATATTACCCAAAAGCAAATGTATGTGACGGGCGCGGTCGGAACGACCGCTTATCATGAGTCGTTCACGGTGGATTATGACCTGCCGTCGGACAGGAGCTACGGCGAGACCTGTGCGTCTGTCGCCATGACCTTTTTTGCGCATAAGCTGCTGACGATAGAGCCGGATGGCCGCTATGCGGATTTAATGGAACTTGAGCTGTACAATGCGGCGCTGGCGGGAATGCAGCTGGACGGCAAGCGTTTTTTCTATGTCAATCCATTGACGGCAGATACAAGCGTGGACGGAAAGGTGCCCGGTTATGAGCATATCGCGCCCACACGGCCGGCATGGCACGCCTGCGCTTGCTGTCCGCCCAATTTAACGCGGCTGGTTGCCTCCTTGGGGCAGTATTTATGGAGCGAGGACGAAAAGACGATTTACAGCCATTTACCGGTTGGCAGCGAAACGAATACGCGCTATGGACGCATCCATGTGGAAAGTGAATACCCGTGGGCGGGCAGAGCGGTTTATACGGTGCTGGACGGCGGACGCTTTACATTGGCCGTGCATATTCCGGCATATGTGCGGACATTCGAACTGGCCGTAAACGGTCAGCCGATGAAAGCGCCTGTGCGGAAGGGGTATGCGTATGTCGAACGCCTTTGGCAGGCGAACGACCGTCTTGCGCTTTCCTTTGATATGCCCGTCCGCCGCCTGCATGCGCATCCGCGTGTGCGCGATGCCGCCGGCAAGGTCGCCTTGGCACGAGGTCCGCTGATTTACTGTCTTGAAGCGGCCGACCATGATGCCTCACTGTCTGCCCTGATTCTCCCGCGCAATGCCGAGGTAAAGGTGGAGCGGCAGGAAGAAGGTGCGCTGAAGGGCATGCTTACGCTGTGTGCTGACGGTCTTGCCCAAAGGCCGACGGATGCATTGTACACATCCGACACCGAGTGCTTCTCGCCGTGCAGACTGACATTTGTTCCGTATTTCGCATGGGGAAACCGTACAGAAGGAGATATGCGCGTGTGGGTGCGGGAATGCTGATGTAAACGGCTCGCGTCACATTGGCCTTCATTCATATTGACGGCTTGGATACAGATAAATAATTATGATTTTTGCTTCTCACAGAGCGTGCTGCAAACACTTATTTTGCTGTGCGCTTTTTGCATTACGGAAGATGCATCATGTGAACAGAACGATGCCGAACGATACGGCGCAAATGCTCCGAAATGCTGCAAAGTCTGATAAGGCCGATAACTTTTCCCTTGACAAACCATCTCTGCATCGTTATCCTTAAAATGTCAGCAAATGCGCTCTGCTGACGCCGATTTTTTCGTAGCTTTTATGCAGCCGTTCATTCCTGATGGTTTGCACGAAAACGGTTTATAAAATTCTTCATGTTATCTGGTCATGCGAAACAATAACATTTTTGCCATTGAGCAACATACGCATGGGTGCGTTGCTGCCTGAAACGGAGGAAAAAAGATGCTCAGAAAAATCGTGAAGCTCGGCGATGAAAATTTACGCAAGGTCTGCAAGCCTATGCCTAAATTCGACCTTCGTCTGTGGCTGCTTCTGCGCGATATGAAAGAAACCATGTATAAGGCGGAGGGCGTGGGGCTGGCTGCGCCGCAGGTGGGCATCCTTCGCCGCGTAGTCGTCATCGATGTAGGGAACGGCCTGGTCGAGCTGGTTAACCCCGAAATCATTCATATGGAAGGGGAATACGGCGGCGCGGAGGGGTGTCTGTCCATTCCGGGTCGTCAGGGCTACGTCGTCCGTCCGAAGAAGGTCACTGTCCGCGCACAGGACAGAAATGGGAAATTTTTTGAAGTGACGGGCGAGGATTTATTCGCCCGCGCCCTGTGCCATGAGATTGACCATTTGGACGGCGTTCTGTATATCGACAAGATGGAGCACGAAATTACCGAGGACGAGCGGGAGGAATAAGCCATGCGAGTTATTTTCATGGGGACGCCGCAGTTCGGCGTACCGTCCCTGCGGGCGCTGCATGAGAACGGATATGAGGTCGCAGGTGTCTTTTGTCAGCCGGACAGACCCAAGGGACGCGGCAACAAGCTGATGCCCTGCCCGGTCAAGGAACTGGCGCTTTCGCTGGGGCTTCCCGTTTTTCAGCCCAATCGGATGCGGCTGGACGGTGCGGAAATGCTTAAAAGCCTTTCGCCGGATCTTTGCGTGACGGCAGCCTTCGGGCAAATTCTGTCCGAGGAAAACTTATCTGTCCCCGCCATCGGAACGGTCAATGTGCATTCCTCGCTCCTGCCTAAGTACCGCGGCAGCGCGCCGATTAACTGGGCGCTGATTTGCGGGGAGACCGTCACCGGCGTGACCACCATGATGACGGATAAGGGCATGGACACGGGCGACATTCTTTTGCAGCGCGAATACCATATTCCGGACGGCATGGCGGCGGGAGAACTGACGGAAAAACTGTCCGAACTCGGCGCGGAGCTGCTGATTGAGACCATTCGAAAAATTGAAGCGGGAAATTGTCCGCGTGTTCCGCAGGAATCGGAAAAGGCAACCTATTATCCTATGCTCAAAAAAGAAATGGGGCAGCTTGATTTTACAAAGCCAGCGCAGGAAATCGTTCATCTGGTACGCGGCGTTGACCCGTGGCCGGGCGCGTATACCTTTGCGGGCAAAGATATGGTGAAGGTGCTGCGGGCACACGCCCTGCAGGGCGGCGAGGGGCATCAGCCTTATGAGATCTTAACGGCAGATGCAAAGAACGGCTTGACCGTCAAGGCAGGAGACGGAATCGTCGAGATTGATATGCTGCAAATGCCGGGCGGGAAAAAGATGTCCGCCCGCGATTATCTGCGCGGACACACCATCAATCAAACCTGCTTTGAACGCCGCGAGGTGCTTAAATGAGCGAAAAAAACAGCGCATTTTCAAAGGAAAAACGATTGCCGTATCAGGCCGATCATCGGGCGCATCCCATGCAGAAAAAGGCGCGTCCTGCGTTCAGCTCGGCGCGCATGGCGGCGCTGCAGGCGGTGTATGCCGTCCTGCATAAGGATGCCTATGCGTCAGAGGCAATCGATGAACAGCTTCGGGATGCCGGCCTTTCTCAGGCGGACAAGCGCCTCTGCACGAGCCTTGTATACAGGACGCTCGAAAATCTCATGGCGATTGATTTTGCCTTGTCAGGCTTTCTAAAGGATGCAAATGCTCTGGAGGAGCGTGTGCGCGATATTTTGCGCATCAGCGCGTGTCAGGCGCTGTTTATGGATAAAATCTCCGATAACGCCATCGCGGATGAGGCCGTTCGCCTGACCCGTGCTTTAGGGCTTGAGGGATTGACGGGGCTGGTCAACGGCGTGGTGCGCAATCTTCTTCGCGGAAAGGATGCCATTCCGTGGCCGAAGGAGGAAGACAGGGAGCGATTTCTGTCCGTCCGCTATTCCATGCCGAAATGGCTGGTCATCCGCTTGACAGAGGCATATGGCGAGGAGACGGCCAAAGAAATCATCATGTTCAGGACGCAGGAACATTTTATGACCGTGCGTCCCAATATGTTAAAGCTGACCGATGAGGCGTTTGAAAAGCTGCTTCAAAAAAAGGTCTGGCAGTCGGAAAAGGGTCTTGTGCCGCATGCCTACCACATTCGGGAGGCTTCCCAAATCGCCCGTGATGCGGATTTCAGAAGCGGCTGCTTTTCCATTCAGGGTGAGTCCAGCATGCTGTGCGCTCAAATCGCCGGCCCTGCGTGCGCATCTCAGGTGCTGGACTGCTGCGCCGCGCCGGGCGGCAAAACGGCGTATATGGCCGAAATGATGGGCGGAACGGGGCGCATCTATGCATGGGATGTTCATGAGCATCGTGTGACGCTCTTAAAGGCGATGGCGCAAAGGCTTCGGCTTGATAATGTGCGCCCTGCCGTGCATGATGCCTGTGTTCTCAAGCCCGATATGGTCGGAACGATGGATCTGGTGCTGCTGGATGCGCCCTGCTCCGGCCTCGGCGTGATGGATGACAAACCCGACATCAAATACCGCGTGAGCGAAAAGTCCGTATCGGAGCTTATACAAATTCAAAAAAAAATGCTTGATACATGCTGCCGGTATGTGAAAAAAGGCGGTGCGCTGGTCTATTCCACCTGCTCCATCCTGCCGGAGGAAAATGCGCTTCAGGTGAAGGATTTTTTGAACAATCATCCGGAATTTGAAATGGTTGATATGTCGGCCTCGATGGATGCGCGCTTTGCGAAGCATATCGGGCCGTTCGGCTTGCAGCTTTTGGAACACAGGGATGGTGTGGAGGGCTTCTTTATCGCCCGCATGAAGCGCGTGAGGTACTGAAAAATGATTGAGCTGATGGGGCTGTATTTGCCGGAAATCAGGCAGGAAATGCTTTCTCTGGGCGAAAAGCCGTTTCGTGCAGAACAGATTTACAGATGGCTGCACAAGGGCGCTTCGTTTGATGAGATGAGCGACCTGTCTCCGGCACTTCGGAAAAGGCTGGCCGAAAATTATGTAGCTCAGCCTGTCCGCGTGCTGGAAAAGCGCATATCTGCCTTAGACGGCACGATCAAGCTTTTATATGCCCTGCGCGACGGGAACTGCGTGGAAGGCGTGTTAATGCGCTATTATTACGGCAGTACGCTGTGCGTTTCCACGCAGGTCGGCTGCCGGATGGGCTGCCGTTTTTGCGCCAGCACCTTGGACGGATGCGTCCGCAATCTGAGCGCTGCCGAAATTTTAGGTCAGGTGCAGTGCGCCGATAAGCTGCTTGACGGGGAGAGAGTACATAACATCGTCCTTATGGGGAGCGGTGAGCCGCTGGACAACTATGAGAATGTGGTTCGCTTTCTTCGCCTTGTCAGCGATGATAAAGGCTTGAACATCGGACTTCGCCATATTTCGCTCAGCACCTGCGGGCTTGTGCCCGAAATGCGCCGATTTGCCGAGGAGGGGCTGCCCGCCACGCTCTCTCTTTCCCTTCATGCGCCTACGGACGAAATCAGAAAAACACTGATGCCGATTGCGCATCGGTATACCCTGCGGGAGACGCTGGACGCCTGCCGCTATTATATCGAAAAAACAGGGCGGAGGGTCGTGCTGGAATATGCGCTGATTGACCGTGTCAACGCAGCGCCGGAGCAGGCCAAGCAGCTTGCGTCCCTGCTTCGGGGAATGCAGTGCCATGTCAACTTGATTCCGCTGAATACGGTCAAGGAGCGCGATCTGTACGGCGTTTCGGAAAAGCAGGTCACGGAGTTTTTGAAGACGCTGGAGGAATGCCGTATCTCGGTGACGCGCCGCCGTGAAATGGGCGATGACATTCAGGGCGCGTGCGGCCAGCTTCGAAAGCGTTATCTGGAGGGTGAGCAAAAATGAAATGGGTCAGCCGGACGCATATCGGTCATGTACGGGCGACAAATCAGGATTCCCTGCTCATTCAGCCGGGGCTTTACGGCGTGGCGGACGGCATGGG
>CAVFWQ010000030.1:0-4501 GCA_963626285.1 bacterium | reverse complement strand
GTACTGCTCGGCCATGTGGGGGACAGTCGGGCGTATCTGCGGCGTGACGGCGTTTTGACGCAGATTTCTCAGGACCATTCGATGGTCAGTGAACTGGTGCGGCAGGGCGTTTTGACCAAGGAGATGGCGGCACGGCATCCCTACCGCAATGTCATTACCCGCGCCATCGGCACAGACATCAGCGTTACGCCGGATATCCTTCGCCTGGACAAAAGAAAGGGCGACCAATGGCTCATCTGCACGGACGGGCTGACCGGATATATATCGGATGAAGAAATTGCCGCAGCGCTGAACAGTCTGCCGATCGACAATGCGGCCGATGTGCTGCTGAATCGTGCGCTTGACTTGGGCGGCGGCGATAATGTCACCTTCGTAATCGCGGAGGTAACGGAATGATTGGGAAAATACTGGACAATCGCTATGAATTGATTGAATTCGTGGGCAAGGGCGGCATGGCGTTGGTCTATAAGGCGCGGGATAAGCGCACCAACCACTTTGTCGCCGTCAAAGTATTGCGGCCTGAATTTAATCATGATGCGGAATTTTTAACCCGCTTTGACCGTGAAGCCGTGGCCGCCAGCAAGATGAGCCACCATAACATCGTCAATCTGCTGGATGTCGGCTTGGACGGCGACTGCCGCTATCTCGTGATGGAATATGTCGAGGGGCGCACCTTAAAGGATATTATTCAGGAGCGCGGGCCGCTGCCGCCGCCTGTTGCGGCACAAATTGCCATCCGCGTCCTCTCCGCGCTTCAGCACGCGCATAAGAACGGCATCATTCACCGGGACATTAAGCCTCAGAATATTTTAGTCCATTCCGAGGGCATGATCAAGGTGGCCGATTTCGGCATTGCCCGCGTTGCAGGAAGCAATACCATCAGCAAGGAAGACCTTGTGATGGGGTCTGTTCACTATTTTTCGCCCGAGCAGGCTCGCGGTGAGGACGTGACTTACGCCAGCGATATTTACAGCGTCGGCGTGCTGCTGTATGAAATGCTGACGGGCTATGTTCCCTTTGACGGCGATACACCCGTGGCTGTCGCGCTTCAGCACATCAGCGCAGAGGCAAAGCCAATGTCGGAGCTGAAACCGAATGTTCCCAAGAGCATGGAGCTGATCGTCACCAAGGCGATGCAGAAGCGCCCGGAGGACAGATACCAGAGTGCCTTGGAAATGGCGCAGGATCTGCACAGGGCGCTGCATGAGCCGGCGGGGGATTGGCTGAACGCCGCGGAGGATAAGCCGATTCCGTCTATTGCTCAGGTACAGCCGCAGAAGAAAAGAAACTTAAAAAAACGTCAGAAAAGGTTTCTCATCCGCTGTCTTCTGGCGGCAGGCGCGCTGCTTGCGCTGTTTGCGCTTGCGCAGGGCGTTTTTACCGTCTATCGGCAGATTGTCAATTCCACCACAGCCCCCTATGTGCTGGGAGAAACGGAAGAAACAGCTGTTCGGCTTATCGAGCATTCCGGCCTTGTCGCGGAAATTTCTCGCACCAGCGACAGCACCAAGCCCGCCGGAACGGTCATCCTTCAATCACCTGAATTTGATGCGCAGATGAAAAAAGGGGAGACTGTCTTTATCACCGTCAGCACAGGACCGGAGGAACAGACCATTCCGGACGTTGTTGACAAATCCTTGGAACAGGCGACGGCAGAACTTGAAAAAATGGGCTTTATCCTGCTTGCGATGCCTGAGCGGGAACTTTCCGACAGGCCGTGGAACACGGTTCTTTCCCAGAAGCCTGAGGCGGGTGAAATGCTCTCCGTGGGCGGCATCGTACAGGTGGTTTTGAGCGGCGGAAGCGTACAGATCCCGAATTTGGTCGGCATGACGCGGGAGGAGGCGCTGCTTCTTTGCCAGCAGCTCGGCCTGAATATCACCGAAATCCGTGAAGTGCCAATCAATGATGAAGCGCAGTTTGACCGCGTAGCGGCACAGCAATTTACAACAGAAGACAGCATCGGACATGAACCGGGCGATTTTGTGATTGAGGGCACAACGGGTACACTGGCAATCTATGTTCAGGCGCAGACGGAAGAACCGTCGGCGGAGGAAATCGGCGAGCCCGCCGGGGAAGAAACGGAAATGAGCGAAACGCCGGCCGTCATTGTGCAGCAGCCCTTGGAAGAGGTGACAGAACCTTGATTCGCGGCACCATTGTGAGGGGCATGGGCGGCGTATACACGGCGCGGGATGCCGATGGAAACGAATATACGCTGCGCGCCAAAAAGAAATTCAGGCGTTTGCATATGTCGCCGTTGGTAGGGGACGAAATTTGGCTGACGAAGGGCGAAATCAGCGATGAGCATGGGTGGATTGAGGAAATTCTCCCGCGCACCAGCCAATGCTTTCGTCCGCCGGTTGCGAATGCGACCTTGCTGGCCGTCGTACTGGCGGCCGAACCGAAGCCGGATCTTCTGCTGATAGATAAGCTGCTCGTTTTAGCGCGGCGCGATGGTCTCCGCTGCCTCCTAATCGTCAACAAGGACGATTTGGACAGTGAGCCGGCTCATTTGATTCAGCGCCAGTATGAAAAGGCGGATGTGCCCGTTTTTGTCGTCAGTGCGTTGGAGGGAACAGGCGTAGAGGCGCTGAAAGCCTGCTTGCGCGGGCAGACGGTCTGCTTCTCCGGTCAATCGGGTGTCGGAAAAAGTTCGCTCTTAAACGTACTGCTTGGGCTGAATGTGGAAACGGGCAGCATCAGCCGAAAAATTTTGCGCGGAAAAAACACCACCCGTCACGCAGAACTGTTTGAGCATGACGGCATTCGGGTGCTGGATACGCCGGGCTTCAGCCTCCTGACCCTTGATGAAGAGCCGATTGACCCTGTGCTTTTGCAGGAGGATTATCCGGAATTTGCGCCCTATGCGGGGCTGTGCCGTTTTCAGCCCTGCTATCATTTGAAGGAACCCGGCTGTGCCGTGCTGGAGGCGGTAAAGCAGGGGCGGATTTCTTCGGAGCGCTTGGAGCGCTATCATATTTTATTGAACGAAACAAGGGAAGCGTGGAGGAAACGTTATGATTAAGGTCGCTCCGTCCGTATTGGCCGCGGATATTTTGAACATGGGCGCAGAAATCGACGATGTGCTGCAGAAGGGCGCGGACTGGCTGCACTTGGACATCATGGACGGGCATTTTGTGCCGAATCTGAGCTTTGCTCCTGCGCTGGTGAGTGCCGTCACCAAACGTTTTCCAAAAAGCTTTCAGGATGTTCATTTGATGCTGGATAACCCGAAGGAATTTATAGATGCTTTTGTTAAGGCCGGCGCGAGCGCCGTTACCGTTCATGCCGAGGTGGAGGGCGTTTCGGATTTGCTTGCGCAGATTAAGACCTATCCGCATGTGCTGGCGGGTCTGTCGATTAAGCCAAAAACAGCGCCGGAGGACATTCACCCTTATTTAAAGGACGCGGATATGGTGCTGGTGATGACCGTTGAGCCGGGGTTCGGCGGGCAGAAGTTTATGGAGGACTGTGCGCTGAAGGTGAAGCTGCTTCGTGAAATGGGCTACGATGGGCTCATTTCCGTGGACGGCGGCGTGAACCTGCAAAATGCGCCGATGCTTTATCAATACGGAGCAGATGTCCTGGTGCTTGGAACGGCGCTGTTTAAGGCGGAAAACCGCGCACGGGTCATTCAAGACCTGCACCGGATGGAGCGCTGACGATGGGCGGGAAAAACAGCGTTCGGGAATTTCACCACAAACATAGCTTGGGACAGAATTTTTTAACGGATGAGACGCTTTTTGCGCAGCTCGTTGATGCGGCCGGAGTCGGCGAAAATGATGCGATTCTTGAAATCGGGCCGGGCGCAGGCGGCATGACCAAGGAGCTGGCGAAGCGCTGCAAAAGCGTCTTGGCGCTAGAAATCGATGAGACGCTTCTGCCGATTTTGCGTGTTGCCCTGGCTGATTTTTCAAATGTACAGGTCGTTCACGGCGATGTGATGCGCGTTCAGCTGCCGAAGCTGACAAGGGAACTTGGTGCGTTCCATATTGTGGCAAATCTGCCTTATTATTTGACCACGCCGCTGATGGAAATGCTTCTTCAATCCGACCTGCCCATTCTGTCAATCAACGTGATGCTGCAATCAGAGGCGGCGGAAAAACTGTGCTCAGCCCCCAGGAAGGATGGCTACGGGCCGCTTGCCATCCGTGCGCAATGGCTCTATGAGCCGGAAATCGTCATGACCGTGCCTGCGTGTATGTTTACGCCGCCGCCCAAGGTGGACAGCGCCTTTTTGGTCATGCGCCGCCGTGAAGCGCCACCGTTTGAGGTCAAGAACGAAAAACTGCTGTTTAAGCTGGTTAACGCGGCCTTTGCCATGCGCAGAAAAACGCTGGTCAATAATTTAATGAATGTTTTTTCGATGAAAAGAGAGCATGCTTTTGATTTGCTGGCATCCGCCGGCCTTGCTGCCAATGTGCGCGGTGAAGAGCTTTCGGCACGGGAATTTGCTATTTTGGCAAACGCAATGTCAGAAGCATAATGGGAGACAGTA
>CAVFWQ010000029.1:0-19726 GCA_963626285.1 bacterium | reverse complement strand
AAGGTCAGGTCGTATTTGCTTCGCAAATCTCCACCTTTCCCTTGACTGCTCTCTCCGGGCTTGGTGTAACCTATGCTTGACACTCCTACAGTTTTGATGTAAATCCTCGGCGGCAGCATATATTTTTATAAAGTGGATTTCCAACGTAAATGCTGTCGCCGTGCCTTCCCGCAAAAATAATTGCGTCAATGCATGAGGCGTGATATAATGATGAAAATACGGGTGTCGGGAAGGGGGCGGTATTCTGGAGCGCAAAAAAAAGCGCTGGTTCAAGCTGGACAATGCCGCCAAGCTCTATCCCGCCATCGCGCATTCCCGCTGGAGCAGCATTTTCCGCGTCAGCGCACTCCTGCGGGAGGATGTGGACGCCGCCTGTCTGCAAAGGGCTTTGGACAGGGTGCTGCCGCGCTTCCCCGCCATGATGGTGCGCATCCGGCACGGGCTTTTCTGGTACTATTTTGAGGAAAACGACGCGCCTCTGTCCGTCGTGCTGGAGGAGGGGCATCCCTGCGTCCCCTTCCGCTTTAAGGCGAACAACGGCTATCTTCTGCGGGTGCTGTACCGCAAAAAGCGCATCTCCGTGGAATTTTTCCATGCGCTGACCGACGGCACGGGCGGAATGGTCTTTTTAAAGACGCTCCTGTGCGCCTACCTGCGCCTGCAGGGGCATGAGGTGCGGTATGACGAGGGGGCGCTGGACGTTGACGACGCGCCCAGGCCGGATGAGTATGAGGATGCGTTTCAGAAAATCCCGCTGCCGAAAAAGTGCGCCTCGCGCAAAGAGGAGCCGTCCTACCATCTGCCCGCCACGCGGGAACTGCCGCACACGCTCAATGTCATCGCCGCATCCATGCCCTGCGACGCGGTGCTGGCGCTGGCGCGGTCGCTTCATGTATCGCTGACGGAGTATCTGACCGCCGTCATGCTCTACGTCGCCTATCGGGAGCAGAAAAAAGAAAAGCGCGTTGCCCGCCCCATTCGGGTGTCCGTGCCCATCAATCTCCGCGCCTATCATGAAACCGGCACGCTGCGGAATTTTTCCTCCTTTGTCAATCCCGAAATCGATGCGCGGCTGGGCGAATACACCTTTGAGGAGATTGCCAAGACCGTTCACGCCTTCCTTTTGTACCACAACACGGGCAAGCTGCTGGGCGCGATGACCGCGGCCAATGTCCGCGACGAGCGCAAGCTCTTGGTGCGCCTGTGTCCCCTGCCGCTCAAGAATTTCGTCATCGGGCAGGTGTTCCGCGCCTTTGGGGAGCGGCTGTTTTTCTCCACGCTTTCCAATCTGGGGCGCGTCACGCTGCCGACCGGCACCGCGCCTTACGTGGACAGGCTGGAAATGATGCTCGGCGCCTCCGCAAAGCCGGGCTGCCAGGTGGGGATGCTCTCCTGTAACGGGCAGCTTCAGCTGATGTTCACGGACAACATCGAGGAAAAGACCCTGCCGCGGGGCGTGCTCCGTTTTCTGGTGGAGCGCGGCGTGCCCGTCACGGCGGAAAGCAATCAGGAGCAGGAGGCGATCGATTAACATGGCGTATTGCGTTCACTGCGGCGTGAAGCTGGGCGAGGCGGAGACGCACTGTCCCTTATGCGGAACGCCCGTCCTTGACCCCTCCGAGCCGGACAGGAAGATTGCCGAAAAGTCCTTTCCCGTTCACACGCCGGAGCAGAGGATGACCATGAGCCGCCGGTATCTGCTGATTCTTCTGTCGCTTATCATGCTCGTGCCGGCCGCGCTGTGCCTGATGATCGACCTTCTGCTCAACGGTCGCGTCGTATGGAGCTCATATCCCTCCGCGGCGCTTGTCCTCATGTTTTCGGGTACGGCTGTCCCGCTGATGTTCAAAAAGCACAGGCTGTATATTTCCGCCTCGTGCGGCTACATTGCCACGGCGCTGTATCTGGCGATGTGCTCCTCCCTCTCCCGTGCCGAGGGCTGGTTTATGCCGATTGCCCTGCCCGTGCTGACGCTGGCGTTCGTCTGCCTGATGGTACTGATCATCCTGAACAAAAAGGGCATTTTCGGCATCCTGACGACCATCGGCGGCGTGCTTTTGTCCTGCGCGATGGTCTGTACGCTGTGCGAATGTCTGTACTCCCTCAGCACAAACGGCGCGGTCTTTCTGCAATGGTCGCCCTTTGCCGCCGCGCCGTGCGCCTTCCTTTCGCTGATCATCTTTCTCATCAACGGTTATCGCCCCCTGCGCGAAGAATTGCGCAGAAGAATGCATTTTTAGGAGCGTGAATGAACATGGAAAAATTCAGGGTCGGTGTCATCGGCGCAACCGGTATGGTCGGGCAGCGCTTTGTCTCTCTTCTTGCCGGCCATCCGTGGTTTGACGTGCGCGTGTTGGCGGCCAGCGGACGCAGCGCGGGCAAGCCCTACGAGGAGGCCGTCGGCAGTCGCTGGGCGTTTTCATGGCCGATTCCCGATTGCTTTTGCGACATGGTCGTGCGCGACGCCGCCGATGTGGAAAATATTTCCGGGGATGTGGACTTTGTCTTCTGCGCCATCTCCGCGCCCAAGGAGCAGACCCGCGCCCTGGAGGAGGCCTACGCCAAGGCGGAAACGCCCGTCGTCAGCAACAACAGCGCCTGCCGCGGGCTTAACGATGTGCCGATGCTGATTCCCGAAATCAATCACGCGCACGCCGAGGTCATTTGGGCGCAGCGCAGGCGCTTGGGTACGAAAAACGGCTTTGTCGCCGTCAAGCCCAACTGCTCCATTCAAAGCTATGTCCCCGCGCTCACGCCTTTTTTGTCCTGCGGCATTGAAAAGATTTCCGTCTGCACCTATCAGGCGATTTCCGGCGCGGGCAAGACCTTCGCCACCTTCCCCGAAATTTTGGACAACGTCATCCCCTATATCAGCGGCGAGGAGGAAAAGAGCGAGCAGGAGCCGCTCAAGATCTGGGGCGCGCTGAATGCCGAAAAAACAGCCATCGTTCCCGCGAAAGCGCCGATTATCAGCGCCCAGTGCCTGCGCGTTCCCGTATCGGACGGGCATACGGCGGCGGTCAGCGTGCGCTTTGCGAAAAAGCCCTCGATGGACGAAATGCTGAACGGATGGCGGGATTTTAAGACCCTGCCGCAAGCCTTACAGCTGCCGAGCGCCCCGACCCCCTTCATTCGCTATATGGATGAGCCGGACCGTCCGCAGGCGCGTCTCGACCGCGATTTTGAGCGCGGCATGGGCGTGTGCGTGGGGCGTCTGCGCGAAGACCCCCTCTTTGATTACAAGTTCGTCTGCCTGTCGCACAACACCCTGCGCGGCGCGGCGGGCGGCGGCGTGCTGAGCGCCGAGCTGCTCTGCGCGCAGGGGTACATCACCCGCAAATGACCTTCTTTGTTCGGGAGGGATATGGCTATGAAAAAAACACTGTTTTCCGGCGCGGCGACGGCGCTGGTCACGCCCATGACCAAGGACGGGCCGGATTTGCCCGCGCTGGAGAGGCTTATCGAGTTTCAGCTTGAGAACGGCATTCGGGCGCTGCTCATCTGCGGAACGACCGGCGAGCCGAGCACGCTGAGCGCGGACGAATGGAAAAAGGCCGTGTCGCGGACGATCGCCGTCACGCACGGCCGCGTGCCCGTCATTGCCGGAACGGGCAGCAACAGCACCGCCCATGTGCTGGAGCTGGCGGACATCGCCAGGGAGCTGGGGGCGGACGCGCAGCTCTGCGTCACCCCCTACTACAACAAGACGACCCAAGAAGGCCTGACGGCGCATTATCAAAAAATCGCCGATGCGTCCGCCCTGCCCGTCATCCTGTACAATGTCCCCGCCCGCACGGGCATGGGCATTTCCTTAAACGCGCTGAAGGCGCTTGCCGAGCACGACAACATCATCGCGCTCAAGGAGGCCGGCGGCGACATCGGCCGGGTCGCGGATATTTTCGCCTGCGTCGGGGACAAGCTGACCGTCTATTCCGGCGCGGATGAAATGAATGTGGCGATGATGTCTCTGGGCGCTTTGGGGACGATCTCCGTCCTGTCCAACATCTGTCCCCGCGAGACCGCGCAGATGGCGGACGCCTGTCTGCGGGGCGATCACGGGAAGGCCGCCGCGCTGCAAATCCGCATGATGCCGCTGATCCGCCTTCTCTTCTCCGAGGTCAGCCCCATTCCCGTCAAGTGCGCCCTGCATCTGATGGGCATGGCGGAGGAGACCCTGCGGCTGCCGCTCGTGCCGATGAGCGAGGCAGGCCGGGAAAAGCTGCGGGCGGAAATGAAAAAACAGGAGCTGCTATGAATACAATTTTGCTTTCCGGCGCGGCGGGGCGCATGGGGCGCGAAATCGCCGCAAACGCGGAGGCCGCGGGCTTTGCCGTTGCCTTCGGCGTGGACGCGGACACGGGCTTTCAAGCCTCTTTCCCCGTGTTCCCCCGCTTTGGGGAATGCCGGGGCGAAGCGGATGTGCTGATTGATTTTTCGCGTCCTGCCCTGCTGCCCGATTTGCTCGCCTATGCGCTTGACCGGCGTCTTCCCTGCGTGCTGGCGGCGACCGGCTATACCGAGGCCGACCGAAGCAGCATCGCCGAGGCTGCCGAACGCATCCCCGTTTTTCAAAGCGCCAATCTGAGCGTGGGCGTGTATGTCTTAAACAGGCTTGCAAAGCAGGCGAAGGCGCTGCTGCCGGATCTTGACATTGAAATCATCGAAAAGCACCACCGCGGCAAGGCCGATGCCCCCAGCGGCACGGCGCTGACGCTGCTGAATGCGCTGTCCGATGACAAGACCGAGCCGCGCTTCGGGCGCAGCGGCGCGTCCTGCAAGCGAACGGACAACGAGATCGCCGTCCACGCCGTACGCGGCGGGACGCTGGCGGGCGAGCATGAAATCGACTTTCTGGGCGAATACGAGACGCTGACCATCACCCACAGCGCCCAGAGCCGCACCATCTTTGCCTTGGGCGCGCTCCGCGCCGCCCGCTTTATTATCGGCAGGCCTTCGGGCTTATACGGCATGGAGGATCTGATGCAGACAGGCCTGTAATCATTGGCCTATATCAAAAGAGAGGCGTTCGTCGGGAACGGCCTCTCTTTTATCATTGCGGAATATCAAGGTTTTTGCTGCTCCAGCACAGCTCCAGATAGGCCAAGTAGGTCTCATAGGGGACGTTCAGCTCCGTCACAAGGCGGGCGTGTTCACGGCCGATATAGCGGACGTGCCACGGCTCGCGCTTATAGCCGGTGATGTCCGTCCATTCCTTTTTGTAGCGGATGATAAAGCCGTACTCCGCGCAGTGCGCCGCCAGCCATTGACCCTCCTTGGTGTCGGCAAAGGCGGCGTTCAGGCGGTAGGAAATGGAGGCGCTGGACACGTCCATCGCCAGCCCGAGCTGATGCTCGGAATGCCCCGGCGGTGCGCTCGTCAGGCTGGCAGCGCTGCCGCGCTCCTCCACCTTGCGGTTGTAAATCAGCTTCTGTGCCGAATAGGAGCGGTAGCCGGACACGGCGGCCAAAATGATGCCGTCCTGTTCCGCCGCCGAAAACATCTCCTCCAGCGCGTCCGCAGCTTCAGGCACCATCTGCTGGGTCGCAATGCCCTTTTTGTGCAGGACATTGACCTCCCGAAGCTCCGGCACATAGTCCCACGGCAGGCCGTTCTGCTTGTTGACAAGGCGGAGCAGCGGGTCAATGTACGGGTCGCCGGAAAGCGGGACGTCGGGCGCCGGATGGAGCGCAAACAGCTCCGCCGCCGTTGCCGTATTTTCCTCCGCAAGCGCACAAACGCAGAGCAGCATCAGCGCAAACACGGCGCATACCATTCTTCGCATCATTTTCTCAGCCCCTTCGGATAATGATTCTTGATTTGCCCCTCCGAAGCCTTGCCGCAACCCAGCGGCAGGCCGTCAAAGGTGAGGGCAACAAAGCCGCGCACATTTTCCGGCGCGGGCAGCGTCTCGCCGTGCAGGTACAGCCTCGCCTGCTCCTCATTCAGCGGGACGGTCTGCAAAAAGCCGTCCGACACCGCCAGCGCGTGGTCGGGCAGGAAGGTTCTGCCCTTCATCGCGCCCAAGTGCAGGCCGAGCCGCAGCACCCTGATTTTGTCCAGCGGCGGCAAAAAGGCGGGCGCTTCGATGATGCGCCCCGCAAACACGCCGTTTGCCGCATGCGGCGCGGCGGCATATTCAGCCAAAAACCGCTCCGCGATGCGCCCTTCCTCCTTCTGGGGGACGGGACAGCGCCACGGCACGCGCTTTTCGGGGCTTCCGCTTTTTTCCAGCAGGGCGACAAAATGCCCCTCGCCGCGGGTGCGGTGCGGCCAGATATGCAGCATGCCGTCCGAAGCGGGCGGCAGCCCGTTCAGAGAAAAGGGTATGAGCGAAAATTCGGGGTGCAGCGCCAGAAAGCGGGCTATCTGTTCATCGTTTTCCATGCGGTTGAAGGTGCAGGTGCTGTACACCATGCGCCCGCCGGAGCGGAGCATGGCCGCGGCAGCCTCCAGAATGCCCCGCTGACGCGCCGCACAGCCCTCCGGCGACTGCGCCGTCCATTCCCCCGCCGCCTCCGGATGCCGCCGGAACATTCCTTCGCCGCTGCACGGCGCATCCACCAGAATCCTGTCAAACACATGCGGCCACCGCGCCGCCAGCATATCCGGCGCTGCGGAGGTCACGATGGCATTCGGGATGCCCAAACGCTCGATATTGGAGGAAAGCGTCTGCGCACGGGCGGGGTTTATCTCATTGGCGACGAGCGTTCCGCCCCTGAGCCGCGCCGCCATCTGCGTGGACTTCCCGCCGGGCGCCGCGCACAAGTCCAATACTACGTCATCTGCCTGCACATCCAGCGCGGCGGCGGCTGCCATCGCGCTCGGCTCCTGCAAATAAAACGCGCCCGCCGTATGCTGAACGGACGCGCCGAGCAGGGATTCAGGCGGTATGTAATAGGCGTTTTCCGCCCATGGGACGGCCTCCGGCGCCTCTTTGGGCGGAGCGGTCCTCTTCCTTGGGTTCATGCGGACGGCACGAAAATAAGGCGCCTGCAGAGCGTTTAAAAACGCCTCCGCCTCAGCGCCCAGCATCTCCCGCATCTGTTTTTCAAACGCGGCGGGCAGCTTCATGCCTGATTCCCGCCCTGATGCTCATCCGGCGGCAGAACGGGCGCGTAAAACGCATCCTGCCTGTCGACCGCCGGCGGGAGCCCGTCCAGCATGACCTCGTCCTCCTCCGCCCAGTTCAGCCGCTCACGCACGGCCAGCCACGCGCCGCTCAAGCCCTGCCGACGGCGCTCGCTGCGGCGCTTTCTCTCCCTCGGCTGCTGCGAAACGGGCTTTTTCGGCTCGTAAAGCTCCTCCAAATACAGGGGACTTTCCTGCCTTGTCTGCGCCGCGGGCGCGGGATTCGGCGCCATCTGCGTCCATACGGGCGGCATTTCTTCCGCTGTCTGCGGTGCGCTCTCTTCCGCCCAATGGACATTCTGAGCAGGCGGCTCTTCCGCCCATGGAACGGCTGTTTCCGCTTGCCGGTTTCCGTCCGCAAGCTTTCGGCCGCTCTCTCTCCGCTGTGCGATGCCGGCCACGCCCTCTCGATAGCCCTGCGTGAACAGCCGCTCCTCCCTGCCTTTCAGGCGGCGCCTGAACTTTTGCCGCCATGCGCGCCAGATGAGATAAGGCCGCCAGCGCACCATCCAGACGGCAAAGTCGCCCGCAACGCCGAGTACGATCAGCAGGATGAGGATGTGCAGCCAATGCTCGCCCAGCCATGTCAAAAGGCCGCTGCCCGTGCCCTCGGAAAAGAAGGCCAGCAGGTTCTGAAGCAGCCTGCGAAGCCAGCCGAACAGGAACGTGATCAGCGTTCTGGCAAAAGTATTCATTCCCTCGTTTCTCCGACAGGCCCTATCTGCACGGTGATGTACACCTTGTACGTGCTCATATACACATTCTTGCTCGGCTTATCCAGCGAAATGGCGGCGACAATGGAGGAGGTCGCATCGGTGATGTCGATAACGCCCGCCAGATAGACGGCGTCCAGCTCGGTTTCCGTGCGGAAGGCGATGTCGACGACGGACGGCTCGACGCTGATGCCCTTCACCTCATAGCCCGAAAGCGGCGTTCCCGTCAGCAGCCCTTCCGTGGAAACGGGCAGGCTGTAGAGCGGGTAGAAGGTCTGCTCCACCGTGACGGCGTCCAGCAGAATGTTGCCGGCGGTGGTGCTGACGGTGATGCCTTCCATGTCGATGACCTCATCGGCGCGGTCGCACAGCACGAAGGGGACGGCCGTGCGCTCCGTCCCAGCCTCCAGGGACAGCCCGCTCACGTCATACAGCGCCTTGCAGCGCACGATGTTCTCCACCTTGGATTTAGGCCCGGCGACGGACACATAGGTCGGGTCGGCCGAGGGCGTATCACCGTACAGGTTATCCGGCAGCTCGCCCGTCATGGCCACGCGCACGGGGATGCGGGAGCGCACGACATACTCCTCCACCGTCACGGTGATCTGCGAGACGGACATGCTCGTGACCGTGCCGTAGGCGGAGCTGGAGGTGGCGATGACATTCAGCGTCTGCTCCCCCGCGGCCTTGATTTTGCTCAAATCCACGCGGACGTTGTAGTTCGCCGCCGTAACCTGATTATAATATTTCTGCGGCACGTCCACCTTGATGCGCACGTCGGTGAGGACGTCCTCCTCCAGACCGGACACCACGACAAAGCCGCTGCGCTGCAAAACATCCGCGTTGACGACGCTGATGGTGACGTCCGAGATGGTCTTGGAGCGCACCAGGGTATTGTCCTGAAGAATCAGCCCGCCCCAGAGACAGACGGCCAGAAGCAGGCTCAGCAGCTTCCATGCCCAGTTGTGCAGGAGCATCAGCCAAAGGTGCTTGAACAGCTCCCCGACGGCGGCAAGGCGGGAGGGCGTCTTTCCTGTGTCCGTTTTATGCTCATGCTCAGACATCAGACTTTTCCCTCCTTTTGAAGACGGAGCGCGCCGCCGCACGCAGGGGCGACGGCTTGTCGGCGTACAGGCCGGTCAGGGCGCGGGTCAGCCCCTCCGCATCCAGATGGCGCGTCATGCGGCCGTTCCTCGTCATGGAGATGATGCCCGTCTCCTCGGACACGATCAGGGCGACCGCATCGCTCATTTCGCTGATGCCAAGCGCTGCGCGGTGACGGGTGCCCAAATCGCGGGAAAGGCCGTTGGATTCGCTCAGCGTCAGCACGCAGGCCGCCGCCACCACGCGCTGGCCGCGGATGATCACCGCGCCGTCGTGCAGGGGCGTGTTCGGTTCGAAAATGTTTTCCAGAAGCGGCGCGGAAATGATGGAATCTATCTGCGTGCCGGTCTCGATGATGTCCTTGAGGCCGCTCTTTTGCTCAAACACGATCAGCGCGCCCACGCGCCGCTTGGACAGGCGCAGGCAGCACTGGGTGATTTCCTCCACGATGCGCGCATTCTCGCTCTTTTTGTCGCGCAGGCGGTCGATTTTTGTGCCCAGGCCGAGCTGCTCCAGAGCGCGGCGCAGCTCCGGCTGGAACAAGATCACCAGCACCAGCGCGCCGCTGTTCAAAACCGTGCGGAGCAGCCAGTTCAGCGCGGTCAGCCCCACAAGGCCGGAAACATAGCTAAAGACGATGAGGATAAAAAGCCCCTTCAAAACCTGTATGGCGCGGGTCTGGCGGGTCAGCATGACCAGCTCATACAGAAGAAAAGCGACAATCAGAATGTCCAGCCAGTCCACGGGACCGGGACGATGGATGATGTTCCACACAAACAGCTGAATGTCGTCCCACAGCGCTGACATAAGCGGCCTCATCCTCACTTTCATCGATCTCAGCTTCCATTATACAACATTCGGACGCCGCTTTACAGCCCTTGACGCCGCAAATTCAAAAAACTTTTGCAAATTCTTCACAGCCTGAAGCGCGTTTTCCAAAAAGCGCCCCGCACCGTGCATAAAGGGTGCGGGGCGGACATGACCGACGATAAAATATGCTCAGGCTTCCGGCTCCAAAAGGCCCAGATTCCCGTCATTGCGCAGGTACAGGACGTTGGTGCGGTCGGTCTCCGCGTTGACGAAGACGAAGAACGCATGGCCCAGCAGCTCCATCTGCAGCGCCGCATCCTCCACGGACATGGGGCGCACGGGGAAGGTCTTGTGGCGGACGATTTTGCGCTCGCCCTCTCCGTACACGGCGGGGTCTTCGATGAATTCGGGCGTTTCGTCCGCATACGCGCCCTCGCGCAGGCGCTTTTCCAGCTTCGTGCGGTGACGCAGGATCTGCCGCTCGAGCTTGGCCAGCGCGCTGTCGATGCTCATGAACAGGTTGTCCGAATTGGACGATTCGGCGCGCAGGGTCGTGCCGTTCAGCGGCACGGTGATCTCACAGATGCGCTGGTCGCGCTCGCGGCGCAGGCGCACATACATCTCCGTATCGGGCTTTAAATAGCGCTCCATCGTGGCGGTCTTTTTCATGATGCGGTTGGTGATGCCGGGCGTCACGACCATGTTTTTCGCGGTGATGGTGGTCTTCATTGGGGTCACTCCTCTCAATCGGGTATCCATTTTTTCAAGGCGCGGCTTTTGCCGCTCTTCTCTCTCGCCCTTCTGTATGTTTTGTTCGACATATTCAACAAAAATCCTGCTTTGAATCGTAAAGTTCCCCGATTTTTTTCCTGCCTCTCCCCCAGCCCCGAAAGCGTTATCCGACCAGACCCTGGATGAGGATCAGCAGGATCAGCACGGGCAGCACCCATTGGAAGTAGGGCTTTAACATGCGGGCGATTTTGATGCCCCTGCCCTGATTGGCCTCGTCCAGATACCTGTCAAAGCCCCAGCCCCATTTGCACACGCAGAACAGCAGATAGACCAGCGAGCCGAGGGGCAGCAGCAGGTTGCTGACGAGGAAGTCCTCCGCATCCAGCACGGTGCGCCCGCCGGGGAAGACAAGGCCGCTCCAGAGGTTGTAGCCAAGCACGCAGGGCAGGCTCAAAACCGCCAGCAGGACGCCGTTGACGACGGTCGCCTTCTTCCGGGAAATGGCGAAGGTGTCCATGCAGATGGCGAGGATGTTTTCAAACACGGCCAGCACCGTTGAAAAGCTGGCGAAAATCATGAACAGGAAGAACAGCGTCCCCCAGACGCGCCCGCCGTTCATGTTCACGAACACGTTCGGCAGGGTCATGAAGATCAGCGACGGCCCCTGATCGGGCTGAACGCCGTAGGAAAAGCAGGCGGGGAAGATGATGGTGCCGGCCATCAGCGCCACGAAGGTATCCAGCGCGCAGATGCGCATGGCTTCGCCGGTGAGCGCCCCCTCCCTGCTCATGTAGCTGCCGAATATCTCCATCGCGCCGATGCCGAGGCTCAGGGTAAAGAACGCCTGATTCATGGCGTCCGTGATGAGGCTCTGTAAGCCGTTTTCGCGGATGGTGTCCAAGGACGGCAGCAGATAAAAGCGCATGCCCTCTGCCGCGCCGGGCAATGTCAGGCTGTGGACGGCCAGGATCACGATCAGCGCCAGCAGGGCGAGCATCATGCCCTTGGAGACGCGCTCCAGCCCCTTTTGCAGGCCGAAGCTGCACACGGCAAAGCCCGCCAGCACGACCAGCTCCGTCATAAGCGCCATTTCAGCCGGCGAGGACAGCAGCGCGCCGAACACGCCCTCGGCGGCCTCCGCACTCATGCCCTCATAGAAGGTGCCGGTCATAAATTTAAAGAAGTACGAGGTCATCCAGCCCGTGACGGTGGTGTAGTACATCATCAGCAGATAGCACCCGATGAGGCAGAACCACCCGTGAATGTGCCACTTCTGCCCCGGCTTTTCCAGCGCTTTGTAGGCCAGCACGGCGCTCTTTCCGCTGGCTCTGCCGACGGCCAGCTCCATCGTCAGAACGGGCACGCCCATGACGAGCAGGCAGATCAGGTACACCAATACGAAGTAGCCGCCGCCGTTTTTGCCCGCGATGTAGGGAAAGCGCCACACATTGCCGATGCCGATGGCGCAGCCCGCGCTCACCAGCAGGAAGCCCAGCCGGGACTTGAAGGATTCTCTTTGCTCCATTTGCCTGTGTCTCCTTTTTTCTGATGGCTTCGCCGCGCAGACGGTCATGCGCCGGCGAATGCGGTCTTCCGCTTTTGTCAGGCGGAAGAAGGAATCAAAAAACGCTCCGCGCACCTTATAGACAGGCGCATGGGGCGTCAAGAACGATCAACGCTGTACCACCCATGTTCGGCAGACGTTTGCATCTGCCCTCTCGGAGCTCCTTAACGCGGACGACGGCGGAAACTACGCACGGGCTGCCCGCCCGCTTCATCTCCGCGGCTTGGAAGCGAATGCCCCGCTCACGTCCCGCAAGGCGGCTTTCAGCCGGTGACCGCCTCTCTCTTTCGGAACGGTTTGCGCGCGGGGGTTGTTCTTCCGCAATGCCGTTGCGGGGATTGTATCACCATCCAAGCCAAAAGTCAACGGGCGGCAAAAGCCTCTCTCCCTCCTTACGAAAAGAGAGCCCCCTGCGGGGCTCCCTCTCTGCGCGTTAAGCGTTAACCTTAGTGCTGGAATATGACATACGAGGAATTCAGCGGATACACCTGCACATTGCTGTAATTATAGCCCGTGCTCTGGCTGGCGGATTCGTACTTTTTGACATACGCGGCGGTCTGGACATACGCCTGCTGGAGCGTGACCATTCTGCCGCTCCACGAGGCCGAGCCCGCGCCGCCCTTATTGGGCGTCACCTTGAAGCCGCCGGCCTCTGCCAAGCCGCGGACAAAGTAGTCAAAGCAGCCGCCCTCGTTCAATGTCGCCGTCCCGTCGGTGTTCCACCGGCTGACGTTCGCCAAGAAATAGGTCTCCTCATAGGCGGAGGCGGCGGTGATGACGTAGAACTTGTCCTGCCGCAGCTCGCCCCAGTTCGCCTCGCTCACGGAGCCGTCCTCGTTGACGGTCGGTTCGGGCGGGAGGATGGGATCGCCGTTCTCGTCCAGCGGGTACACCTCCACGGTGGACTGGCGGCTCTTAAAGGCGCTGATGAAGGCGCTGTTGAAGTTCTGCCCCTGCGCGGAAGCGTTGGACGATGCGGACACCATGCCGCTGCCGTCGCTGCTTTCGGTGATGTAGTAGCCGGAGTAGTCGTTCGCCATGAAGACGATGACGCGGCCTTCGATCTGGTCCAGCGCCTCGGCCAGCGTCGCCGCGCTCAGCGCTTCGTCACCCAGCCAGATGCTGCCGTTATCCGTGCCCTCGGCCAGAATCGCAACGACGGTCACGTCCGAGGACCTGGACTGATCGGCAATGGAAGCGATGGCGGAAAGCGCCGCAGACTTGGTCGCGTTTGCGTTGGTGGTGATCTTGAATTTCTTCCCGCCGTAATTCTGCGTATTCAGCAGATTATACATGGTCTTGACGTCCGTCGTGCGCTGCCATGTAACGTTGTATTCCACGCCCGTATTGCTGCGGACAACGGCTTTTTCCGTCGGGTGCGCCAGAATCAGGGCGCGGTAGGTGGGCGGATAGCTGCTTGAAAAGGTCAGCTGGTTGGAGGTAATGCCCGTCTTTTCGTCCGTGCAGAGGATGGTGGCATAGCCCGCGCCCACGGCGGTGAGCTTGCCCGTGCTGCTCACTTTGATGACGCTCTCATCCGAGGAGGAGTAGCTGAGGGTCGCGCAGGCCAGAGAGCCGGCGGGCAGGGAGGAGGTGTTGAGCTGCAATGTGCCGCCCACCAGCATGGTCAGGCTTGTTGCGCTGATGCTGATGCTCTCCACGGCGATGTACTTGGTGAAGGTCACGGTGACGGTCGCGCTCACGCTGCCGCGGGTGGTCTTGGCGGTAAAGCGCACCGTGCCGTTCTTTCTGTAGGTCACGGCGCCGTTTTGGTCGATGGAGGCCACGGAAGCGGCGGAGGACGTCCACTTGATGTCGCCCGTGTCCGCGTCATAGCCGTCCCCGCCCTTGGCAACGGCCATCGTGCCCAGGTTCAGGCTGCCGTCCACGGTATCGTCCCAGCTTAATTTGCTCGGCAGCTCCGCGCCGGTATCGGCGTTGATGAGGGTCAGTTTGACCGGCAGGGTCGGGTCGCTGACGGTCAGCTTGACGCTCGCGGACTTGCTGTTGTGGGTCTTGACGGTGATGGTCGCCGTGCCTTCCGAAAGCAGGGTGACGATGCCGTCCTCATCCACCGTGGCGACCTTCTTGTTGCTGCTCGTCCAGGTGAGCTTCGCTCTGGCGGTATCGGGGTACAGGGTCGGCGACAGGGTGATGGGGCTCTGGTCGACAAAGACGGTCTCCGCGCTCTTTTCAAAGCTGATCTTGGTGGGCGCGTACTGATCCGTCACGACGATGGTCGCGGTCGCCTTCTTGCCGTTGTGGGTGGTGGCGGTGACGATGGCGCGGCCCGCCTTGAGGGGGGTGATCTCGCCGTCCTCGGAGACCTCCACAACGTTGGAAGCGGTGCTGTATGTCACGGTGGCGCGGGCGTCGTCGGGCGCCAAGGTATACGAAAGCTGCGCCGTGTCGTACAGATCAAGGGAGATGACGCTCTCGTCAAAGGTGATCTTGCTGGGCGCGTACTTGTCCTTGACGACCAGGGTGAACTTCGCCGTGACCTTCGTCTTCTGGTAGGCGTTCTTGGTCGTTACGGTGATGACGGCCTTGCCCGCCGTGCGCGGGGTGATCACGCCGTCGCTGCTGACGGTGGCCACCCTGGTCGAGGAGGAATAGAAGATAAGGTCGGTGTATTCCTCCGCCGATTCGGGGTAGATGTCGGCGCTTACGGTCAGCTCCTCATCGCTCAGGTCCATCGTCTCCGTGCCTGTATAATTGAGCGTTATCTTCTGCGGCACACGCGGGTCATACACCCGCACCTTGACGGAGGCCGTCTTGCCGTTGGAGGCGCGCGCCCTCAGCGTGACCGTGCCGGTCTTGATGCCCGTGACCGTGCCGCTCTCGTCCACCGAAGCGATTTTTTTGTTGGAGCTGATGAAGGTCACGGTCTGGTCGGCGGTATCGGGGAAGACGGTCGCGTTCAGGGTCAATGTATCGTCGATGGCCAGATCGATCGTGCCGCTCTGGTCAAGGGTCACATACTGGGGCTTGGTCGGGTCATAGACGACGACGGTGATCTTGTCTGTCTTCTTCCCGACCTTGGTGGTGACGGTGACGGTCACGGTGCCTGCCTTGATAGCCTCAAGGTAGCCGTTTTCGTCAATGGTCGCGTACCGCTTGTTGGAGGTCTTCCACGTCACGGTGTCGTCCAGCACCGTGTCCGGCAGGACGGTCGCGCTCATCTGCATCCCCTCGCCGATGGCGACATAGAGCTTTTTGACGCTCTCATCCTCGCGGTCAATGGACACGGCATAGGGGACGTCCGGGTCATAGACGACCACGGTGAGGGAGGCCGTCTTGCCGTTGCTGGTGGTCGCCCTGACAACGGTCGTGCCGGCCTTCTTGGCGGTCAGATCGCCGTTTGCGTCAACGGTCGCCACGGCAGTCTTGGTGGACGTCCATGTGACATAAGTCTGCGCATCGTCCGGCGTCAGGAGATAGCTTAAAGTGTCCGTCTGTCCGAGCGGGAGGTAGAAGGGGCTGTCCTGCTCGATAACGATCTTGCTCGGGGGATTTTCGTCCGTCACGGTGACCTTCACCGTCGCGGTCTTGTTGTTCTGGGTGCGCAGAGTGATGACCGCCGTGCCGCTCTTGCGGGCGGTGACCTCGCCGTTTTCGTCCACGGTGGCGACGGTCGTCTTGGAGGACTTGAAGGTCACTTCGCTCTCATCGCCCTCCAGCGAATAGCCGATGACGGCCGTATCGCCGACATTCAGGGTGATGGCGGTCTCATCGGGGATGATCTTGGTCGTCGCGTTGGCGGCCGCCTCGCCGTCCTCGGCTTCGGCCTGCCCGTCTTCGGGCTGCTCGTCCGTAGGTTCTTCGTCCACGGGGATTTCGATGATCTCATCGGTCTCATCGATGACGGGGATCTCGTCCTCGTCCACGACGGGGATTTCCTCGTCGATGACCGGCTCCTCGGCGGGCTTTTCCTCCGCCGCCAGCACCGTCAGGGTCTTTTTCTTTTGGGGCTTGCTCCATTCGCCGTTTTCCAAATAGCGGACGGAAACCTCATGCTCTCCCACGGAGAGCGCGTCCGTCTGCACGGTCACGGTGACCTGCCCGTCCCGCACGGTCAGCGCGTTTTTGAGCAGCAGGGCGGCGATTTCCTCGTCCTTCAGCCCCGTTGTATCCAACGCGGGGTAGACCTCACCGTCCACGAGCAGGAGCAGCTTTTCGATGCCCTGCGTCTTTACGCGCACGGTGACGGCTTCGCCCTGCACGGCAGCTTCGGGGCGCACGCTCAGGTCAAGGACTTCGGGCGCGATGACCTCCTCCGCCGCTTCCTCTTCGGGCGCTTCGGCGGGCTGCTCGGCTTCCGTTTCGGCAGGGGCTTCCGCCGCTTCCCCGGTCTTTTCCTCAGCCTTTTCCTCGGTCTTCGGTTCTTCCGAAGGCGCTTCGGACGGCTGCTCGGACGGCTGCTCGACGGCCGTTTCACCCGTCTCCTCGGTCTTTTCCTCGGAGACAACAGCGCTGCTCTCCGCGGCGGACGGCTGCGCGACCTCCTCGGCAAACGCCGGAAGCGCCAGCATCAGCGCCGTCAGAACGCATACCAGCTTCACAAGCCATGCATTTCGCTTCATGATACCTCCACCTTCTGTCTTTCGTCGTTCGCCCTGCCCGATGAAAGCCCTCTGCGCGGGCTTTCGCCTGCGTCGCGTATCTGTCTGCGGACAGGGCTCTGCACATACAACGACAGAACACGCCCTTTTATTCCCCAAACGATTCAAAAATTCCTGCTTTCCGGCAGAGGAACGCAAGATTTTACATTTCGGAAAACAGCGGATGCCGCAAGCCCCGCCCCGTTCGGGCTTTCCGCCCGACACGCCGCAAAAGGCTCAGGATAGACAAAGAAAAGCCCAAGCGAAAATCAAAAAAGAGGGAGCGTCCCGTCTCTCTCTGCTCTCTCTCTTTTCCTTACCTGACCTATCCTGACCTAACCTAACCTTACCTAACCTAACCTTACCTAACCTGTGGCAGACAAACGGCGTCAACTGTCAACCAACCGTCAACCACCTGACAACCAAACGGCGGCATCTGTCCGCCAAGTGACAACCAGGTGACAACCAACCGACAACCAAATAACGGCAAATGTCCGTCAGCCGACAACCAACAGACAACCAACGACAACCGACAGACAACCTAGCGACAACCAACAGACAACCGAATAACGACAGATGTCCGTCATATGTCCGTCAGTTGTCCGTCAGTTGTCCGCCATATGTCCGTCAATCGTCACCCGCACAGCCGTCCCCCGCGCAGCCGTCCCCCGCGCAGCAAAAAGACCGTTCCCCGCAGACGCGCAGGAAAACGGTCAACCAAAGTGAGCGGACGGAAGCCACGCTCCGCCCTTCACGCTCAGACCTCCACGATATCCAGCACCAGCTCCGGCGCCAGCTTGCGGATGTTGGCAACCAGCACGGAGTCAGGCCCGTTTTTCCGCCCCGTGCCCAGCACGAGGTAGCTGGCGCTGTGCGCCTTGGCGTAGGCGCAGATGACATTCGGCACGTCGCGGCCGTCGGGCGACAGAATCTCCATATCGGCCTCCGCCTCCCGCGCCAGCCCGTACAGGTAGTTCAGCGCGGCGGACACGTCCTCATTGCCCATCATGGTCTTGTACGCGGTGCGCACATGCAGGACGGTCAGCGGCAGGGCAAATTTCTGCGCAATATCCTGTCCCCGCCGAATCAGCCGGTCGCAGGTGCGCTGGCCGGTCACGCAGACGAGGACGCAGGATAAATTTTCCATGTTCGGTCTCCTTTACTGATTTTTTCTTTGTTTCCTCTACGCCTCCCACGCGGCGACAAATTTATCATGCGAGATGATGGTCAGCTTCTGCCCGCTTGTCCAGTCGGGGCGCGGCAGATTGGCATCGTAATAAAACAGGCGGTCGTCTTCGGGGTCGTTCGGGTCGCCCACGGTCAGCAGCATCGGGTAATACTGCACGCCCTCGCGCTGCACGGGTGCAGGCTCCATCTCCTTGAAAATGCCCGTGGTCTTGCGCGTCCTGCCGGTGAGGGCATTGGCGATGTGCCGCCGATACGCGGCGACGGGCGACACCAGCATCCCGTGCGTGAACACGCAGTACGCGCCCGTCAGCGCCGTGAGCAGCATGGTCAGCCATTTGATGCGCACGACAAACGACCAGATGACGATGCCCAGCAGCAAGACCGCCGGAACGCTCAGCATAAGCACGCGCTTTTTAAGCTGCGCGGAGATCGCGGAATAATCCTGTTCGGTGTACAAACTGAATCCCTCCCGCCTTCTATTGTACCGCATTCGGCGGGAAAAGTATAGCCTCAATCCGCGCAGAAATAAGTCACGGCGCTTCAGCACAACGGCAGACGCGGCAAAGCGTCAGTCCGTATACCGATCGGGGTCTTCAAACCGCGGCCCGATGCCGTCCGCGCCGTCATCATCCTCTGCGTCCGGGGAAGCCAGATCCTCCTCAATGGCGCGCAGACGCGGCGTGCTTTCGCCGCGCTTTAAGCGCAGGATCTCCTCCAAGGACATGACGGTGTTCGTCCCCAGACACGCGGTGCAGCGGTACAGGCAGTCCGGGCACACGCACCCGACATGGCTGCCGTTTTCCTCATGCACCATGAACGCCCCGCAATGCGGGCAGCCGCAGCGCATAGCTTTTCCTCCTGTGACGGTTGATAGGATTTCGGCGAGGGTGTCCCAAGCATCCTTCGGCGGCGATGCCCCTTCATGCGCCGCCCTGCGGCGGTATGCCGCTCATGCTGCACGACCGCTTTGGTTTGCTTCCCGTTTCCGCTTCGGACGGCGAAAGGGCTTTCCTTCCTGTCCTGCGGAAGCCCTCGGTATGCCGCTCATGCTTCCCTGACCTTTGAATCCGCTGATTTTGCTTATGCTCTGTGTTCTTTCAAGCGGACTGTTTTGCGGCATTGGGGGTGAAGGACGATTCCCCGCCGTGATTTCACACACAGCCTGCCTTTCAGCTTCCGGATCGGAAGATATCAGATTCCAGATCGACCCACAAAGCTGGACGAACACAATAGTAGTCGATGCCGACACTGCTGTAGTCGAGGGAGCCGCCGGAGTCCACGAGCGCCGCAAGGCGCTGATAGTAGCCGGGCGAGCGGAGCCACCAATAGCCCGCAGCTTGACCGCTTGCTGTCTTATTGCTGCTGTGTGTATAAGCACCCCGTGCTAATGCATACGCCGTCGGTTCAACACGTGCCTTGGTATTGTTGCTGTCATTGTATGTAACACCGAAATACTTGTTCGCTTCAGCGTAGCTCAACAGGAATATCTTATCCTGCGTGTTATTTCCGCCGTCTGTGTCCCATTCGCCATAGCCTTGGCTTTTGCCGTTGTCCACATTTGTCAATACAATACCCTTCTGTTCTTCGCTCGTAAAGGCTTTTTTCAGGAATGTATCATTCAGCCATGTGCGAAGCGTACACTGCTCCCATGTTATATCCGTCCAACTTGTATTATACGGCTGCGCGTCCAGTCCATAGCGGCTGATGAGCAACGCCTTATCCCCGTCACGGTCAAGCACCAGCCATTCAATCGGCGTTTCGTCCCCTCCTTCCGCCGTCTGCGGATAAACACCGAAGGTCATATAGCTGCATATGGCAAACCTGTCGTTGCCCTCTTCAGCACAAGCGCTTCCGGCATATCCGCCGAGCAGCAGCGCCGCGCAAAG
>CAVFWQ010000028.1:0-20145 GCA_963626285.1 bacterium | reverse complement strand
CGTTTACGCTGAACGACATCGAAGAGATTTTCACCATCAGAAACGCCATGATGATGCTGCTTCTGCCGTCCATTGTTGAAAACGCTGCGGACAAGGATATCGACAAGCTGAATGCCATTTTAAAGGAAATGGATGTGGCGCAGAAGCAGGAGGACTGTGCGGCGCTGGCGACCTATAACCGCGCCTTCCACGGAACGCTGGAGCATATTTCGGATAAGCGCCGCATTCTAAGCGTGGTGGACAGCCAGGAAGAATACATTATCCGTTTTTCCGCCGTGACGATTGCCAGCATTGTCCGCCGCTCAAAGGCGCATGAGGAGCATCACCGGATGGTGGAGCTTTTGCAGAAGCGGGATTTGGAGACGCTCAAGACGCTGATGCACCATCATTTGGAGGAGAGCCGGGATACCTGCCTGAATGCCATCCAAACAAATGGATTCTATAAGGAAGGAAGCAAATAAAAATGCAGGATTGGACATGGGATCTTTCTATTTTTTACCAGAGCTTTGATGACCCGAAAATCGAAGAAGATATAGAAAAGCTTAAAGCCCAGATAAAGCACGGTCATGAGGTGCTTGAAAAGGGTCTTTCCGAGCGGGAAACGCTGGAAGCGTTGGTGGATGCGCAGGAGAAAATCGCCGAATACTCGGAGGATTTAAGCTATTTTGCCACCCTGACGCTTTCTGTCGATGCCGAAAACGAAGCGGCCGCCAAATTGATGGACAGAATGGAGCGGCTCTTTGTGGATGTCAGCCTGTTCGGCTCCGCCATCGTCCGATACCTAGACAGGGTGGAGGATCTTGAACAGGTGATTGCGAGCAGCCCGCGTCTTCAGGCGGTTGATTTTGCCTTGCTTCGCGCTAAGGAGGAGGCCAAGCATCTGATGCCCGCCGAAATCGAGCCGTGGATGCTGAAAATGTCCCTGACGGGCGGCGAAGCGTTTTCGACCCTGCGGGACAAGCTGGACGCGACTCTGCTGGTCGATTACAAGTGCCAAAAACTTCCGCTGTCCGCCGTGCGTGCTCTGGCCTACGACCCCGATGAAAAGGTGCGCGCATCCGCGTACGAGGCGGAACTGGCTGCGTACAAAAAAATCGAAATTCCGATGGCGGCCTGCCTGAACAGCATCAAGGGACAGGCACAGACCATGTGCGAGGCGAAAAAATATGCCTCCGTGCTGGATATGACCCTGTCGCAGAGCAACATGGACAAGGAAACCTTAAATGCCATGTGGCAAGCCATTGATGAAAGCCTGCCCAAATTCCGCGCCTATCTGCGGAGAAAAGGCGAGCTGCTGGGACATAAGAACGGACTGCCTTTCTATGATTTATTCGCCCCGATGACCGTCAGGGGTGCGAAGACGAAGCGCTATACGGTGGAGGAGGCGCGGCAGAAGCTTATCACCGAAATGGGTAAGTTTTCCCCCGACGTGGCGAAATTTATCGACAATGCGTTTGAAAACCGCTGGATTGATATGTTTCCCCGTGCGGGCAAGGGCGGCGGCGCATTCTGCGCCGGAGCGCATGCGCACAGGCAGAGCCGAGTCATGACCAACTTTGCCGGCTCGTTCAGCGATGTCAGCACCATAGCACATGAGCTGGGACACGCATGGCACAATGAACAGATGGCCGATTTGCCCTATCTGATGATAGATGCGCCGATGCCGCTGGCGGAAACGGCCTCCATCTTTAATGAGACCCTGCTGTCGCACGCCGTCCGTGAGCAGGTGGACAAGAAGGAGGCGTTCTCCCTCCTTGAAAACTACCTGATGGAAACGACGCAGACCATCGTGGATATTTACAGCCGCTTCCTGTTTGAGAATGCCGTTGTGGAAGGACGCAAGGACCATGCCCTGAGCGTGGAGGAATTGAAGGTCGCCATGCTGGATGCGCAGGAGAAGTCCTACGGGGACGGGCTGAACCGGAATATCCGCCATCCGTATATGTGGGCGTGCAAGAGCCATTATTATTCTCCGGCTGTTAATTTTTATAACTTCCCGTATGCCTTCGGCGAATTATTCGGACTCGGTATGTTTGCCATGTATAAGGAGCAGGGTACGGAATTCGTACCGAAGTACAATAAGCTGCTGAGCCTGTGCGGGTCTAAGATGGTGGCGGATGTGGCTGCCAGCGTCGGCATTGATGTCCGCAGTGTGGATTTCTGGCGCTCCTCCCTTAAGATTGTGACCGATGACATTGATGAATTTATCCGTTTGGCGGATGAACTGTGCGGTGAGGGTAAGATATGACGGACATTAAGATTGCGCAGCGGGCTGCGCTTCGCCCAATCGGTGAAATTGCGAAAAAAATCGGCTTGAATGCGGAAGAATTTGAGCCGTACGGTCGTTATATTGCGAAGGTCGAGCCTCGCTGCTTTAAGGAGCGTCCGTCATGCGCCAAGCTTGTGCTGGTGACGGCGATGACCCCGACCCCAGCGGGTGAAGGCAAGACGACAGTCAGCGTCGGGCTGGCCGACGGCATGAATTTTATCGGCAAAAGGGCAATGCTGGCGCTCCGTGAGCCGTCCTTGGGGCCTGTCTTCGGCATGAAGGGCGGCGCGACGGGCGGCGGGTATTCCCAGGTGCTGCCGATGGAAAACATCAACCTGCACTTTACAGGCGACCTTCACGCCATCACAGCTGCCAATAACCTGCTGGCGGCCATGACGGATAACAGCATTCAGCAGGGAAATCCGCTTCAGATTGACCCTCGGCAGGTCGTTTTTCGGCGCTGCATGGATGTGAATGACCGCCAGCTCCGCCGCATCGTCAGCGGTCTCGGCGGAAAGATGAGCGGGATGCCGCGCGAGGACGGGTTTGATATTACGGCGGCCAGCGAGGTCATGGCGGTTTTCTGCCTGGCGGACGGTTTGGACGACCTGAAAAAACGGCTGGCGCGGATTATCGTTGCGCGGCGCTTTGACGGAACGCCCGTCACCTGCGGCGATTTGGGCGCGCAGGGCGCAATGGCCGTCCTTTTGCGGGATTCCCTGAAGCCTAACCTTGTCCAGACCATCGAGGGGACGCCCTGCCTGATTCACGGCGGGCCGTTTGCCAACATTGCTCACGGCTGCAACAGCGTGACGGCTACGCAGCTGGCCTGCAAGCTGAGCGACTATGTCGTTACAGAGGCGGGCTTCGGCGCTGATTTGGGCGCTGAAAAATTTGTGGATGTCAAATGCCGCATGAGCGGGCTTCGCCCCGATTGCGTGGTCATGGTGGCAACCGTCCGCGCCCTGAAATGGCACGGCGGCGTTTCCAGGGACGCACTGAAGGAAAAAAATGTTGAAGCCATGCTGAAAGGACTTCCGAATTTGCTGCGCCATGTGAACAACGTGCGCGAGGTTTGGAATTTGCCCGTTCTGGTGGCTGTCAACCGCTTTACGACCGACACGGACGCGGAGATTTCCGCATTAAGCGATGCGCTGAATGCCCTTGAAATACAGAACCGTGTCTGTGAGGCATGGGCAAAGGGTGGCGCCGGCGCTGCGGCTCTGGCCAAGGCCGTTTGTGACCTGGCGGACAGCGAGCACTCGGACCTTCATTTCACCTATTCCGATGACCTGCCGCTGCATGAAAAGATTCGTGCCGTTGCACGGAAAATTTATCATGCAAATGACGCCGTATTTGCGTCCGGCGTGAGGGAGCAGCTCAAGACGCTGGAGAATGAGGGCTTTACAAAATGCCCCGTCTGCATTGCCAAGACGCAGTATTCCTTCAGCGACGATGCGAAAAAACTCAATGCGCCGGAGAACTTCGACATTACCATCCGCTCTGTCCGCGTATCGGCGGGCGCAGGTTTTGTCGTGGCGTTTGCGGGCGATATCATCGCTATGCCGGGGCTGCCCAAGAAGCCGGCAGCGCTTCAAATCGACGTGGACGCGGACGGCGTCATCACCGGATTATTTTAACGAAGGAGCCTGCACATGGATGCTTTGAAAATGCAGCTGCTTGATATCTTGCAGCAGGACTGCCGGATGCCGCTGGAGCAGATGGCGGTGATGACGGGCGAAACACTGGAAAAGGTCGCCCAGACCATTGAAGAATTAGAAAACGAGCGTGTGATTCTGCGCTATCGCCCCGTGATTAACTGGGAAAATACGGATGTCAACCGCGTGGAGGGCATGATAGAGGTGCGTGTCACGCCCCAGCGCGACATGGGCTTTGATGCCATCGCCAGCCGTATCTACCGGTTTGATGAGGTGAAGAGCGTCTATCTGATGAGCGGCGCCTATGACCTGCTTGTGCTGGTGGAAGCGCCGACCCTCAAGGAGCTGGCATTCTTCGTCAGCGAAAAGCTGTCTGCCCTGGACACCGTGACCGGCACGGCGACCAGCTTCGTTTTGAAGCGCTATAAGCAGGACGGCGTTGTTTTTGAAGATGCGCATACCGACAAAAGGCTCGTGGTGTCCCCATGAGCGAGCGTTTTATTTCTTCTGCCGTCCGTGCTGTGCCGCCGAGCGGCATCCGCCGCTTTTTTGATGTGGCCGGCACGATGAAAGGCGCCATTTCTCTTGGCGTCGGCGAACCGGATTTCGTCACGCCCTATCACATCCGCAATGCGGCCATTGAAAGCCTTTTAGACGGGCAGACACAGTATACGCCGAATTTAGGCCTTTTGTCCCTGCGCGAGGAGATTTCCGCCTATATGGTCGGGCGCTTCCATGTGAAGTACGACCCGCAGGCGGAAGTCCTCTGCACCATCGGCGCAAGCGAGGCCATTGACTTGGCGCTGCGTGTATCCATTCGTCCCGGCGATGAGGTCATCATTCCTGACCCCGGCTATGTCAGCTACAGCCCCTGCGTCATTTTTGCCGGCGGCGCACCCGTGATCGTGCCGACCCGAGCAGAGGATGAATTCCGCCTGACGGCGGAGGCGCTGGAAAAGGCAGTGACGAACAAGACCCGCGCCCTGATTTTTCCCTACCCCAACAACCCGACCGGCGCGGTCATGACCCGCGAAGAAATCGAGAAAATCGCCGCCGTGGTCAAAAAGCATGACCTGCTGGTCATCAGCGATGAAATTTACTGCGAGCTGACCTATGACGGAACGGAGCACATCTGCTTTTCCTCCCTGCCCGATATGCAGGAACGGACAGTGTTGATCAACGGTTTTTCCAAGGCGTTTGCCATGACGGGCTGGCGCATGGGCTATGCCTGCGCTCCCGCAGCCATCATCAAGCAGATGAACAAGATTCATCAGTATACCATCATGTGCGCTCCGCGGCAAAGTCAGGTCGCCGCGGCGGAGGCACTGAAAAGGGGCAGGGAAAGCGGTTATCAGGATGTTGCGGCCATGCGCACCAGCTATGACCAGCGCAGACGGCTGATGGTGGATGCGTTCCGGAAAATCGGTTTGGACTGCTTTGAGCCGCGCGGCGCATTCTATTGCTTCCCGTCCGTCAGACGGACAGGCTTGGACAGCGAGACCTTCTGCACCCGCCTTCTTCAGGAACAGAAGGTCGTCTGTGTACCCGGCACGGCCTTCGGCGAAAGCGGCGCGGGACACATTCGCTGCTGCTATGCCACGGACATTAAGCTTCTGCTGGAGGCATTCAGGCGGATGCAGATGTTTGTTGATTCCCTTTAATATCGGAGGATACCATGCGCAGATTTTTTGCTTTGCTTTTGATGCTGACCATGCTTTGGGCGCTGCCCGCGTGGGCAACGGAGGATGAGGAAGAGGAGCGGTATATCGACCCCTTTGACGTGCCGTCCGCCGCTCCGGAAGACGCGCAGGACACGAGTACGCCGACGCCCTCCCCGACGCCTGTCGTCCAGCAGGACGGCACGACCGTCGTGACCATTACTGCGACGGGCGACTTGACCATCGGCACGAATTACAAGGCATACAAAAACATGAGCTCTTCCATCTTCGGCAAGGAACTGAAAAAGCAGAACGGGGACATTAATTTCTATCTGCGGAACATCAGGGAACTTTTGTCTGAGGACGATTTGACCATCGTTAACTTTGAAGGGACTTTGGCGGAGAGCGTCACGGTGCCGTCGGCGAAAAAGAACAATGATTTTCTGTTTCTTGCCCCGACCGAGTTTGTCAAAACCCTTTCGGACAACAGCATTGAGGCTGTTTCGCTGGAAAACAACCATGTGTATGATTTCGGCGAGGACGGCTATCAAAGCACGGTCGCCGCGCTGACGAGTGCGGGCGTTGTGTATGCCAATAAGACGACGTTGGGCGTCTATGAAACGCAGGGCGTCAAAATCGGCATGTTGGCGTATCAGACCTTCAACGGCGGCTATGACTATATTTACGCCAATATGCCGACCGACATTGACAATGCGCGGGCGCAGGGATGCGACCTTGTCATCGTCAGCTATCATTGGGGCGACGAACTGGATTATCATCCGAATGAAAAGCAGCAGAAGCTCGGCAAAGCCACCATCGACGCAGGTGCAGACCTTGTGCTGGGGCATCACAGCCACCGCATTAATCCTATTGAGGAATACAACGGAAAATACATCGTATATTCGCTGGGCAACTTTTCCTTTGCCGGAAACAATAAGCCCAGCGATATGCTGACCTTCGTGTTCCAAATTCGTTTTAAGTACAGAAGGGGCGAGCTGTGGGGAACATCGTTCCGCATCATCCCGTGCCGGATTTCCTCCAAGCAGGATTATAACGATTTTACCGTGACCCCCTTAACAGAGACCCGCTACATCGATACAGTGCTGTCTACGCTGAAAAAGCACGGGCAGTACCTTGAAAATCCTGTGTCCGGTTATCCTTTGGAATGGGAGTGAGCTTTATGCTGACATTCAAGGCAAGTCTGATGGATGAACAGGCAATCAACCGCGCCCTGACGCGCATCGCCCATGAAATCATCGAACGAAATGACGGCTGCGACGACCTTTGCCTTGTGGGAATCAGACGGCGAGGTGAGCCGATGGCCAAGCGCATTGCCGCCAATATCGAGCGCATTGAAGGCCGCACCATTCCCGTGGGTGTGCTGGACATCACGCTGTACAGGGATGACCTGACCAAGGCGCATGATGAGCCTGTCTTAAATCAGACGGTCGTGCCGTTCAATGTGACGGGCAAGCGCATCGTGCTGGTGGATGATGTGCTGTACACGGGAAGAACAGCGCGGGCGGCCATTGATGCGCTGTTTGGTCTGGGTCGTCCGGCGCAGATTCAGCTTGCCATATTGGTGGACAGAGGCCATCGGGAACTGCCGATTCGTGCTGATTTTGTCGGCAAGAATGTACCAACCTCACACAGCGAACTGATTGCGGTGCATCTGCCGGAAATTGACGGCGATATGGGGGTAAATATTCTTCAAATGGAAGCCCGTTAAGCGGTCTGCTAAAATCATTGGAGTTCGGAGGGGTCTTTTGTGCGCAGCAGCCTCTTGCTTCTGCCGGGTCATGCAGTGGGGGAAGCCCTGTGCGCCGTGGCCGAGGAAGTGCTGACGGATGTCGCGGTGGCATTCAACCATTCCTTTTTGATTCGTCGGGATAAAATCGGCGTTTCCTCCGTCCGCGCCTATGACGTGCCGCTCACGGAGGAAACGGTGGAGGCATGTGAACAGGCGGATGCCGTGCTGCTGGGCGATACGGACGTGGCGGGCGCGGAAAACCTCCTGCAATCACTGGATATTCCCTGTAAGACGCGCACCTTCTCTTTAAAGGATGCACGGCGGTTTTACATCGTGCAGACAGTCTCCTTGGATATCAAAACCTTGGGCGATGCCGTGCAGTATGCCTATGAGCTGGCGAAAACGGAGGAGCTTCCTCTATCCTATGTTTCTCCAAGCGGGAAGGCCGCGATGGACTTTAAAGCGGCCGTGCATGTTCGGGAAAGGGATTACGCATCCGTTATCACAACGGAGCTTTTGCCGCCGAAGGCTGTAAACAAGCTGCTCTATTCACCGGAGAAGGTTGGGGTGCTTGTCGTGCCACCTTATGCGGGTAGTATGCTGAACACGATGGCAACGGCCGTTTACGGTGCTTCCATGATGCTGTTTGACGCCTGTGAAAGCAGAAAGCGCTTTGTGTATGCTCCTGTTGTTTCGGAAGATGCCAAGGCAGATGATGCTCTTAATCCCATCGGCATGATGCTGGCTTCTGCGCAGCTTCTTCGGAATGCGCTTCATTTAGAGCGTGAGGCTGACTGCGTGGATGCAGCCGTACGCAATGTGCTGGCTGCCGGTTGGCGAACGCCGGACATGGCGGGCGGGAGTGCGGCAATCGGCGGAAGACAGATTTTACGGCTGATTCTGGATCAAATTGAGCTTGCGGGTGAGCTGCTTTCCCCGCAGGGAGGAAACAGATGAGTATTGTTTTGCCGGATTATGAAAACTGCGGGCTGAATGTGATTGCGTCCGTCATGCGCTATTTTGACACACCCTGTCACCATAAAACGCTGCCTTTTCTGGACGAAAAATTAAAAAACGGCGGCTATCGCAACATCGTTGTGATGCTGTTTGACGGCATGGGTATGGATGCGCTCAAAAAAAACAGTCCGGCGGACAGTTTTTTGAACACGCATACTGCGCATGAGTTGTCTGCCGTGTTCCCCTCTACGACGACCGCCGCCACCACAGCCATCGAATGCGCTGCTTCGCCCGCAGAGCACGGCTGGCTCGGATGGACGATTTATTTTGAAGAAATTGATAAGTCCGTTGATATTTTCATCAATCGGGATGCGCAAAAGGGCGGGCAGGCCGCGGATTATTCCGTTGCGGAACGCTTTATGCCGCTTGACCCCGTGTTTCATCGCATCACCGAGGCAGGCAAGGCTAAAGCGACTATCTTTTCTCCCTTTGCCGAACCTGCATGCCAAACGCTTGAAGACATCAGGCAGGGCGTGCTGGACGCCTGCCGAGAGCCCGGCGCGCACTATCTCTATGCCTATTATCCGGAACCTGACCATACGATGCACGCCCGCGGCGTTTATGCACAGGATATCAAAGAGCAGATTGCGGCCATTAACACCTTTTCGCAGGGGCTCGCTAAGGAGCTGCCGAAGGATACGCTGCTTCTTTTGACGGCGGATCACGGGCTGATTAACGGGCATTTTCTGTACTTGGAGGATCATCCGAGCCTTCGTGCCATGCTGCTGCGTCCGCCGACGGTGGAGGCGCGGGTGGCGGCCTTCCATGTGAAGCCTGAGTGCGCGGATGCGTTCCCAAAGGCGTTTTCGGAAGCGTTCCCGCAAAATTTTGTGCTGAAAAAGAGCGATGAGGTGCTGAAAAACGGCATTTTCGGCCCCGGTAAGCCGCATCCCAAGCTGCCCGGCATTTTAGGCGATTATGTTGCTTTGGCGACCGCCTACGACTGCATCGGCGATGCACGCGGCGACCATAAGCTGATTGGCTGTCATGCAGGTCTGACCGAGGAGGAAATGCGCGTCCCGCTGATTGTGGCAAAGGAATAAGATAAAGCTTTATTCGGAAAGGAATCGCTTGACGATGAAACGGTTTGTTTGCTTGGTTTTAATTGTGATGCTGCTGCTTGACACGGTGTCTGTTGCAGAGGAAAGAGTGCTTAGAAATTATGATAAAAAAACAAAAACGCTGACCTATGTGACCTTCGGGGCATTCCCGACTGATGCGGACGGCAGTGAAAAGCCAATCGTGTGGCGTGTGCTGAACACGGATGGACAGACGGCTTACTTGCTGAGCGAGTATATCTTGGAGGCGCGTCAGATTCATCCATCCTCTCCGACAGAGCATTATGTCGGCTGGGAAAAATCCGATATGTACGCTTATCTGAACGGCGATTTTATGCAGACCGCCTTTACGAAAGCGCAACAAAAGGCGCTGACCGAGAATGCGGATGACCATTCCATGGTGACGCTCCCTGCCTTAGAGGATTTGAAGAATGCCGCGTATGGCTTCATCAACGAGAAATCAAGACAGTCGCAAAGCACGGAATATGCCAAGGCAAACGGCCTGTTCGTTTATCAGGGGAAAAATCAGTATTCTCCTTATTGGCTGCGGACGTTGAGCAAGCTGCACCCGACCTATGCGCACATGAAATTACAGGATGACGGAAAAATCGGCTTCATCTGTGTTGAAGTCGCCGATGTCGGGATGCGCCCCGTTATCACGGTGAATCTTTCACTTGTGTCCATATCAGCAGGGGATGGAACGCTTGCTTCGCCTTATGTGCTGACGGCAGAAGGAGAAGAGGAAGCGGACGAGAAAGACGGCGGGACTTTCACGGAATCAGCGCCGTCCGATGCGTCTGCCGATGATTCGTCCGATGAATCCACAGAACCGACGGAAGCAATGGAAGACGCTGATTCGGCAGAGAACAGCGCTTTTGACCCGCTGTTTAAAGGCTTGACGGCCGAGGGCTTTCTACCGTCCGGCACTGAAGAATTTGTATATCAGGATGCGGATGCCGGCGTTTGGCTGTATGCTTCGGATGCCCTGCGCATTGAAATTCATCGCCGTGAAGACACCAGCAAAAAAAATCGCCCCTTGCGCTGGCTGGAGGCGGACATTTACGTCAACAACGGTGCGGACTTCCTGAAGGTATACTATAACGAAAAGGATAACCCGAAAAAAGAGGCGGAGGTCATTCAAATCGCTCAAAAAAATAATTTGGTCTTCGCCATCAACGCAGACTGGTATTATTATCGCGTTAAGCGGAATGCGAAAAAGCGCACCATGTCCGTAGGCGTGATTTTGAGAGAAGGCAATATTCTGTATGATGACCCGGCCAGGAAAGCATCGACCAGTATCCCCAATCGTGATATTTTGGCGCTCTTTGAGGACGGCAGCCTAAGTGTTTACGATTACAACGGCATCACGGCGGAGCAGCTTCAAACGGACGGCGCGTATGATGTGCTGTCCTTCGGTCCTGTGCTTTTAAAGGATGGGAAAATCACCGAGCAGACGAAGAATATCAGCGCCCATCAGAGCAACAATCCGCGCATGGGCATCGGTCTTGTTGAAAAAGGGCACTATGTGGCGATAATGACCGAGGGACGCATTAAGCAAAGCAAGGGCTGCACCCTGAGCGAATTTGCGCAGATGTTCCTTGATAAGGGCTGCGTCAGCGCCTATAATTTGGACGGCGGCGGCACAGCCACCATGATGTTCATGGGCGAATATATCAATCAGCTCGGCAGTTATACGGCGGATAAGCGTCTGCAAATCGAAGTCCTCGGCATCGGCATTTCAGATGCTGTTCAGCCCTGATTCATTGGCAGGGTGACGGTGATTCTGAACCTGCCGTTTTCGGCGGAAGCATCGATTTTTCCGCGGTGCGCGTTCACGATGGCGCGGGCAGTCGAAAGCCCGATGCCGTAGCCCATGACGGTGGAATTGCGGGAAGGGTCGGCGCGGTAAAAACGGTCGAACATATTGTGAAGAGTCTCTTCCGAAATGCCGTCCGCAGTGTTTTCCACCGTCATGACGAGCTGCTTTTCCTGCGCACCCAATGTCAAATGAATATCGCCCTCGGCGCTTGAATATTTAACGGCGTTGTCCAGCAGAAGATTGACTAACTGAGAGATGCTTTTTTCGTTTCCGCAGTAGGTCAGCATAGGCTGAATGTCCATTGAAAAGTGCTTGTTTTGCGTGATGGCGAGCGACTGAAAGGACGAGGCATTTTCCGCAACCAAATCGGAAATCGGAAATTCAATCATTTGCAGCTTTTCGGTTTCCTCCATCCGAGCAAGGAAAATCAAATCGTTGGTCAGAGCGGCTAAGCGCCTTGTCTGCGAACGAATATCATCCAGCCATTCATTTTGTCCGTATTCCATTTCCAGCAGCTCCGTGTCTGCATGGATGATGGTGACGGGCGTTTTCATTTCATGCCCCGCATCGGTGATGAAACGCTTCTGCTTTTCATAAGAGGCGGAAATCGGACGGACAATCCGGCGTGAGAGCAGAAGAACCAGCAGCAACACGGCCAGAAGCCCCGCTGCGGAAAGGCAAATACTGGTCAGCAGGACAAACCGAAAGGCGGACAGATTTCGTTCGCAGTCCAAAAAAATGATGCGCCGGCTGCCGTCCTCTTCATAGAGAATATAGCGGTAGTCTTTATAAAAGTCCCGGTTTTTTTCCGAGTCGGCGCATTGCTGCGCATACAGGGCTGCCGTTTCTTCATCGATGGACGGAACTTTTTCAACATTATACAGGCTGATGCTGCCGTCCTCCGCCAAGACTGCCGAAAAAAATTGAAGTTCGCGGCGCGTCTCCCGCAACGGGTGATTCGACTCCGCCTGCCCGTTCTCGTCCTGAGACGGCTTCGGAAAATGTCCGCTATTCCAGCTCAGCAGCGTCAGCAAGCTATCCGCATCGCTGACAATTCTTTGATAATTGACATAATGAAACAGGCCGATGACGGTAGCCAGCACGATGAATACAGCCAGCATGGAGGCAAGGATAAGCCTCCGTCGCAGCTTGCGTATCATGTTTTTTCCTCCAAGGTATAGCCTGCATTCCGCACAGAGCTGATTTCTACATTTGCATTCAGCGCCGTGAGCTTTTTTCGCAGATACGAAATATAGACCCAAACCACATTGATTTCGGCATCGCTTTCGCATCCCCAGATTTTTTCGATGAAGCGTTCGGAGGGTATGAGCTGATGCGGATTGTAAAGCAGCATTTCCATCATCTGGAATTCCTTGTTGGTCAGGCGGAAGCTGCCGGTCGGAGAGGACAATTCATAGTTGGCGCGGTTCAGCGCAATGTTGCCCATAAGCAGCTTAGAGGTCGGCTGAGCTGCCTTCTGTCGCGTCATGGCGCGGATGCGCGCCAGCAGCTCCCGCACTTCAAACGGCTTTGTCAGGTAATCATTCGCCCCGCTGTCCAAACCCAGCACCTTGTCATCAATTTCCGATTTTGCCGTGAGCATCAAAATCGGCATCATGCCGCCGGTCTCCCGATAGCGCCTGAGGACGTCAATCCCGTTCATTTTCGGCATCATGATATCCAAAATGGCCGCATCGTACTGCTCGCTGTTCAGGTACGAAAGGGCACTTACACCGTCATAAACGGCCTCGGCCTCGTAATTGCTCTTTTTCAGGATGGCGACCAGCGCCTTTGCCAGCATCTGTTCATCTTCGGCAATGAGAATCCGCATCGGAACACCTCCTCATATATCCCTATTATACATGAAAAACCTTATGTAGGGCTTAAAAATTTTCCGTTCATAATTTGTTTTCAATTTCCTTAAAATCTGTTCAGAAAAGCGCGCAGTTTCTTTTAGGTATGTTTTAGGTTGGCGGTCTAAAATAACAACCGAACACTCAAAGAGAGGACGGATGAAGCCCATGAAAAAGCCTAAGAAATCCCGAAAACGCATCCTGCGGAAAATCATTCTTCTGCTGGTGGTGCTTTTGCTCCTTGCGGGCGCAGGATATTACGGCTACTCCATGCTCAAGCAGGAATACACCGTGACTTATGACAGCTATACGGCAACCATCGGCAGTATTTCCAATTCGCTGAGCTTCAGCGGCAACTTGAATTTAGTGGACAGCAAGACCTATAATGCTTCTTCTTCGGGGACTGTCCGCGCCATTTATGTATCCGTCGGCGAGCAGGTGGAGGAGGGCGCAAAGCTTCTGCGCCTTTCCAACGGCGAAACGATTAAGGCGGATTTTGCCGGCCGCGTCAATGCCGTCAATGTAGAAACAGGCGATGAAGTGGAGAGCGGCACAAGTCTTATCCAGGTGGCGGACTTCACCAACATGAAGGTCTCCCTGCGCGTGGACGAATATGACATTTCGTCGGTCAGTATCGGTCAGCGCTGCACGGTGACGGTCACGGCGCTTGAAAAGACCTATGAGTCCCAAATTGCCACCATCAATTACATCTCCTCGTCCGCCGGTTCTGTCGCCTATTATACGGCGGTTGCCTATGTCACGGTGGATGACGGCGTTTATCCCGGCATGCAGGTATCCGTTTCCATTCCCCAAGAGGAGGCTGCGGATGTGGTCATCCTGAAGGAGGATGCCATCAGCTTTGATACGACCAATCAGGCGTTCGTCTGGATGAAGGGTGCTGACGGAGAGCTGGAAAAGGTGACGATTGAAACGGGCGTCAGCAATGGAAACTATGTCGAAATCATTTCCGGCCTGTCTTCCGGCGACGAAGTGTTTGTTGAGGCCGAGCAGAGGGCCTCCGGCGGCATCAGCAGCATTCTGTCCGGTCTGTTCGGCGGACAGCAGTTTAACGGCGGAAGCGGCAGAGACAGGCAGAGCTTCAGCGGAGGTGATATGCCCGACTTCGGCAATTTTGATACCGGAACCAAGCCTGATGCCGGCAGTTTCGGCGGTGGCGGCGGCGGAGGAGGCCGCGGCGGAGCGGGCGGTGATTGAGCATGACGGAAGATACTTTCTTTCAAATGGAGAACATCAACAAGTTCTATCAGATGGGCGATGAGCAGGCACACATTTTGAAAGATGTCACCCTGTCCATTGAGCAGGGCGAATATCTGTCCGTCTTAGGCCCTTCCGGTAGCGGAAAATCCACGCTGATGAATATCATCGGCTGTCTGGATGTGGCGACAAGCGGAAAATACATCCTGCACGGAAAAGAAATCGAAGCGCTGAGCGAGATTGAGCTGGCACATATCAGAAGCAGGGAAATCGGCTTCATTTTTCAGAATTCTCAGCTTCTTCCGCGTTTGACCGCTCAAAAAAATGTTGAGCTGCCGCTTATCTATGCCGGTATTCCGCCCAAGGAACGAAAAAAACGCGCGGGCGAAATCTTGGACAGGGTCGGACTTTCCGACAGGAAGAACCATTATCCGAATCAGCTTTCCGGCGGCCAGCAGCAGCGCGTTGCCATCGCCAGAGCCTTGGCGAGCAATCCCAGCATTCTCTTGGCAGACGAGCCGACCGGCGCACTCGACCAGAAAACGGGCAAGCAGGTCATGGCGCTGTTTCGGGAATTGAGCGATGAAGGCCGCACAATCATCATGATTACGCATGATATGAACATCGCCTCGTGCGCAAGACGCGTGGTGCATATCATTGACGGCGAGCTGACGGAGGGAGGAGGCACGGGGGATGCTTAAAAAGATTCGTTCTGTTTTGATTATGCTTCGCGAATGCGTCTCCATGTCGCTGAGCAATATCCTGAGCAACCGCGTCCGCTCCTTCCTGACCATTCTCGGCATTCTGATTGGCGTTACGGCGGTCATCGCCCTGATTACGACTGTATCCGGCGTGTCCGGCACGCTGTCCAGCTCATTTACCTCGATGGGTGCAGGAACGCTGACCGTATCTGTTTCCGGCAGCGACCTCAAGGAAGGCATGACCAGCGAAGACTTAAATACCCTGACTGAAATGGACATCATTGACGGCATCACGCCCGGCGTGTCCTTAAGCGCCCGGGTTTCGCACGGCGGCAGCTATGATACCGGCGTATCCGTATCCGGCAAAAACTATTACTACTTTACGACCAATGATGTGGTCACGCGGGGACGAAAGCTGAACATCATTGACGAAAACAATACCTCCTTCGTCTGTCTGATTGACGATGAGCTGGTGAAGACCTTCTTTTACGGCGTAGACCCCATAGGCGAAAATATTTATATTGACGGCATTCCGTTTTTGGTGGTCGGTCTGTTCTCTACGGAGGATTCCACCAGCATTGTGGATATGATGAGCGGAAGCCCAAGCATTCTGATTCCTTACACCACGGCGCTCAAGATGAATAATCAGAATGTTGTTACCTCCTTTACCGTCTATCTGGCGGATGGCGTGGACTCTGATACCGCTGCCGATAAAATCGAGACGACAATGGATGCAATGTTTAGCTTTGAGGACGATTGCTTTACCATCACGACCATGAGCAGCATCGAGGACACGATGAAAACCATGCTGTCCATGATGAGCGCTTTGCTTGCGGGCATCGCCTCCATCGCGCTGGTGGTCGGCGGCATCGGCATCATGAACATGATGCTGACAACCGTGACCGAGCGAACGAGCGAGATTGGCCTCAAAAAGGCATTGGGCGCTATCCCGTGGCAGATTCAGGCGCAGTTCCTGATCGAATCCTTCCTGCTGTCCGTCATCGGCGGCATTGCGGGCGTTGTACTCGGCATCCTGCTTTCCATGATTCTCTGTCAGGTGCTGGGGACAGACTTCGTGCTTTCGGTCAGCTCCATCATACTTGGCGTCGGCTTTTCCGCTGCCGTCGGCATCATCTTCGGCTGGGCGCCCGCGAGAAAGGCGAGCCGTCTCAACCCCATTGATGCGCTGCGTTCCATGTAATCAATAAATCAATAAAGGAGAGATTTTCATGAAAAACACGGTTAAGAAGCTGGCAGCCGTTTTGACGGCAGGCATACTGCTGATGCAGAGCACAGCTCTTGCGGACACCTTCTCATTTTCCGGCACGGTGGCCGCCAGTGAGACCCGTGAGATCTATGCGCCCATCGGCGGAACGGTCGCAAGCGTTGAGGTCGAGGTCGGCCAGCAGGTCAGCGCCGGAACGGTGTTGGCGACGCTGAAGACAGAGAAGGTCTATGCGACTGAATCCGGTACAGTAACAGGCGTGTTCGGTCAGCCCGGCGACAGTGCAGAGACCGTCGCCGAAAAATACGGCGCTGTGATGTACATTGAGGGTGAAAGCGTGTATTCCATTTCCGCTTCCACCTCTAATGCTTACAATGCCACTGCAAATAAATTCGTCCATGTTGGCGAAGAAGTCTGTCTGGTCTGCTATTCCGACAGCAAACATACCGGAACCGGCGTGATTACTGCCGTTTCAGGTACGGACTATACGGTCAAGGTGATGAGCGGCGAGTTTGAAATCGGCGAATCCGTGAATATTTACCGCGGCACAACGGCAAAGTCAGCAGACCGAATCGGCCGCGGAAGCCTGTCCCGCATGAATCCTACCGCCGTCACGGGCAGCGGGAGCATCGTGTCTTATGCCGTTTCAGACGGCGACACCGTCGAGCGCGGCGACCTGCTCTTTGAAACGCTGTCCGGCGAATTTGACGGTCTTTATATGAGCGGCAATCAAATCGTGGCGGACACGGACGGCACGATTGCCGAACTGAGTCTGTCGCAGGGCAGCAAGGTGGAAAAAAATAGTGTTGCGGCTGTTCTCTATCCGAGCGGAGCAATGCGCATTGAAGCCGAAGTGGAAGAAAGCAATTTGTCCATGATTTCCGTCGGAGATCCGGTGAGTATCGAGCTGATTTGGAATCAGGACGATGAAGTGACCTACAGCGGCACGATTTCCATGATTTCCGCCCTTGCCACCTCATCCGGCACGTCCGACAGCGTGACTTATACTGTTTACGCGGACTTTACGCCCGATGCGAACACCCGCTACGGCATGAGCGCGGTGGTGAATACGCTGGAAAAGGAGCAAGAGACGCCTGCCATCAGCGTGGAAGCGGAGGAGACCGACAGTGAAGAAGAATAGAACCGTCTTTTGCCTGCTGCTGGCGCTTATGTTCATATATTCGGCAGCATTTGCAGAGGAAACACTGACGCCAGATGCACCAATGGGTACGAATATATCAACGGAAGGCGAGCCTTCCGGCGCAACAGAGGGTGATACGCAAGACCAGATGGAGGAAGAAACTCAAGACTCGGCAGAAGAAGAAACACAAGAACCAACGGAGGAAGAAACGCAAGACCCGACGATGGAAGAAACGCAAGAGCCAACGGATGGAGAACCCCAAGACCCTACAAAGGAAGAAACAAAAGACCCTGCCGAAGAGCTGACTGCTTTTTACATTTTCATTTCCAACACCACACAGAAGGGCGAAAATGAAAATGTCCGGAAAATATTTTATCAAACCGCAGCTGATTCGCTCTCCTTTAGCTGGACAGCGCTCAAAGAAGCAGCGAACTATGAGGTCACAATCATTGATGCGGCTGACACCGAACTTTATCTGTCTCAGATGACCGAAACAGCCCTTTCTCTTCCGCTGACAATCTTTGCAGAATGCAGCAGCACCTATGTGCTGACCGTGACGGCATACAGCGGCGCGGAGACACCCGCTCGTCTTGCTTCTGCCGGCATCACCTTTGTGCTCGTTCAGGGACAGCCAAAGTCCGATGACGGCAAAGGCTCCCCGACCGGCGGGGGCGGCGGGCACCGAGGCGGAGGAAAAATGCCGAACGGCATGGGTGAGGAAGAAGATGGCAGCAAGGTCACGCCGGGCGAGGCGCTGACAAACGGGCACGCCTCCGGCACAAAGACCATGACGGCCTTTGACGCGCTGGAGGTCGTCGTACCAGAAGAAGCCGAAACTGTCCTGACGCTTGACGGCACGGAGCTGGATGTCACGCTGGATGACGGGCAGAGTGCTTTCCGTGCAGCCGCAGAAGAAAACACTTTGGTGCTTACGCCTGTATCGGACGGTGCAAAATGGTCGGTGAATGCGCTGGCACTCAAGCGGCTGAACCGCAGCGGCGTCACAGCCATTCGTTTGCTGCTCGGCGACACAGCCATCGACATGAGTACCGATTGGCAGCCGCAGGGCACGATTCACGCCAAGCTGTCAGCGGCCGGCTATGTGTCCAAGGACTATACGCTGATTGTGACAACGGACGGCATCATCGTCAATATCGAAAATCAAAGCTACACCATGAATAACAACAATGAGCTGGTCGGAGAGTGATGCGTATGCGTAAGAGACTGCTGCCTTGCGTGATGGCGGCGCTGCTGATGGTGAGTGCTGCAAAGGCTGAAGTCTATGAGGGAACAACGGTGCCGACTGCTTATGTTCAGGCGACGGCAGAGACGAGCGGAATCCTTCAAACGCTGAATGTCGGTGTCGGCAGCCTCGTTGAAGAGGGAGACGTTCTTGCATCCGTATCGACTGCCAAGGTGTTTGCAAAACACGACGGAACGGTCGTAAGAACAGAGGCCGCCGAGGGCGAAAAGGTCAGCGGAACTGTTCTGGAGATTGAGCCGGTGGAGCAGTACAGAATTTACTGCACCGTGGAGGAGGCATATGACAAGGCGGAAACAAAGCTCGTTCACAGTGGCGAAATCGTGTACGCGAAATGTACAAAAGACGGAACGCACCGCGGAACGGGCATCATCTCCGAAATTAACGGTGCGGAATATCAGGTCTTGGCGACGGGCGGTGAATTCTATATCGGCGAAACGGTCTATCTTTACCGTAGTGCGTATTTCCTGACCACGGAACGCATCGGCATCGGAACGGTCGTATCTAATGATACAGAGGTCTACGAGGCTGACGGAACGCTGGTTCATCTGCACGTCGCAGAGGGCGAATACATAGAGCGCGGTGAGCTTCTGTATGAATATGCAGACAACAAAAAGACCGATGTAACGTCCGAAATGAGCGGCATCGTCACATCGGTTTCCGTTAAACAAGGCAATCAGGTGAGCAAGGACGAGACTCTGATGACCCTTGTTCCGCTTGACCAGATCTGCGTGGAGATCGAGGTTTCCGAAGCCGAGGCCGCAACGATTCATAGGGGTGACCGAGCCGAACTGATTTATACGGCGGATGCCACAGAAACGCCCGTAGAAGGCACGGTGACAGACATCTTTTCCATTGCTCGGAATGGCACCTACACTGTCCGCATCAAGCCGGACAATCTGCCGTATACCATGCTTGGCCTCTCCGTGACCGTCCGCTTTACGATATAAAGCTTCGACATCCTTTGTTCCTATTTTTCCGGCTCTAATTATTAATGGCAACGCGAAATTCAATACCGATTGTGTCAAGCTTTTCGTCTAATCCTATTCTTGCCATTTCAAACCATACTGTTGCATGCCAACCCGTCCCAATCAGTTCGCTCTCACACAATTCCGAATAAGGCACTGGGTCATCAATGCAAACAGCATGAGATGGTGCTCATGCAATCAGCCCAGATTCCGCAGCAGCAACGGCGTGTTCCTTGTAATCGAAGTATCGTCGGTTACCCTTTCTGACGGAATGCGTTCTCTTCGGGCGCTACATTATCCGCATCCGTACCGTCTTCGCAGGACGTATGTATGTCGCATATTTCGGCACCCCATCCTCAGAGACACGAAAGGCAAAATACATTACGCCTCGGAGCTTTGGTCAGATAAAAAATGATATCGTCAGGCAAAAGTCGGCAAGCGGAAACCCGCGCCGACTTTTTATCGTATTAGACAGTTCATTCTATGATTACGGAACCAAGATGCATGAAAAGATGAAATGTGCGTTTTTATACGAAAACAAAGAATATTTTT
>CAVFWQ010000027.1:2616-20554 GCA_963626285.1 bacterium | reverse complement strand
GTATAAGAAGAAAATGTCAGAGCCTGCTCCCAGGACACGGCATAAATCCTTCGTCTGCGTTTCTCCTTGTTCCTCATAGGTGAACACATCCTCCGGCAGCTTCATCAAAAGCGCGGGCTCATCTTGCAGGGCAAAGATTTCACCTGTTTGCTTCTTGACGGTGTATAATTGCCCATCCGCATTGATTAAGGCGCTTTCCTCCATGGACGTACTGTCATATGCCAGTTTTTTCTCCGCCTCACCCGTTTCTGAGTCCAATAGAAAGACGCCCTTTGCGCCAAGGATGGCAAGGCTATCGTCAAACGGGCATATATCCTGAACGGCACCGGTGCTGCCGCTGCTCAGAAGGCTGACATCTTGAATTTCTGCTTTCCCAAGGTCGGGGGACAGCATGAGACACAGCATGGATAACACAGTAAAAAATAATTTCATAGGAACTTCCTCACCACGTCATAATTTCCGGCATCATGCACCGTCCCTCTTCGGTGTTCTCAGGGTCGATCATTTTCCCGGTCTGCGCATTGATAATCAAGGGGCGGTAATAGGGTTCATGTTCCAGCCATCCATCATTGTAAAGTGGTCCCGTACGCTCTGCCTGAGGGCCTTCTTGCTGGTATTCGCACCACACAACCCATGCAGGTACCAATGCCTGCTCCTCACTGTTTTCCGTATCAAACTGCACATAGCCGAGATTGACGCTGAATATGTCACGCACATATCCCTTGTTTATCAGTTCTTCTATCTGATATTTGAGTTCATCAAAGGGAAGAAGCGGAATGTCCTGATATAATACATCGCTTTCTTCATAGAACCAGCACCCAATTAAAAATGAATTTTCTCCCCAAACATCCGCTGAAGCGCGCCCTCGTTCTTTGATCCACAGGTTTTCATTCCAAAGTCCCTTTTTTGAAAATGTATTTTGCACACTCGCCATAAACGGTATGCCATGAAGCACCTGATGCATTTCCAGGTGATAGTATCCCTTTTCACTGATTTTCTTTTTGCTTTTCTTATAAAACGTCCTATCGAAAGTTGCGACATTTGTAAGCTTTAATTTTTCGCAGTGATACAGTGCTTCTATCTGCCTTTGAGCGGTCTCTACCGCATCGCCAAGCAGCAAATCATTATCTTCGGCATATGCTTTATCCATGGAATAGTCAAGTAAAAGATGAGAGTCCCAACTCATCGTCATTTCATATTCTGCATCTTGCGTCTTTCCCCATTGCGGCGGTGTCCCATAGTCATAGCTTGTGACAAAGTTTGTTGATCTGAAGCTATAGGAATTGACCTTGTCTTTCTTCATAGCTGCTTCGCATTGCTTTTCGATTTCCTGAGTAATGGTCTCACTGACAGGCGATGCTGTGCGAACCAAAAGCACCGGTGCTGCGGCCACATCCGAAATTTCGATTTCCACATCAACATCAATTGTTCTGCCGTATGCTTGATACGTCTCTTTCCAACGTGCAGATGTCGCGCCGGAAAGCTCACTGATGGAATAGTATTGCGTTTCTCCATGCGCCCAAAAAGGAATCAGCAACAGTGAAACAAAAAGGAACGCTTTCAATGATTTCATCGTCATACCTCCACAGCATTCTTGAACAATAAAGAACTTTTGTTGATTAGTTTTCATTTTTGCCTATGAATTCCGCTGCTCATCTCCTTCATGATAAGAGTCCCCTCCTGCAGGCCGCGGCAATAACGCTCGCCGCTTTTTGATATTCTCCATCGAGGGCAGTCTCAGTATAGCACGATTGATTTCATATTGTATAGACATTATCTGACTGTCGACTTGTAAAATTTCGGCGTGGCATGATAGTATTTATGAAAAAGTTCGCAAAAATAGCTGCTGTTTGAAAAACCGCAGGCATAGGCTATGTCCGTCACAGACATTTCCGTATTTCGAAGGAGAAAAACAGCTTTGTCCAAACGATAGCGGTTTAAATATATGATGGGGGAAGTATTCAGATATTTCCGAAAAAGGGAGGTGCATTTTGTCTTGCAGCAATTTCCGGAGGATGAAATATCTTTCAGCAAAATTTTATGGGCGTAATTCTTCTGCACATATCCAATCATTGCCGTCAGGATCAGAATATCCTCTGCATTTTTATCACAGTCGGGGAAGCAGTCCATATTTTCGGCAAGCAGCCGGCAAATACGGACTGCTCTTTCCAGAATCATAAAAGGCTGTATCTTGTCCTTATTTTCTGCATAAAGATTTTCAAGGTCATGAAGAATGGTATTCTGCCACTGAACGGACGGATTCAGTTTTTGATAAACATAATGCACATTCTGTATCAGAGGGTTTAAGCAATTTTCCGTAAAATATTTGTTTACGGAAAGCAGCAGGGGGGATAACAGAATGCAGATAAAGAGACAATCGGTATGCGTATCGGAATAACCGTAATGAAGACAGCGGCTGTTCACGAAAATACCCTCTCCTGCCTGTAAAGAGATTTTCCGTCCATTCACGTCATAAAGCATCTGTCCCTCCAAAATCAGAATAAATTCCAAATCGTCATGCCAATGGCTGATTGCACGAAAATGAGGATAGCTTGAGAGCTGCCCTTTTTTGATATATGCGGGAAAGTCCGGCGTGTTGTAGGCAACATTTTCGGATGCATCCGAATTTAAAACGGTGCTTGGACATACTTCCATCAATATCCTCTCCCTTGCGAACGATTGTTATATTATTATGTCTGATTATGGTATAAAAGTCAATAAAAATCGTTTATCTTTATATTGTGCACGGAAAGGAAGCAAAATGCGGATGAAAAACAAATTCGGAGATAAGATTCTGAAGCTCGCCCTCCCGATTACGGCCCAGCAGTTCATGCTTGCGCTTGTCAGTGCGTGTGATGCTTTTATGCTCGGAGGATTAAATCAGACCTCTCTGTCGGCCGTTTCGCTGGCTTCTCAGATCACCTTTGTTTTTAACCTGATTTTGGCAGCACTGACCATCGGGGAGAATATGTTTGTCGCGCAGTACTATGGGAAGAAAGACTTTGACGGATTGCGAAAATCCGCGGGTCTGGTACTGAAATATGTAGCGGTGGCTTCGGTCTTGTTTCTGATTGCGACACGATTTGCGCCGGAGCTGCTGATGCGCCTGTTTACAAATGATGCTTCTCTGATTGAGTGCGGGATAAAGTACTTAAAAATGATTGGGCTATCCTATGTATTTTCCGGAATGTTGCAGGTCTTGCAGGGCATATTAAAAAATTGCGGATATGTAGGCAAGTGCACTATCGTCAGCGTGGTCGTTGTTGTTTCCAATATTATCCTGAATGCTGTTTTGATTTACGGATACTTTGGATTTCCGAGGATGGAGATCGCGGGCGCGGCGCTGGCCACGGTGATTGCAAACGGGATCGGGCTGGTTATGGCGATATGCATTTTGCATTCCAAAAGAGAACTATGCATCGGAATGGCAGATATAACGAACAAGGATGCTTTTATCACGCAAACATTCTGGAAGCATGTATTTCCCGTACTCCTGAATGAGCTTGTCTGGGGCGGCGGATTTACCATGTATTCCGTTATCTTGGGGCATCTCGGCTCAGATGCGGTAGCAGCCAACTCGATTGCCAATATAACCAAAAATCTGCTGATTTGTGTCTGCACGGGGTTTGGACATGGGGGAAGCATTATCATCGGCAACCTGCTTGGCGAGGGCAACTTATCCGAAGCAAGACAAAGCGGGAATATATTATGTAAAATCGCGGTATTTTCGGGTTGTCTGACCGGCGCTGTGCTTCTGCTTCTGACCCCGGTGATTTTGCATTTTGTGAATCTGACCGACACGGCGACCGAATATTTAAAATATATGCTTCTCATCAGCAGTTATTATGTAATCGGGAAATCCGTCAATTCCATGACAATCGGCGGGATTTTTCCCGCAGGAGGAGATACCAAATTCGGCTTGCATTGCGATGCGGTGACCATGTGGTGTTTTGCAGTTCCGCTGGGATGCATCGCCGCATTCGTACTGAAACTGCCGGTGCTGATGGTTTATTTTGTCTTAAATCTTGATGAGCTGGTCAAGCTTCCGGCGGTATTCAAGCATTACAGACGATATGAATGGTTAAAAAATTTAACGGAAACGGAGAATTAAGCTATGGACATGAAAAAAAGAAGAGATATGCAGCTTGCTTACATTTCAGATGAAGCGGTTATAGAAGAACAGGTCAGGCGAAGAAAAATCCTGCAAAAGCTCAATTTTGCAGATTGGTCGGATTTTAACGGAATTACAGAAATAGTAAAAGAGCTTTTGGGAAAATCTGAAGGCGCATATATTAACCCGCCTTTTTACTGTGATTATGGCTCACACATTGAGGTGGGGAAGAATTTTTTCGCAAATTATAACTGCACGATCATAGATGTGGCAAAGGTGAAAATCGGCGATAACTGTCAGATGGCACCCAATGTGGCTATTTATACGGCAGGACATCCGATTTACCCGGATACGCGCAATTCGGCTTTTGAATACGGGAAAGAGGTGACGATCGGGGATAACGTATGGCTGGGAGGAAATACAGTGGTGTGTCCGGGCGTACATATTGGAAGTAATGTGGTCATTGGCGCCGGAAGCGTTGTCACGAAAGATATTCCGGACTGGTCGATTGCAGCAGGGAATCCATGCCGCGTGATTGGAAAGATAACAGACAATGACAAAAGAAAATTGTTCCACAACGAAGAGATTGATGATGAAGCGTGGAATATGATATGCGAACGGGAGGAAAAATAATATGACCATGAGAGAACGCATTGCGGCGGGAAAGCTGTTTACAGACTATTGCGAAGGTCTTCCGGAAGACCGGACGAACTGTAAAAAGAGGATGATTCGGTTTAATGCTACTATGCCTGATGATACAGAAGCCAGAATGGCGGCTTTGAATGAGCTTTTAGGGAAAGAAACAAAGGCATGGATAGAACCGCCTTTTTACTGCTGTTACGGGATTAATATTACCATAGGAGACGGTTCCTACTTGAATTTTAACTGTAATTTCGTTGATGACGGGGAAATTATTATCGGTAAAAAAGTAATGTTTGGGCCGGCAGTGACAATAGCAACGGTCGGGCATCCTGTCAATCCGAAAATGCGGGAGTATATGTATACGGATTCGGTGACCATTGAGGATAATTGCTGGATAGGAGCCGGTGCGACCATTTGTCCCGGCGTTCATATCGGAGAAAACAGTGTGATTGGTGCGGGGAGCGTGGTGGTTCACGATATTCCGGCGAATTCCGTTGCGGCCGGGAATCCGTGTAAAGTCATTCGAGAAATCGGAAATCAGGATTCGATGTATTATTATAAAAACCGTGTGATCGATGAAGCTGATTTGAAAGAAGAACGGGCACTGCGATAAAGATACCAAGGGCGGATGAAAGATGCGCCGCAGTCTGTCAACAAAGTTTTGTGAAAACCGAGCCTTTCCGACAGTCTGTAACTTGCTGCTGCAATGTTGAAATATATTTTTCAATCGTTGTATTTTTCCTGTTTTCTCTCTTGACAGCGAAAAAATGACTGTGCTATGTTATGCAGGTTGTTTTTTGCTTTGTGATTTGAGGAGGAATTCGGGATGCAGACGAAGCACATTTTCATCACCGGCGGCGTTGTTTCCTCATTGGGCAAGGGCATTACGGCGGCCAGCCTGGGGCGGCTGCTCAAGATGCGTGGGCTCAAGGTGTCCATGCAGAAGTTAGACCCGTATATTAATGTAGACCCCGGCACCATGAACCCGTATCAGCACGGCGAGGTGTTTATCACCGAGGACGGCGCGGAGACGGACTTGGACTTGGGACACTATGAGCGCTTTATTGACGAGAACCTGTCTCAGACGGCCAACGTCACCAGCGGGCGCATCTTCAAGACCGTCATCGACAAGGAGCGCCGCGGCGAATACTTGGGAGCGACGGTGCAGATTATTCCGCACATCACGGGCGAAATCAAAAAGAACATTTTGGCGCTCTCCGACGGCGAGAACGCGCCGGATGTGCTGATTACCGAAATCGGCGGCACGGTGGGGGACATTGAGGGACAGCCGTTTTTGGAGGCCATCCGCCAGCTCCGCTTTGAGCTGGGGCGTGAGAACACCCTGTTCATCCATGTGACGCTGCTGCCGTATCTGAAGATGGCGGGCGAAATCAAGACCAAGCCCACGCAGCATTCCGTGAAGGAGCTTGGCTCCATCGGCATTCAGCCGGATATTCTGGTCTGCCGCAGCGAAGTGCCGCTGTCGGACGAAATCAAGAACAAAATCGGCATGTTCTGCAATATGCCCTCCGGCCGCGTGTTTGACGACTTGGACGCGCCGAGCCTGTATGAGGTGCCGCTCATGTTCCACCGTGAGGGGCTGGACGACAAGGTATGCGAGCTGCTGGAGCTGGGCGACCATCCCTGCGACCTGACCGCGTGGGAGGCGCTGGCGGGACGCGATTTGGCGCGGACGGGAGAAATCAAGATAGCGCTGGTGGGCAAGTATGTCGCCCTGCCGGACGCTTATCTGTCCGTGGTGGAATCGCTGAATCACTGCGCCATCGAGCGCGGCATCCATGTGAAAATTTTGTGGATCAATGCCGAAAGCATCAATGAAGAAAATGCGGCGGAGCTGCTCAAGGACGCCCGCGGCGTAGTCGTGCCGGGGGGCTTCGGCTCTCGCGGCTTGGAGGGCAAGCGGGCGGCCATTCGCTATGCGCGGGAGCATAAGCTGCCGTTCTTGGGGCTGTGTCTGGGGATGCAGATGGCATGCATCGAGTTTGCCCGCAATGTGATGGGGCTGGCCGATGCGGACACCACTGAGGTCGATCCCGACACGACCAATCCTATCATTGACCTGATGCCTGACCAGAATCTGGAAAACCTTGGCCATACCATGCGTTTGGGCGCGTATCCCTGCAAGCTGAAGGAGGGCAGCGTCGCGCAGAAAGCCTATGGTAAATCGCTGGTGTTTGAGCGGCACCGTCATCGTTATGAATTCAACAATGCCTATCGGGAAGCGCTTGAAGAGGCCGGCATGGTGATTTCCGGCGTGAATCCTGAGCGTGATTTGGTGGAGATTATTGAGCTGCCAGACCATCCCTTCTTTGTGGCTACGCAGTTCCATCCGGAATTTAAGTCCCGTCCCGACCGCCCGCATCCGCTGTTTTTGCAGTTCCTGACGGCAGCGATGCAGCGCAAAGGCTGATGAAAAAGCAGACTGTTCCAGCAGCAGTCTGCTTTTTCTATTTACCGTTTGCGGAAAATGCTTTATAATGGAGCGGTACGTTTGATGAAGTGGGTGAGAGCATCATGGGTTTTTCCGTTGTTTTAAGCAATGTATTGATTATGCTGGTGTACATCCTGTGCGGGTATGCGCTGGTCAAGTCGGGAAAGGGCAAGACGGAGCATGCGAAAACCTTGTCCGCCATCTTGCTGTATATCTGCGGGCCGGCGATGATCATCAGCACCTTTCGGGGCATGCCCTACAGCAGGGAGGCGTTTGCGCAGATAGGGCTGTTTTTTGTGCTGGCACTGCTGGCACAGCTTCTTTTCTTCCTGCTTTTGTTTTCGATTTTCAAAAAGCGCTTTGACCGAGCGCGGTATCGCATTCTGTGCATCGGCTCGGTGCTTGGCAATGCGGGCTTTTTGGGGCTTCCGCTCGTCAAGGCGCTGTTCCCGAATGACCCGCTGGCTCCCTGCTTCAGCTCCGCGTTTCTGGCGGGCATGAATATGCTGGTGTTCACGGTGGGCGTTTACGCCATCAAAAAGGACAAACGGTATATTTCCCTGAAGGCGGCGCTCCTGAATCCGACCGTGCTGTCCGTGCTGATTTCCCTGCCCATATACATCATGGAGCTTTCCCTGCCCGAAGCGGTGGACGATACATTGTCCCTCTTAGGGAAGATGACCACGCCGCTTTGCATGATGGTGCTTGGAATGCGCATGGCAGCGGTGCATGTCGGGCGGCTGTTCCGGCGGCCGTTTGCCTATGCCGTGTGCGGGCTGAAGCTGATTGTTTTTCCTCTGCTCTCCTACCTTGTGTTCAGCCAGATTCCCGGCTTGAGCGCAACCTTCCGCGGCTGTATGGTGGTGCTGAGCGCCGTGCCCTCGGCGGCGATTGTTCTGTCCCTGGCGGAGCTGCATCAGTGCGAACAGGAGCTGAGCGCCAATGTCGTTCTGCTGACGACGCTGCTGAGCGTGCTGACCCTGCCGTTGGTAACGCTGATGCTTTGACTGCACTTTGATTGCGGAAGGCCGTTCATACGGCCTTCTTATTTTTTTACATTTTATCGGGCGCAAAATCCGGTGGACAAACAAAAAAAAGTATGGTATATTATAAAAGGTTAAGAAAGTATTAAGAATTTTGGAGGAATTATGAAAAACTCCTTTCGAAATAAAAAACTGCGAAGGCTGACGGCCATCCTGCTGCTCATCTCCCTTTTATGGCCGGCATACGCGCAGGCGGCGGGCGCATCGCCGGTCTCTGCCGCGCTGGTTGAGGCGAACGGAACGCAGAGCGGCATGGTGCGCGTTTATTTATCCTCCCTGAATAATCCGTCTGCGTTGACCGTCACGGTGCAGGGCAGCTACACGGTGAACGGCTTGTCCTCTCAAGCGCTGACGAGCGGCAACAGCGTGACGATTTATTTTGACAGCGCCACCGGCAAGCTCACCCTCGTGAAAAACGGCATCAGCACGAACATGGGCAGCAGCTTCAGGCTGCGCCGGCATCAGACGAACGGAACGAACGGCGTGAAGATAGCCCAGGCCAAAGCGCCGGGCAACCTCTATCCGGGCGATGTGTCCTTCATCGTCAAAAGCAGCGGTACGGGCTATAAGCTGTATACGATTGTGTATGTATACATCGAGGATTATCTTTACGGCGTTCTGCCCTATGAAATGGGCAACGGTGCGCCGATAGAGGCGCTGAAGGCACAGGCGGTGACGGCGCGCACCTACACCTTGCGCGCCATGCAGACGAGAAGCAGCTCCCTGTACGATGTGGTGGATACGACAAGCGACCAGGTGTATCGGGGAACGCCCTCCGGCTATGCCAACTGCAAAGCCGCCGTGGATGCGACCAAAGGCATCGTGTCGATGGTGAACGGCACATTCAGCGGCACATGGTACACCGCCTCCAACGGCGGGCAGATTGAGGCCGTCTCCAATATCTGGGGCTCGACCGCGTACAGCTACATCCGCGTGAAGGACGACCCGTATGATTTGGCCAATCCGGATTCCCGCGTCAAGTCCTTTACCGTGAACGCCGCCGGGACGCAGAGCAACAGCACATTGGGGACGCTGCTGAACAGCAAGGCCGCCTCGGTCTTCGGCACGGGCGCAACGGTGACGGGCGTCAGCAACATCATTCCGCATACGCCTAAATATGCAGAGCCGAGCAGACTGTATACAAAAATCGACTTTTATGTGACTTATAAGCGGAACGGTACGACCGGCAGCGGCGTGCTGACATTTTCTGTTTTTGATGAGCTGGAAACGCCGCTCAGCATGAGCATCAATGCTTCCGCAAACGAGCTGTGGAGTGTCGAAAAGACCGCTGCAGGCTTTCGGGTGGAAGCGCGGCGCTACGGCCACGGCACGGGCATGAGCCAGCGCGGAGCGATGTATATGGGGACGCTCGGCTATACCTATGCCCAGATTTTGGCGTTCTATTTTGAAGGCTGCCGTCTGGTGCGTTATACCATGACCAACACCATCCTCTCTGCCGTCGTGAGCGGTACGGACAGCTATGAGGTGACGACCGAGGAAGAGCCGGCGGAGGCGGAAGAGGCAGAAGAGACCGTCTCCGAAACCCTGAAGGCGACGGTGACGACGGTGAGCGGGTCGCTGAATCTGCGTGCGGGCGCGTCCACACTGAGCTCGGTCTTAAAGCAGATTCCGAAGGGAGAGGAAATCACCGTTTTAGAGCGGGGCGAGGAATGGTGCTGCGTCACCTATAACGGCACGACAGGCTATGTCATGACGAAATATCTGACCTTTACGGAAACAGAGACCACGGCCACCCCGACGCCCACCATCACGCCGACTCCGCCTCCCGCGGCCGATACGGACGGTACGTATGCCTATGTCACAACGGACAACGCCGCGTTTTACCGCCAGCCGCTGAGCGGAAGCACGGTTTTAGCGATGCTTTCCAAAGACACCGTCCTGACCGTGTTTGAAAAGACGGCCGATTGGGTATATGTTCAGTCGGGTACGACCAAGGGCTATGTCCGCATGGCGGATGTCACGCTGACGGCGTCCATCGCAACCGCGTCCCCGACAGAGGAAATCGAAATCGACCCAAACGGACCGCTGATGGCCCAAATCACCACCAAGACGGGCAGTGCGCTGAGCCTGCGCAAGCGTGCGCTGTCCAACAGCAAGGTTTTGAAAAAGCTGGCGTTCGGAGCGGTCGTGACCGTGCTGGAAAAGGGCGTAAACTGGTGTTTGATTGAACATGAGGACACGCAGGGCTATGTGCAGACGAAGTATCTGACCATTTTAGGCGGCGATGAGACGCAGGCGCAAGCTAAAACCGTGTCCGATGACGAGCAGATGCGCAATGATGATTTGGACAACAAGACCATTGCGGTGGAGGCTGCCGCAGAAGCTAACGCGCCAGAGATACCGGAAGCAACGGCGGGAGCGGAAGAGCCGGAGATAACGGAAGCGTCGAAGCAGACGGAAAACCCCGAAAGCACGGAAGCGGCGGAGATGATTATCCCCGAAGAAGCTGCCGCGCCGGACGAAGCATTGCCCGAAGAAAGCATGGCCGGCACGACAGAAGCAGCCGTGGGCGCAACGGACGTACCCGCTGAGCCGTCCGAAGCGCCGAGAGAAGCGGCAGAAGACGCCGTGCAGACGGAAGCGATTTCCGAAGAGACGCCCGCGCCTCCAGCGGATGAAGAGCCTGCCGCTGACGAAACCATCATCGAGGAGCAGAAGATCGAGGATGATGCGGCCGAGGAAAGAGCGAACGCTCGGCGCGACCCGACCTTAAGGACACTGGATACGCCCGTGCCCGTTTCGTTCCAAACATCCTCCGGCAAGCTGAATCTGCGGCAGGGCTGCAGCAAGAAAAGCGATGTGCTTCTCAAAATCAGGGAGGACGACGAAGTGCTGCTGCTGGCCGTCGGTAAGGACTGGTGCGAGGTGCAGATCAACGGCAAGGAGCAGGGTTTTGTGATGACCCGCTATTTGGTGCTGCCCGATGAACTTGAACTTTGACATAAGGTCGGATGAGCGGCTGGACGATTTGCAGCGAAACGGCCTGTTCATCCTGCAAAAAACGAAGGGCTTCCGCTTTGGGCTGGACGCGGTCATACTGTCGGACTTTGCCCATATCAGGCCGCATGACAGAGTCGCCGATTTGGGCACGGGTACGGGCATCCTGCCGCTGCTTCTTTACGGCCGTGAGCCGTCCGCCGTATTTGATGCGGTGGAGCTGCAAAAGGAAATGGCGGATGCGGCAGCGCGTTCCGTGCGCGGAAACGGTCTGGAGGGCAAAATCACCGTGCATTGTCACGATGTGCGCTCAATCCGCACCCTTTTGCCGAACGGAGCGTATTCGCTCGTTGTGTGCAACCCGCCGTATGAGGCGCGGGACGACAGCCGTTTGCCGGAAGCGGCAGCGCTCAGAACGGCGAAAACGGAAACGGAATGCACCTTGGCGGACATCGCACGGGCGGCCAAATGGCTGCTTAAAAACGGCGGACGGCTGTGCCTTTGTCTGCCGCCCAAGCGCATGGCGGAGGCGTTTGAGACGCTGAAAGATGCCCGCATTGAGCCGAAGCGCCTCAGGCTTGTCCACAGCCGCGCAGACCGTCCGGCATGGCTGATGCTGCTGGAGGGTTATCTGAACGGAAGGCCGGGGCTTACGGTGATGCCACCGCTGCTTGTTCGGGATTCGAAAGGGCAGGACAGCGCGAAAATAAAAAGAATTTATCAAATGGATGAAGGAGAGCCGACGAATGAAGAGATTTCTTCTTTGCCTGATGGTGCTTTTGAGTTTGGCCTGTGCCGCGTCCGCATGGACGGTGGACAGGGAGAACATTGTGGCCACCGATGAATGGCAGCCGCCGGAAATCGATGAGAGATGCATCGAGGAACAGCCGTGGCTGCTGGTGCTGAAGGTGGCGCAGGAAGAAATCGGCTATGTCGAAGGGCCGCTGAATGACCAGTCCAAGTACGGAGAATGGTTTTGCGGACGGCGCGTGGCGTGGTGCGCGGAATTTTTGACATGGTGCGTGAATGAGGCGGACACGCGATACGGGACGTCCATGCTGAAAGATATGTTCCCGTGGTACGGAAAATCCTCCGAGGGTGCGCCGTGGTTTATGGAAAAGGGGCGCTTTATTTCGGATAACGCCATTATCCCCGTGTCGCACGAGGAGCAGTGGTTCATCGGCGCGGATACCTACATGCAGGAGCATGAATACATTCCCCAGCCGGGCGATTATATGTGGATTTTCTGGTATTCGCGTAAGCGGGGAACGGATCATGTCGCCATCGTGGAGGGCGTGAGCCGCGATGCGGACGGCACCGTTCAGGTACACGTCATTGAAGGCAACAACCCCGACCGTGTGCAGCGGGCGACGTACCCCTTGGATTATAAGCTGATTTACGGTTACGGCACGCCCGAAAGACGCGCCTACACGGCCATTCACCTGTATACGACGTGCGATGACGTGGCCGTGCTGCAAAAGAATTTGGAGCTGCTGGGCTATTTCCCGAAAAAGAACAGCTACATGAAGCAGGCGAGCCGCGATTTGATGAGCGCGGTCAAGAGCTTTCAGAAGGATTACGGGCTGACCGTCAAGAGCAGCTACAACATGGAAACGCGGAAGGCGCTGGAGGCAGCGGTGGCGGCGCTTGGTGAAACGGAGACAGAGGATGGCGGAACGGAATGATTCTTATCATTGCGGAAAAACCAAGCGTGGCGCGTGATATTGCGCGGGTGCTGAAATGCGCGGAGCGCGGCGAGGGATTTCTCAAGGGCGGGGAATATATCGTTTCATGGGCGGTCGGGCATTTGGTCACGCTTTGCGAGCCGGACGAGATTGACGAAAAATATAAAAAGTGGCGCATGGAGGACTTGCCCATGCTGCCGGACGCCCTGCCGACCAAGGTCATTCCCAAGACACGCCCGCAGTTTTCCGTTTTGAAAAAGCTGATGCAGGATAAGACGGTGGACAGCCTGATATGCGCAACGGACGCGGGGCGGGAGGGCGAACTGATTTTTCGCCTGATTTATGAAAAGGCGGGCTGCAAAAAGCCCGTGCAGCGGCTGTGGATATCCTCCATGACGGATGAAGCCATCAGGGAGGGCTTTGCCGACCTGCGCCCGTCCGCCGATTATGACGGCTTATACAAGAGCGCGCAGTGCCGCTCTCAGGCGGACTGGCTGGTTGGCATGAATGCCAGCCGCGCCTTTACCCTGCGTTACAATACGCTTCTGTCCATCGGGCGTGTGCAGACCCCGACATTGGCCATTTTGGTCAAGCGCTTTAAGGAAATCAGGGATTTCTGTCCTATCGAATATCACACCGTGACCGCCGATTTCGGCGATTATCAGGGACAGTGGTTCGACGAAAGCATCAAGGATGAAAAGACCAACAACCGCCTGAAGACGGCGGAGGAGGCCGAAGCGATCGTCAAGGCGGTCAGGGGCAAAAAAGCCGTTGTCCGCTCCGTGACGGGAGAGCAGAAGCGCGAGCTTGCGCCGCAATTATATGACCTGACCTCGCTTCAGCGGGATGCCAACAAAATGCTGGGCTTTACCGCCGATAAAACGCTGAAGCTGGCACAGTCCCTCTATGAAAAGTGGAAGGCACTGACCTATCCGCGCACGGACAGCCGATATCTGCCCTTGGACATGATGGGACGCGCCAAGCAGACCCTTTTTCGTCTGCCGCAGGAATACCGGCCGTTTGTGAAGGATATTCCGTATCAGGAGGACGGCAGGCTGCCGTTTTCCAAGCGCATTTTTGATAACGCCAAGGTGAGCGACCATCATGCACTCATCCCGACCCCGCAGACGGTGCCGTTGGATAAGCTCCCGCCCGATGAACGCGCCCTGTATGACTTGGTGGCGCGGCGGATGATTGCGGCGTTTTATCCGCCGTATGAATATGACCAGACCCGTGTTGTAACGGTGTCAGAGGGCTATCCCTTCAAGTCAACGGGACGCGCTGTGCGGGCGTCGGGCTGGAAAAGCGTTTATCAAAACATTGAGCAGAAGCCGACTCGCGGCAAAAAAAAGGAGCAGGAGGAGGACGCGGCACTGCCGCCGCTGAATGCGGGCGACGAACGCAGCGTTCGGAAGGCAGCTGCCAAAAAGGACACGACCAAGCCTCCCGCTCCGCATACGGACGCAAGCCTGTTGGCCGGCATGGAAAATGCGGGGCGCGACTTGGAGGACGAGGCGCTCCGTGAACGGATGAAGGGCAGCGGCCTCGGAACGCCCGCGACCCGTGCCGCCATCATCGAGCGGCTGATTGCCGTCGGCTACGCCGAGCGCAAGGGCAGGGCACTGTCCGCAACGGAAAAGGGCGTGCGTCTGATTGACATTGCCCCTTCGGAGATAGCCTCCCCCGAAATGACGGGAAAATGGGAGCTGGCGCTTAACGAAATCGCCGAAAACAAGCGCGATACGGAACGCTTCATGCAGGGCATCCGCAACATGACTGCCTTTTTGGTGGACTATGCGAAAACGACCGACAAGCAGGGCGATTTTCCCGAAGAGGAGCGCCGCAAAAAGCGCGGCGGGAAGGCATCCGCTTCGGCATACCCCAAGCTGGAGGGCGTTGTCTGTCCTCTGTGCGGGAAGCCCGTACAGGAATCGCCCAAGGCATTCGGCTGCTCAGGCTGGCGGGACGGCTGCCATTTCACTTTGTGGAAGGACTGCCTTCAGCGCGGCGGCGGCCCTGCATTGACGAAAAAAATCGTCGCCCTTCTTTTAAAGGACGGACAGGTCAAGGGCAGCACCGGCACGCTGGCGCTTCAAAATAACGTTATATCCTTCACCCCGAAGGAGCAGGGCGGCGGAGGCATATCCTGCTCTATCCTATACGAAAAGAAAAAGTGACCTCAACCATGGATTTTTCGGACGAATTTCAGCTATTTCTTAGCCGTCAAACAGCATAGGTTTCTTTTAACAGCAGTGTTTTCAGCGTCTGCGCCCATCGTCCGGCCGGACGCTGTGTGCTTTCCAGGAGATAGATGCGGCGCGTCGGCCATTCTGTCTTCAGATGAATAGATAAAAGCTCGCCGGACGCAAGGGCATCAGCGGCGAAAAATTCAGGAATAAAGCCGATGCCGAGCTGGTGCAGCAGCATGGGAAGCAGCTGCGCCGCCGTCGTGACCTCCACATCCGGCCTGTAAATGAGCTGCTCCTTTAAGAAAAGCTGGGAATGCAGGATGTGCGTCTGTGTGTCGCGCCGCAAATCAATCCACGGGTATTGGGTCAATTCGGACAGCGAATAGGTACGGCTCGTCAGCTCTGCGTAATGCCGCCCGCAGGTTAAAAGCTCATGATAGGAGCAAAGCGCCGTTTTTTTGATATCGCCTTGGATGACGCCGGGCGAGGCGACCACGGCCAAATCCACCTGCCCGTCGGACAGCGCCTGCACGGTGTTTTGAATGGTGTCGTTGTTCACGCAGCAGCGGACGAGAGGATGCGCCGTCTTGAAGGTGCGCAGAACCGGCAGAAGAGCGCCGTGCAGGGCTGTCTCGCTCGTGCCGATGCTGAGAACGCCGCGCTGCTCCGTGTCTGCTGCGCTCAGATCCTCCTCAGCCTGTGCCAAATGGTCAAACGCAATCTGCACATGGGCATAGAGCCGCTCGCCGGCCTCCGTCAGCCGCACCTGCCGGCTTGTGCGGACAAAGAGCCGGCAGTGAAGCTGGGATTCAAGGTTTTGAATAAATTTGGTGACATTCGGCTGGCTGCTCATCAGTGCATCGGCGGCCTTGGTAAAGCTCTGATAGCGGGCAACGTAGTAAAATACGCGGTAGTAATCATAGGTGATGTTCATACGATGCTCCTATATAAAATATATATTGTTCACATTCCATATATGTATGATTTATATGGACGATTTATTATATACTGTTTCCGTTCTGCCGTAAAGCAGAGGAGAAAGGATTATTTTCTCATGAACAATGATTTGACCGTCGGAAAGCCCTCGAAGGTGCTGTGGAAGTTTTGCCTTCCGCTGTTTGGCAGCATCGTCTTTCAGCAGCTCTATAATATCGCGGACAGCCTCGTCGCCGGCAATTTCATCGGCGAGGATGCCTTGGCCGCTGTCGGCAACAGCTATGAAATCACGCTGATTTTCATTGCCTTTGCCTTCGGCTGCAATATCGGCTGCTCGGTGGTCGTCTCTCATCTGTTCGGCGCGAAGAAATACGGCGATGTCCGCACCGCCGTCCATACGACCATGATTTTCAGCGGTGCGGTCTGCCTTATCCTTATGGCGCTGGGGCTTGTTTTGCATCGCCAGCTTTTGACCCTCATTCAAACGCCGGAGAACATTTTCGATGACTCCGCACTGTATCTGGATATTTACATTTTAGGTTTGCCGTTTGTGTTCTTTTATAATATTTCCGAGGGCATTTTTTCGGCACTGGGCGATTCCAAAACGCCGTTCTGCTTCTTGGCGGCCTCTTCCCTGTCCAACATCGGCATGGATATTCTGTTTGTGGCGGCTTTTAACATGGGCGTGGCGGGCGTCGCATGGGCGACCTTCATCTGCCAAGGCGTGAGCTGCGTGCTGGCCGTCTGGTTTGTCCTGAAGCGCCTGCACAAAATGCCGTGCGACACGAAGCCGCAGCTTTTTTCCGTACGGCTGCTTAAGCAGATCATTGAGATCGCCCTGCCCAGCACCTTGCAGCAGAGCTTCATTTCAGTCGGTAATATCGTCATTCAGAGCGTCATCAACAGCTTCGGCTCCGGCGTCATCGCCGGCTATTCGGCGGCCATCAAGCTCAATAATTTGGTCATTACCTCCCTGACCACCTTGGGCAACGGCATATCCAATTATACGGGGCAGAATTTCGGCGCGGGCAAGCCGGAACGCGTGCGCGAGGGCTTTAAGGCGGGATGGAAAATGGTTTGGATGCTGACCGCCGTCTTAGCCGCCATCTATCTGCTGGCGGGCCGGCCGCTGATTTCCTTCTTCATGAACGAGCCGTCCGAGCTGGCGGTGCGTACGGGGCTTGAATTCCTGTACATCGTCGTGCCGTTCTACTTTGTCGTTTCGGTAAAACAGTCAACGGACGGCATCCTGCGCGGCGCGGCGATGATGAAGCAGTTTATGACAACGACCTTGGTCGACCTTTGCCTGCGCGTGGTGCTGGCAATCGTCCTTTCCAAGTCCTTCGGCACGCGGGGCATCTGGTCCGCCTGGCCCATCGGCTGGAGCGTCGCAACGGCTATGTCGCTGTATTTCTACGTAAAAGCGCCGTGGAGAAAAGAAACCGCGTGAGGTCGGTTTTTGCCCGCACAAGATTTTTCGGTCGGAAACAGGCTTATTAAGCGGCATTTCGCTTGATATGCAATCCGCAATCGCTGTTTGGCTGCATGCAGCTTCTCGGCTCTGAATGCATATGCTTGAAGTTTGAGCATAAACGATGGAGTTAAGCAAAAATCCACGGCGTTTGACGTCGCTTTGCTCGGCCTTGGTTCGGACTTCTCTCGTTTTCGTTTATACGTCAGTGCCATGTGAAACACTCCTTGGCGTAGATAATAAAAATCTTAGGGCATGGTGGGAATTTATTTGCAGGATTATTCGTTATATAATTGAGACGTGATTATGCTTTTATGTAAATTCAGACACGTTGCAGGGAAGGAAGAAATAAATGAAGAACACTTATCCGCTTCATGCCTTATTCATGAAATGTTTTGCAATTTTTATCTTATACGCCGCATTTTTCAACATTGCATTTGCCGAAAGTAGT
>CAVFWQ010000027.1:0-2606 GCA_963626285.1 bacterium | reverse complement strand
AAGAACGTATACCGAGAATTTCTCAAATTTATATGTTTTTGAAAGCCAACCTGTTGTTTTTCCTAAGAACATGCGATATGCAGTCTACTCTGGACCGGGTGAAGACTATTTGCGTGGAGCAAACGGAAAAGCAGCGGTCTCTACAAACGCTCCAATTCAAGTTTTGGGAAGAAAAGATGAATGGATTTTAGTTCAATATGCTATTGATAGCGATCACCATCGTATAGGGTGGATTTACGATGATGCGATACAATCTGGTACTTTGGTTGGCGAGCTGCCTTCACCCTATTGTACAGCAACCTTAAAAGAGAATGCCCTTATCACGGATGACCCTATTTATTCGGAAGCTCCGTTGGTATCGTTTCCTAGGGGGATCCAAGTTAATGTGATCGCTAGGTTGGACGATTGGATCTATATTGAAAGTACTTCGGGTGATCCATTTTGCGGTTTTGTGCACAATAGCCAGTTGATACTGGGGACAGTATTTGATTTTGCATCTTGGCCTAATGTCGGTCAAATAGGGACTATACTTGCAAACACAAGTGCATATTATTGGCCGATCCTTGATGATGGATATACTGCAAATGGAATATCTTCTGATGAAGCAATTGCCACTGTGCTTGATGAAGGAATGAAGGTAAATGTGCTTAAAATAGAAGACGACTGGGTTGTAATTGATTTTTCAATCGACATCGAGACATTTGGACCATACTACATTTCGTCAGAAGACATATCATTGCAATTGTCGAGTGATAACACTTTCGTAGAACAGCAGTGATGACACAGGAATTAAAAGAGGGATACATAGCAAGACCATGTTATGCATCCCTTATTTCTTATTAATAATTCAAACGACCATATCCGATGATTTCCGAAGCATTATAAGCGATGTCGCGTTCGCCAACCGCTTGACTTTTATTTCCTTCAATCGTATGAATCTTACCTGTAGCAGAATTATAGCTCTGTACAAAGCCAACATGACTACAATGATCGGAGGTCTTGAAACGGAAGAATACGAAATCACCCATTTTCGGTCTAAAAGTAGTTTCAATACTTGTAAGACCCGCAACCGTATAGTTAGCAACAGATCCATATTCCCGCATTTTAGCCTTGTTAGCTGCGCTCACAAAACGGAAGGTCACTCCATTCTTTAAAAACCATTCGATTGCCTTGGGCGTAGTGGCTGTATCGGGTACTTTTGCTCCAGACATACCTGCATCATCGCGGAAACGGGAGAAGTTTTTATATACAGCCAAATTTTTTAATTTTTACAGCCAAATTTTTTAATTTTCCCCCTTGACATTTTTTCGATGGTCTGGTATTCTGTTTATGCTGGTTAGATACATTTAACCAGCAAAGCCGAAGGCATCAGCGGAGCAGCGGCTTTTCTTTAGAAATTGTGGTTAAAAGCATTTAACCGTGCAAGGAGATACGGATGGACTATCACTTTGAGGAAACCTTGGTTCGCCATTGTGCGGCGACCTTGGCCGGACATAAATGCGGCAGTCTGTTTGCCTATCGTCCGGTGCGGGAGGTCTCCTTGGAGGACGAAATCGCGTCCGTTAATGCGCGGCTCTGCGGAAAGGGCGTTCGTGTGCGGATGCTGAAGCGCTGCTCCTTCGGCGGGCTGGTGTTTGTGTATCGGCCAAACCAGCTGGAGCAGCGGCTTTCGCAGGCGGATATCCGCAGCTTTTTGAGCAGGCAGGGCTATACCGATTTTTCTCTGCCCGTCGCACTGGAAATACTGTCCACACACATTCGATGCGGAGAGAATTTCCCGCATGAAATCGGCATTTTTCTCGATTATCCCTTGGCGGATGTCATCGGCTTCATTGAGCACAAGGGAAGCGGCTTTTGCTGCATCGGCTGCTGGAAGGTCTATGAGGATGAGGCAAAAGCGAAGCGCACTTTTGCACTATATCGCAAGTGCAGGGATGTTTACCTTTCCTGCTATCGCCGAGGTTTCGATGTTGCGCGGCTGACTGTGGCCGCATAACATATATCCTGAATCGGAAATTTTGAAGGAGGACACAATGAGCCATATTGCTGTTGTATACTGGAGCGGAACGGGCCACACGGAGGCAATGGCGCAGGCCGTTGCCAAGGCCGCGGGCGCAGACATTTTTAAGGCTGCCGAATTCTCCGGCGCGCAGGCTTCCGGCTATGAAGCCATTGCCTTCGGCTGTCCGGCGATGGGTGCCGAGGTGCTGGAGGAGGACGAATTTCAGCCCATGTTCGATGATTGCAAGCCGCATCTGAACGGCAAAAAAATCGCCCTTTTCGGATCTTACGGCTGGGGCGACGGTGAATGGATGCGCTCTTGGGAAGATGATTGCCGGGCGGTCGGCGCCGTCCTCGTCTGTGACAGCGTCATCTGTCAAGACGAGCCGGATGCCGATGCATTGAACGCCTGCGAACAATTGGGCAAGGCGCTGCAATAAGCAAATTCAATTCCCGCAAAGGGCAAGCGTTCCGTTTGTTGAACTGCGGCGGTTTTTATAAGCTGTCTCCGCTTAGAAAAGCTCTCTTGATGCACAAACCTTTTGAAATGCCTTTTCGTTGATTTCCTCTTGACTGCCAAACCTCCCCATTGTGCGGTCGTTCTG
>CAVFWQ010000026.1:0-20663 GCA_963626285.1 bacterium | reverse complement strand
AGCTTTTCCCTCTCACCAGCTCTGCTGGTGTTTTTCTTCTGCGCTGAAGCGACAACAAAAATGCGCCGGTTTTCTCCGGCGCAAAGGCAATCCTTGCTTACAATATGACCAGCTCGCTCAAAAAAACCACAACACAGGCGGAAACGGCGACCGTAAACAGGCTGCGCCCCGACCATGCCAGCGCGATGCCCGCGAGCAGCGCCAGCACGCCGGACCACGGCGCGGCCGTCGCATCGATGATATCGGGAAAGGTCATGACCGCCAAAGTCACATACGGCACATAATACAGGAAGGAGCGGATGAAGCGGCTTTTGATGGGGCGGCGAATCAGCGTGAGCGGCAGGGTGCGAATCGCATAGGTGACAACCGCCATGATGAGGATGTACACATAAATGTCAGACTGCATGAGGTGCCTCCTTTACAGGAAAGAAAACAGCAGCCGCGCCTGCAAGCAAAACCGTCAGCACAATGACGCGCATGCCGGACGACAGGCCGAGCGCCAAGCGGCTGAGCGCAAAGGACAGCGCCATCGACAGAATGACCAAGACGCGCACCACGCGGCTTTTCTTGGAGGGTGGAACGATGATGGCAAGAAACATTCCGTACAGACTGACACTGAGTGCGCCGGTCAGCCGGGCGGGAAGAAGGTTTCCCATCATCACGCCCAAGTAAGTGCCGGCCGTCCAGCCCGCCGTCGCCACCATGAACATTCCGTAGCTGTAAAAGGGATTCAAATAGCCGTTGACCGACATGCATACGCCGAAAATTTCGTCCGTCACGCCCATGCCCAGCAGCATCCGCTGTCCGATGCCCGTGTTCGGCGAGAGCTTTTGGCTCAACGCGCAGGACATGAGCATATACCGTGCATTGGCAATGAAAATCATGAGCGCCATTTCGATATAGCCCGCGTTTTCCCGAATAACGGTGAAGCCTGCGTATTCTCCGGCCGAGGCATTGTTCGTGATGCTGATGAGCGCCGCCTGAAAAGCGCTCAGCCCCGCATTGCGGGCGGCGATGCCCAAGGTAAACGCCACGGCGAGGTAGCCCGTCATAATCGGTATGCCGTCGCGTGTCCCGCGCAGCAGCCACGTCCTGTTCTCCCCCTGCATACGCCTGCGCCTCCCGTTTGAATGATGGAGATAATGATACCGCAGAACATATGTTTCGTCCAGCGAAAAAACGGATAAAAATCGACCACGGCTTTCCTTTTCGCCCATTGTTTTTATTCCGCAGTGCTTTTCAATTTTTCTGATGTGCGTTATAATATAAAATGAAGGCACGGCGCGACAGAACGGCGCGATGTCTTCATCCAACCATAAAAATTTCCGCATCGGGCAGGATAAAAGCGGCAGGCTTTGTCGTTTATATATCGGACGGAATACGGCGGAGCAAGGAGTTGGGGTATGAAAAAAAGGACTTTTGCGGTTTTATTGTGCGCGGTGCTGTTATGCGCCGCCTGCGCGCGGGCGGAATTCTCCGAAACTTTTTCCGCGCTTCAGGCGGCATATCAGGCTGGGACGCCCGTAACGCTGAACGCCGAGCTGACGGTGGATGAGATGAATCTGTCGGACGAGGCCAAGACGCTGCTGTCCTCCCTGCTCGCTCCGCTTTCGCTCACGCTGTCCATAACGCCGGATAAGGAATCCGTTGCCCTTCTGGACGGCGGAGAAACGGTGCTGTCTCTTCAGGGCAGGGGGCTCACGGGGAGCAGCAGTGCCTTCACTCCTTTCCTTCAGCTCAAATCGCTGTTTGAGGACACGCTGCCGCTGTTTTATGAGCGGCTTGCGCAGGACTCGGAGGGAAAAGAAAGCAGCAAAAGCCTCAACATCAAAAACGTCGGCAGGGTGAGCAGGCAAATCGTCTACACCTGCGACGGGGAAACCGCCGCCGCGCTCTTGCCGGCTCTGCATACGCTGCTGGACGCGCCGCTGGAAACATTGCTGACGGACGCGCCGTACAAGGACGAATTTCTGACCTGCTGGCAAAATCTCGGCTTTGCGGGGACGCTGACCGTCAAGCGCTATCTGGATAAGGACGGAGCGGACTTGGGGCTGCAAATCACCGTCAAGGTGGCAAGCGCAGACGGGGAGCAGCGCTCCGTCACGCTGTACGGCGGCTACAAAGAGGGCAAGGGGGCGTATCTCTCCTTTGCTTGTCCGGCCGTCAAGGGCAGCAACAATTTTCAATACACCCTGTCCTCCAAATTTGAGGAAACGGCCAAGAAAAACACATGGACGCTATCCTCCGCCGTCAAACGAAAGTCGGATAAAAAGAGCTATTCCGTTTCCGCCAAGGTTTCCTTGAAAAATCAGATAAAGGACGGCGAAAAAATCACCGGAACGGCGGAGACGATCGAAACCAAGGACGGCGTGAAGACGACGATGACATGGACATCTGACCTTCAGGGCGACGGCGCGGCGCTGTGCGGTACGATTACCCTGAAAAAGCTCAACGAACGAGCCGCCGTGTATCAGATGACCGCCGCCGTCCGCCTTGCGCAGGGCAGCGGGGAATCTTTTAACAGTGCCGCGGAAACGGTCGATTTGACGGGGCTTTCCGAGGAAGAGCGCGAAAACGCTTTAAAACCCGCCGTGCAAAAGCTGACCAATGCATTCATTCAAAAGCTGAGTACGCTGGATGAAAAGAGCCGCTCTTTGCTGACCCACATTTTCCGCACGGATGCATGGATGAACGGCGCTGCCGTTCCTGTTTTGCAAACCGATGAAAACTCGGACGGCTGGGCTGTCGATGAAGTGCCAACAACATAAGGAGGAAAAGACGATGTTAAAACGGCTGACGGCAATCGGACTGATTTTGGTGCTGCTGTGCGCCTCCGCCTCGGCAGATGTGGGCGCACTGAGCTTTACGCAGGAGGAAAAGCTGCTGCTTCAGTTGGAGCGCTCCGGCTTTCAGGCCGCGCTGACCTTCTCCATGTTCGGCGCACCCGCCGGCATGGATGAAAGCACAGCCTCTTTTTTGCAGGCTCTGCTGTCCAATTTGACCCTGAATTACACCCGCACGGTGCGGAACGGCTATCAGACAAACGGCACGGAGAGCCTGCTCTCCGCATCCCTCGGCTCGGAAACGCTGCTGCAGGCGGGCTGGTGGACGGATGCCAACGGCCTGACCTACGTGCAGAGCGGGCTGTTTGACCCAAACGGCACGGTGTATTCCTTTGACCGCAGCTTTGATGTCAGCGGCTTTCTGGCGAACGGAACGGACAAGGACGCTTGGCCGTCCGTCTTCCATGTGCTGTGGACGGTGAACAACGCGGATGCGGACTGGCAGCAGCGTGCCGAGACCGCCATTTCCTCTTATAAAACGAGTATGACCCGATGGATGCAGGCGTATGCCTCCACCCAGACCGAACGCTCTACGGACGGCGGCTACATCACCACCATCTCCTATTCCATCCCCTCCGCCGCCATTTTGCAGGAGGCAAAGCAGCTGATTGTGGACTTCTTCTCGGATTCTCAGCTTCTGTCCCTCCTGCGCGAGGTGCTTTCGACCGCTGAGCAGGCGGCCTACCTGCAGCCCTCCATGCTGCTGACCTTCCTGCAAATGATTGACAACGTCAAGCTGGACGGGAGCATCGAAATCAAGCGCCAATATGATGTCACGGGCGCTTCCCTGTATGAAAGCGTATACCTGCCCTTTGCCGAGAGCTTCCCGCTGTCCGAAATCAGCATCGTTCGTCTGCCGCAGGAAACGGGCGATGTATGGCGCGTAGCGGGCGCAATGCGTGAATCTGTCTCCGAGCAGCTCAGCGCCTTTAAGGGCATCACCTTCGATGTCAGCGCGGAAAGCTCCGCAGACGGCATCTGGACAGGCTCTGTCGCCCTGCATCTGCCGGACGCGGATAATTATTCTGTCTCTGCCGATGAGCAGGAGGGGCTTGACCTCGCCTTCACCTATAACCTGAATCTTCCCACGCCTACGGACACGGCGGACACCTACAACAACCGCTATGAGCGCACCTATAGCTCCGTGCTGCTCATCAAGCCGGATGAAAGCATGGGCATCGGTCCGCAAAGCATTCAGCTCACCGCCTCCATCTACTCCAACAGCTCCTCTCGGTCGTCCATCACCTATCTGGACGGGGCGCTGACATGGACGGACATGAACACGGGCGCGGCCATCAGCGCCGCTTTGAACGGCAGAACAGCCGTTGCATGGGCGCCCACCCAGTGGGATGCGGCCACGGCGGATGCTATCCGCATTGACCTGATGAACAGCGAGGAGGGAAGGCAGCTCGTGCAGTCCATCCTCCAAAACGTTGAAACCACGCTGAACGGTCTTCTGCCTGCGGGTACGGCGACGGACGCTCCCCTCCATACGCTGCCCCCGCAGGACGATGACGGTTCGGTTGGTTAACGGTCGGCCTCGCTGCCGGCTCAATAAATCATTGGGGGTTGAAGGTATGTTTACAAATATCGGAGGAAAAATTCAGAAGCTTGCAAAGTTTATCTGCTGGGTCGGCATCGTTCTTTGCATCATTGCCGGTATCGGCTATATCCTTGCCGGCGACGAAGCGAACGGCATATACGTCGGTCTTCCCGGCACGGTCGTCGGCATCTTGGTCATCGTCGTCGGCTCTCTGTATTCTTGGCTCAGCTCTCTGTGCCTGTACGGTTTCGGCACGCTCATCGTTAAGGCCGAGAGCATCGACAGCAAACTGAGCAAGGAATAACTTCATTCGGGGGAGTTGTCTGCCCTCCTGCTTCGTGGTATAATTTATACCGTCAGGCAGGAGGGTTTTGCTATGAGCAGATTAGGTGATTTGATTAAGCTGGAACGGACGCGGCAGGGGCTGACCTATAAGCAGGTGGCCAAAAAGTGCGGCGTCAGCGATAAATATCTGATGGAGGTCGAAAAGGGGACGCGCATCATTGCGGACGAGCAGGCGCGGCGCATTCTCAAAACAATGGGGATGCGGCAGCAGACCGAGGCGGAATTTACCTTGGATGACATTGCCGCCACGGTGGATTTGCAGTCCGCCGTCCCGCAGCTGACGCAGGCGGTACAGGAAAAGAAGCTGACGAAAAAGGAAAAGCGCGAGGGCGCCGACAGCGACCCCGGCGTATCCGGCTCGATTTGGCTGGATGCGCTGTCCGGCGTGCTCAAGCACGTTCCCGTGTACAACGCCGTCATGAAGGAAATCGACCATCGGCTGCTGCCCGTCATGAACGGTAAAATCGAGGGCGCGCATCCCGACAAGGTCTTCTATTTTGTCGCGCCGGATAACGATATGCGCGGCTTCCGCGTGCTGCGCGGAGACTATCTGCTGGTCGTTCCGGCGCAAGCGCCCGTAGACGGCGCCATCATGCTGTTGGACACGCCACAGGGCAAAATGCTGCGCAAAGTCAGCCGCATGGCTGGCTTTCAGGTGATGCTCCAGCGCTATGACGAGGCTTGCGAGAGCGAAATCAAAAACATGAATGAAATCGTATGCGTCGGGCGCTGCGTCAGGCTGGAAGCCAACTTATAAAGGCAGCGAAAGACGCGTTCGGTCGATTCCGGCAAAAATCGTACATTTTATGCTTTTTTCTTGATTTTTCGGTCATCTTATGATACTTTGAATACAGAAGGAAGGTGACGCGGGTATGCGCATTTTGGAATCCTCCGAGGACTATTTAGAGGCGATGCTGATGATGAAGGAGCGGCACGGGTATATCCGCTCGATCGATATCGCCAATGAGCTGAATGTGACCAAGCCCAGTGTCAGTTATGCCACCAAGCGACTGCGTCAAAACGGCTATATTACGATGGATCAGGACGGACTGATCACCCTGACCGATGCGGGCATGGCCATCGCCTCCCGCGTTTATGAACGCCATAAGACCCTGAGCGCCTTTTTTATGTACTTGGGGGTTGACGAGGAAACGGCGCGGGAGGATGCCTGCAAGGTCGAGCATGACCTCAGCCAAGCCACCTACGAGGCCATGAAGCGCCACGCGCAGGAGCATTTGAAAAGCAAAGAGTGATGATTGCACGTATCAATAGCTTCAAAAACGATAATATACTGTTTTGAGTATTACGTCCCTTTGAGCTGCTTCGCCCATACCGCATCAAAAAAGACACTGCCTCCATTTTGCGAGACAGTGTCTTTTTGATTATTATACGTTATTGTACGTTTAGTCGCACAATACTTCGGGATACTGGCCGTCGGCGCGCATGGCGGTCAAGGAATCCTTGACGCCCTGCAGGTCAGTCGCGTAGGTCACGCCGAACCACTTTTCGTGGGTCGGGAGGACACGGAAATCAGCGGATTTTTCGCTGATCAGGCGGTCGGCTACCAGCGGCAGGAAGTATTCGCACTTAAGCGGGTTCACGGGCAGATTCTTTTCAAGGAACGGCGCAAAGCCATCCATGCAGTCCTTCATAATTTCGGGAGAATAGCCCCAGAAATTCATGGAAACGAGCGTTCCGGCGGGAATAAAGGTCTCCTGACCGTTCTCGACATACACGGCGCCGCCCGGACGCTTGTAAATCTCGGTGCGCTCATGGATGCCGGCCAAGAAACCGTCCTTTTCCTCGCATACGCCGCGGGCAACGGAGCCGTTCTCCGTCAGGGTGTTTTCAATCCTGTAGCCGACCATCGCATGATGATGCGGCTGCACATCGGCGGTCAAAAACTGATACATGGTTTCAAAAGCGCCGCGGCCGTAAAAGTCGTCCGCATTGATGACGGCAAAGGGCGCGTCTATCAGGTCGCGGGCGGCCAGCAGAGCATGGGTCGTGCCCCACGGCTTGACGCGGCCTTCCGGCACGGTGAAACCGGCGGGCAGGTCTTCCATGCGCTGCAAGGCATAGTCCACGCGCATATACTTGGAAACACGGTCGCCGATCTTTTGGCGCATCGTCTGCTCATGGTCGGGCTTGATGATAAAAATCACGCGGTCAAAACCGGCGCGATAGGCATCATAAATGGAGTAGTCAATGATAAAATGGTCGTGTTCGTCCACAGGGGTGGTCTGCTTCTCGCCTCCAAAACGGCTGCCCAGACCGGCGGCCAGAATAACCAGAGTCGGCTGCTTGCTCATATCAAAAGCCTCCTTACAGCATACTTGAGCGCTGATATTATACCGCATGATGTATGTTTCGTCAATTCCGTGAGACCAATTCCAACACATGAATGATATTATGCACCACGGTAAATCGGATATCAAACCCCGCGAACAAAAAGCCGTATACCCTTTTTTCATCCGTCTGATAGGAAGGGCGCGGGTCGAGCGCCAGCGCCTCCAAGAGCGCCGAACGCTTATCTTCCGGAAGCAGCGTTAACATTTTTTCCGGGCAATCCACCTCAAGGCGGTCGTTTGCGTGCTCGTCTGCAAAGCCGCCGCGGGCGTCCGGCACACTTTCGGCATAGGGCAGATAGGGCTTGATGTCGAAAATCGGCGTGCCGTCTATTAAATCAGCGCCGGAGACGAGCAGAACGCTGCCTTCCGTTTCCGTTTTTTCGATTTTTTCCAAGCGCACCAAGGACAGCCCGATGGGATTCGGACGGAACGGCGAGCGCGTGGCAAATACACCCATGCGTTTGTTCCCGCCTAAGCGCGGAGGACGTACCGTGGCCGTCCATGTGTCCCTGTGCGCGGCGGAGAAATCCCAAATCAGCCACAGATGCGAAAAGCCCTCCAGCCCGCGCAAAGCATCCGGATGACGATATTCACGCTCGAACACGATTTTCCCCTGCAGGCCGCCCGCTAAACCGCTTTGCCGCGGCAGGCCGAATTTCGTCGGGAAATCCGTGCGGATATGCGCTATCACCTTTATTTCCATAACGGCTCCTTTTCGGGCGAATGAGGCGGAGAATAAAGCATAAAATGAAAGGCTTTCTGACACCCGTTTATTTCCTGTTTGACGGAAAGCGCTTTTTTCATCTCTCCTTACAGCTTTACAACCTCTGTTCCCGCAAGCGCCGCCTCGATGAGCGCATCTTGGTCGAGCTTGGCCTCGCTGTCCAAGATTTTTTCCAGCTTCGGATGCGTAGCGGGATGGCGTGGCGTAAAGACGGTGCAGCAGTCCTCATAGGGCAGGGTCGAGGTCTCGTATGTGCCGATTTGCTCGGCATAACGAATGATGTCTATTTTGTCAAAGCCTATCACGGGACGGAAAACAGGCATGGAGACCACCATGTCCGTGGTCTGTAAAGCGTCCATCGTCTGGCTGGCGACCTGCCCGATGCTCTCGCCCGTGACCAGCGCCTTTGCGCCCTCTTTTTGTGCAATGCGCTCCGCAATGCGCATCATGTAGCGGCGCATGATGAGCGTCGTGTACTCGTCGGCGCATTTCTCGTGAATCTGCATTTGAATGTCCGTGAACGGCACAACGTGAACACGGATGCCGCAGCAGCTTTCGGAAAGAATTTTGGCCAAGTCCAGCACCTTCTGCTTGGCGCGTTCGCTGGTGTAGGGATAGGAATAGAAATGAACGGCGCAAAGCTCGACGCCGCGCCTGGCGATCATGTATCCGGCCACAGGGCTGTCAATGCCGCCGGAGAGGAGCAAGGCCGCCTTGCCGTTCGTGCCGACAGGCATCCCGCCCGCCGCCATGATGACGTTGACGTACAGATAGGCATGGTCGCGTATCTCCACGTTCATCAGATGGTCGGGCTTGTGTACATCAACCGTCAGGCCGTCGACATGGCTGAGGATGTACTCGCCCATCCGCGCTCCGATTTCCGGAGAATCAATGGGATAGCGCTTGTCGGAGCGCCGCGCCAGCACCTTGAAGGTGCCGGTCTTGCCGCGCATCATCTCGGCTGCCTCGGCGCAAACCGCATCAAAATCGTCCTTATCCATGCGCACGGCGGGGCAGACGGAATGAACGCCGAATACCTTGACGACCCTGCGGATGCATTCATCCATGTCCTCAATGCCGTCTACATATATCCGCGCATCCCGAAGCCAGACCTGAGCGGCAACGCCCTTGACCGCTTGCTTGACGCGGGACACCAAGGCGCGCATGAAATACGGTCTGTTCTGACCTTTGAGGTAAATCTCGCCGTAGCGAACCTGCAATAGCTGCTGCATGAAGCCCACTCCTTATCGTCTTGTGTATTTTTTGAGCATATCATAATAGCGCTTGATTTTTTGCGCAACAACGGCCATTTCCTCCGCCGTATTATCAGGGCAGAGTGAAAAGCGCAAGGCACTTTCGGCGACGCGTCCCGTGACGCCCATCTGCGTCAGCACCCGCGATACCTTCTGCTTTTGTGATGAGCAGGCCGAACCGATGCCGACATAGATTTTATCACCCTCCAAGGCATACAGCATCGTCTCGCTTCTGACCGGCGTGAGGGACAGATTGATGATGTGCGGCGCGGCGTACTCGCTGTCCGGCGCAGGGCCGTTGACGGACGCCTCCGGCACAAGGGACAGAACGCTTTCATAAAGCGCCAACTTAACGGCACGCATCTGATGATCACGCGGATAACATTCCATTGCGGCCTTTAAGCCCGCAATGCCCGGCGTGTTCTCCGTGCCGGAGCGCAAAGCCTTCTCCTGCCCGCCGCCGATTTGCCGCGGAAGCGGACGCAGACGGCTGCCCATCACCAAAGCGCCTATGCCCTTGGGCGCGTGAATTTTGTGGCCGGACAGGGCATAGGAATCCGCGCCGCAGCCCTTCATGTCAAACGGAACGCGCAGAAAGCCCTGCACGCCGTCCACATGAAGCAGCGCATCCGAGCATTTCAGGTCGCGCAAACGCGCAGCCTCCCGAAGTTGCATAATCGCGCCCGTTTCATTATTCACCTGCATGATGCAGATCATTTTGACATCCGCATCCAGCATCTCTTCCAGGCGTTCCAGATTGATGCGCCCGTCCCGCGCAAGGGGAATCTCCTCGGCCTGCACATTGCGCAGGGAAAGACACGCCTCACGCACGGCGGGATGCTCGCCCGCGGAATACAGCACACGGCCGGAGCGCAGCGCTGCCGTGCCACCTAAAATCGCCAAATTATCCGCCTCCGTGCCTCCGGAAACGAAGATCACACGCGCATCCTGCGGCGCGTGAACTTCCTTCAGAATCAGGTCGCGGCAGGCGGTCATCATCTTTTCGACATCCATCGACGGGGCATACAGGGCGGAAGGGTTAAAAAAGCCCTCTGTCATGCAATGCTGCATGGCGCTGACCGCAGGTGCGCAAACGCGGGTCGTGGCGCTGTTGTCCAGATAAATCATGTAAAAAGGCTTCCTTTCATCCGAAAGCATCGGCAGAAATGCCTTCGGAAGCGTCTCAAAAGTATTCTCTCTTCAAAGCGTCTTTTCCTGCCGAAAAATCGAAATCAACGGCCGAACAGAGAGAGAATATCCTGATCGCTCAGAGAAGTCGGCATGGTCTCACCCGCCGTGATGAGGCTGTCAAACAGCTTGCGCTTGCGACGGCTCATGTTGACCACCTGCTCCTCAATCGTCCCGTGCGCCACAAGCGACAGCACGGTGACGGCCTTTTTCTGCCCGATGCGGTGAGCGCGGCCCGTCGCTTGGTCCTGCGCGGTCGGGTTCCACCACGGGTCATAATGAATGACGGTGTCCGCGCCGGTCAGATTCAGCCCAGTGCCGCCCGCCTTCAGGGAAATGAGGAATACCTGCCCCTCGCCCGCATTGAAGCGCTCGGTGAGCTGCTGACGCTGCTCCGGCGGTGTGCCGCCGTCCAAGTACAGTGTATCGATGCCTGCCTCGCGGATGCGCTTTTCCAAAAGCCGCAGCATGGAGGTGAACTGAGAAAAAAGCAGCACCCTGCTGCCCCCGCCGAGGACAGAGGACAGCACATCCATGAGCATATCCTCCTTGCCGGAGCCGCCCTGATAGCCGTTCATCACAAGCTCCGGCGAGCAGCAGATCTGCCTGAGCTGGGTAATCGCCGCCAGCACCTCGGCGCGTCCCCTGCCCATACCCTTGACGCGCAAAATCTCGTCCACACGCTGCCGCGATTGGAGCATCACCGCATCGTAAACCTTGCGCTGCTCTGCGGTCAGCTCGGCGTAAAGCGTGCTTTCCAACCGTTCCGGAAGCTCGGACAGCACCTGCCCTTTCAGTCTCCGCATCAGGAAGGGACGGATGCGGCGAGTCAAATCCTCCGCTTCCTGCCCCTCGCCGTAGCGCCGCAAAAAACGCGGATACGGCGGCAGATAGCCCGGCAGACAGAAGTCCATCAGCGACCATAATTCGCCCACATGGTTTTCCATCGGTGTGCCCGTTAAGGCAATGCGCGTCCGCGCATTCAGCTGCTTGACCGCATGTGCGCCCACGCTCTGATTGTTTTTGATTTGCTGCGCCTCGTCCAGCACGGCAAAGCGGAAGAAAATGTCCGCCATCAGGTCAATATCCCGCCGAATGAGCGGATAGCTGGTCAGGACGACGTCCGGCGGGCATTGCCTGACCTGCTCAAGCTGCTCGACACGGGCAGGCTGTGCGCCGCGAATCAGCACGACCTGCAAATTGGGCGCAAAGCGGCGCAGCTCGCTCAGCCAGTTGAATTGAAGGGAGGTCGGTGCGACAATCAGGGACGGCTGATGCGTCGGGTTATCCAGCACATAGCGGTCAATGGCGGAAATCATCTGCACCGTCTTGCCAAGCCCCATATCGTCTGCCAAAATGCCGCCCAGCTGCAGCGCATCCAGCGTCATCAGCCATTCATAGCCGCGGGTCTGATAGGGACGCAGGCCCTCAAAGGGTGCGGGCGGCGCGGCATAGCGAAGGTCGGCTGCGGCGCGAACCTCATCGTCCAATTCAATCGGCAGATGCGCCTGCTCAATCAACGCCCGCAGATACGACGCCCGACACATGGCCAAAGGGCGCACATCCTCTCTGCCCTCGGCGGCCTCGGTCACGGCCAGCGCCAGCGGCTGCCAGTCGTCCGCCTCGGTCAAATCAAGAAATGCGCCGGATTTATATTGGAAATAGCGACGTTTTTCGGCAATGGCGCGCATCAGCGGCAGCAGCTCGTCCACATCCGCATCCGCATCCATCATCGTAAGCTGCAGGCCGCCGTTTTTCACCGTCATGCGGCCGGACAGCGCGGGCTTTCTCGGCGTGAGCTTTTTAAATTCGCGGCTGAAAAAGACCTCGGCAATCTTTGTCAGTTCGCGGACACCGCTCGTCACAAAATCATAAATAGCATCACGGCGGGTCAGGTAAATCGTCCCGCGGGTGACATGAAAGCCCGCACGGGACAGGATCTGCATCACTGCGCCCTCGTTCGCCGTATCGCGCAAAAGCAGCGCCCGCGATTCCTTCTGCGGCTCAAACGGGTCAATTTCATCCGTCCCGTAGCAGAATTTCACCCGCGCCGCCACCGCCGAGCCGGCCTTATCCAAATAGACCCTTGCGTTCAGGGGACGGCGAATCAGCCGTCTGCTCAGTGCCTCGTCAATGGTGACGCTTGCGGAGGCGGACAGAACGGGCAGCACCTCCGTCAGAAATTTGGCGACATCAGCGCCCGTATAGCAAAAATCCGCCGCGCCCTCATGCGCAGAGCCTGCCAGCGCAGACAGGAGATGCCGCTGTTCAGGCCGTACAAACGATACGCGACCCTCGCAGAAAATGCAGGAAAAGTCCGCCGTCAGGCGCAAAAGCGGCTGCGGGAAGCGAACGGACACGCGCATCATCTGCACCGTGCCGGAAAGCCGGCAGACGATGGGCAGCTCACGTTCCTCAATGCCCGTCTGCTCTGTGACCTCGCCGCCCACGCTCAGACGGAACGGCAGAAGCCTAACGGCATCCAGCACGCGCTGCGCCGTCAGGGGTTTAAGCGCCAGCACCCGCGCCTCGCCGCCGGACAGGGTGCAGGAGAGGTTGGCCGCATCGCAGTATTCCTCCAGCACGTCCAACAGGGCGCGCTGCGCCGTATCATAGCGCATCAGCCGCGGGTCAAGCTCAAAGCCCTTGCCGAAGGAAATAGGCTCGGCATGATGCAGTTCGCGCAGAAAATGCGGGATATGACGCACCACATACAGCCGCTCCAAGCCCGTTCGTAGGCCGATGGCCAGCCCGTCGCGCGTCAAAAACAGCGTCGGCTCCAGCCGAACGCCGTCTGTTTCGGGCAAAAGCGCCGGCGACAGCGCCAGCAGGGGATCATCGCCCGCCTGCTTCAGCAGCGAGCGGCGAATCGCGGAATCATACTCGGGCAAGCGGACTCATCTCCGGATTTTTTTCTTCTCCTGCCGGGCATTGCGGAAGCGATGCCGCCTTCGGCGGGAAAATGTCGGCAAAACTCCGCCTTGAGGCGGAAAGATTTCATTTCGACGCCAGCTTTCTTTTTTCCTGCCGAAGAAAAAAATATCCTGCGGTGAATTTACATCATCAGCTTTGCAGGAAAACGGCTTGCCAAGGGCGAACTAAACGAGCGTCAGCAAAGGCGGGCATTGTTGGGAGGCGCGCATGGCTTTCTTGAGAAACGGACACAGGAAAAGGCGGAAAACCGCGTATCGCTACGAGACGCGGGCCAAGAAACGCGGATGGCCACAGCTTGTTTTGCTGCTTGCCGGCGTCGCCGTGTTCCTGTACTGCGCCGTACGCTTGGTCGGGTATATCGTGTCGTCCGTACAGGCAAGGCAGGTCAGTTTACAGGTCGCCGCACTGTATGAGGAAGCGCCGGAGGAAACCGCCGCGCCCGCGCAGGAGGTCAGCCTGTCGGAGGAAGCGCCGAAAGCTACCGCCAAACCGACCCTTTTGGACGCCTATCAGTACATTACGCCGCTTCACCGTCAAAAATTAGACAGCTTGTGGCAGCAGAATCACGATTTGGTCGCTTGGCTGACGATTGACGGCGTGGTGAGCCAGCCGGTCGTCTACAAGGACAATACCTACTACGTCGACCATGATTTTTACGGCAAAAAGAGCAGCTCCGGAACGCTGTTTTTAGATGAATTTTCGCCTTTTGAGGCCGAAACGCAAAATCTTTTGATTCACGGCCACAACATGAAAAACGGCAGCATGTTCGCCATGCTGACGCACTACAGCTCCGAGGATTTCGCCGCGCAGCACGCCATCGCCACGCTGGATACCCTTTACCGCACCGAGACCTATGTGCTGATTGCCGTCCTGCCGCTGGAGGTCGCGCAGGAATCGGGCGGACAGACGTACTTAAACGTCGATGCACTGTATTTTTACTCCACCCCGCGATTTTTCTCCGAAAAGGCATTTGAGACCTACCTGACCCGCCTGTATGCGGCCTCCGTCTATCCATCAACGATCGACGTCAACGCCTCCGATGCCCTGCTGTCCCTCTCCACCTGTTCTTCCGGCAACAACGGCCGCATCCTGGTGGTCTTCCGGCGAGTGCGCGACGGCGAGGCTGTCAGCGCCCTGCTGCCGACCGCCGTGCCCGATTCATAAAAAACGCGCATTATTATATGGTTATAACGACTTGACGATTAAATTTGAAAAAGGTAAAATAGCGGATGAAAAATCACGCGCAGCAGCGCTTTTGCAAGGAGGATATAGCAATGCAGTTAAAGGTTCAGGCTCCGCTGGATCCGCAGTTTCAGCCCCTGTCCGTTGTGCTCCGCGAATATGAAAAGGATGTGCGGGCTTCCGGCTCTTCTCAGATGCTCGCCATTGCCATTGAGCGCAATCAGGGCTATGTGTACCGCAGGGATTTCCCCATTCTTCCGCTCGGCACGGACGATGCCCGCACGGTCAAGCTGATGGAGCGCGTCGCCAAGACAGCGCTGTGGGTCAGCGGCGGCTATAAAATTTATGTGAGCGGCTGCAAGACCCTCTATGACTGCCTGAAGAGCGCATATCAGGCGGGCGGCGCACGGGCGTTTGACGAGGACTTTATGGCGCGTGTGTACGAAAAGCCCTTTGAAGTGCTGTACGTTGAGGACATCGCCGATATGCCGAAGGCCAAGAACGCCGCCAGCGCCGTCGGACGGCATCTGGACGGCTGCCGCGTCGGGTTTGACGCTGGCGGCTCGGATCGCAAGGTGTCCGCCGTGGTCAACGGCGAGGCCGTATATTCCGAAGAAGTCGTGTGGCTGCCCAAAGTCAATCCCGACCCCGAATATCACTATCAGGGCATTCTGAGCGCCATGAAGTCCGCCGCCGCGCATATGCCGCGGGTGGACGCCATCGGCGTGTCCAGCGCGGGCGTGTACATTGACAACAAAATCATGGTCGCCTCCCTGTTCCTGAAAGTTCCGCCGGAAGCGTTTGAAAAGCGCGTCAAGACGATGTACATCGACGTGGCGAAGGAAATCGGCAATGTGCCGCTGGAGGTCGCCAATGACGGCGACGTGACCGCGCTGGCCGGCGCGATGGATTTGGGCTGCGGCAATGTGCTGGGCATTGCGATGGGCACGAGCGAGGCCGGCGGCTATGTGGACAAGGAGATGAACATTTTGGGCTGGCTCAACGAGCTGGCGTTCGCCCCTGTCGATGCCTGTGAACATGCGATGGTCGATGAATGGTCGGGCGACTACGGCTGCGGCGTCAAGTATTTCTCCCAGGACGGTGCAATCAAGTTAGCCCCCGCTGCGGGCATCGAGCTTTCCGCGGACTTGACCCCAGCCGAAAAGCTCAAGGTCATCCAGAAGGAAATGCTCTCCGGAAACGCCGAAGCCGCAAAGATCTATGAAACCATCGGCGTGTATTTCGGCTATGCCATCGCCTATTATACCTCCTTCTATGACATTGACCATGTCCTTATCATGGGGCGCGTGACCAGCGGCGAGGGCGGCGCTCTCTTGCTTAAAAAGGCGCAGGAGGTGCTGGACGTCGAATTTCCGGAGCTGTCCGAGAAAATCACCCTGCACATTCCGGACGAAAAGAGCCGCCGCGTCGGTCAGTCCGTTGCGGCCGCTTCTCTGCCCATGATTCAATGATTCAGCACCGCTCTGTCAAAAACGGCCTTGGCACAATCGCCAAAGCCGTTTTTTTGGTTGCCCTGCCGCATATCAAAAACCCGCCTGACGTTCGTCAGGCGGGTAATATGGCCGATACAATCATCAGCGATTGAGTATGGTCTCCTCGGTTTCCTTATCGAAGAAGTGCAGGCGCTGGGTGTCCATCGCGACCTTGGTATCATCGCCGGTCTTGGTCTTGGTGCGCGGGTCAACGCGGGCGATGACGCTTTCTTCCTTGCCGGAGGTGCTGAAGTACAGGTAGGTCTCAGCGCCCATCAGCTCGGTCACTTCAACGTGGACGTTCATGACGGCTTCGGGATGCGCGGCCACGAATTCGGGAGCGTCGTCAATGTCTTCGGGACGGATGCCCAAAGTGACTTCCTTGCCGATATAGCTCTCGTCCTTGAGCTTTGCAATCTTTTCGGGCGGCACAACGATGGTGGAATCGCCGAACTTCGCAACGACCTTGCCGTTTTCCTTTTCCAGCTTGGCATCGAAGAAGTTCATCTGCGGGCTGCCGATGAAGCCGGCCACGAACTTGTTGGCGGGATAGTCATAGTTGTTCTGCGGGGTATCGACCTGCTGGATGAAGCCATCCTTCATGATGACGATGCGGGAGCCCATGGTCATGGCCTCAGTCTGGTCATGGGTAACATAGATGAAGGTGGTCTGCAGGCGCTGATGCAGCTTGGTGATTTCGGTGCGCATCGCAACGCGCAGCTTCGCATCCAGGTTGGACAGCGGTTCGTCCATCAGGAAGACCTTCGGCTCACGGACGATCGCACGACCCAGAGCAACGCGCTGGCGCTGGCCGCCGGACAGAGCCTTGGGCTTACGATTGAGCAGGTAGCCGATATCCAGGATGCGGGCAGCTTCTTCCACGCGGCGCTTGATCTCATCCTTGGGGGTCTTGCGCAGCTTCAGGCCGAAGGCCATGTTGTCGTAAACCGTCATATGCGGATACAGGGCGTAGTTCTGGAACACCATCGCGATGTCACGATCCTTGGGGGCGACATCGTTGACCAGCTTATCGCCGATGTACAGCTCGCCGTCAGAAATTTCTTCCAGACCGGCGACCATGCGCAGGGTGGTGGATTTGCCGCAGCCGGAAGGACCGACCAGAACGATAAATTCCTTGTCTTCGATATCCAGCGTGAAATCGCTGACTGCTGTCACGCCGCCCGCATAAACCTTATAGATGTGCTGTAAAGATACGCTTGACATAAATCATGTCCTCCTTGTAAAAAATCGAGCGCTAAAACGGCGAATAAGGCGCTGCGCTCCCGCCTTGGATGCTTTTATTATACGGTTTTTCCCCCTGAAATACCAGTCTCAAAACCTCACAAATATTAGCACAATACTTTGTACGATAGTTGTACTCATTGGCAATTGTGCAACCGTGTTTGACAATCAAACGAACGCATATCAGCAGTTCATTCTCATAAACTGCACAAAAAGGAAAAGCAGTTTCTTAACGCAAAAAGTTGTAAAAGATCATTTCAAAACGTCGCAGTCTTGACAAATTTCATTCTGCCCGATATGATAAAATCCCGTGAAACAGCGGAATCTTCCTATAAAAACAAAGAGCCTGTCGGCTTTTAAGGAGAGCGGCACATGAGGATTTCAAAAAAGGATGCGCTGATGTGGATGGAGTTTTTTGCGGGGCTGCCGGAGGACGAGCCGCTGCCCGTACATCAGCAGGAGCTGGCGCTGGCGGCCATCGCGCAGATTGAGCGTGCGGTAGCCCAGCGGCGGGAAAGCATGCTCGCAGCGATTCCGAATCTGAAAACGCTGGCCGGACGAACGATGTATGTCGGGCCTGACGAAAAATTCCCCCGTGGCTGCAAGTCCTGCCTGTTAGGAGCCGGACTGGGCGCGATTCGGCGGACGAACATCTGCAATTTGGAATGCCGGTTTTGCTATAACTACGGTGAGTTGGATTGTCAGGAGCCGATCGGGGACGGGCTGTGGGAAATCGGCGGTGCAAAATATTATGAAGAGGACGTCCCGCTTCTTTTGTCCGTCCAGAAAAAGCCGACCGGCGTTTCGTATGTGTATTTGGAGCCGTTCATGGAAATCGAAAAATACTACGGCATCATCAGCCGCTTCCATCAATCGGGCGTGCATCAGCATATGTACACCAACGGCACATTGGCTGCGGAGAAAAACCTGCGGGCGCTGGGCGAGGCCGGTTTGGATGAACTCAGATTTAATTTGGGCGCGACAGACTGTGCGGACAGGGTCATCGAAGCGATGAAAACCGCCAAACGCTTCATCCCGCAGGTCGGCATCGAAACGCCAATGACGCCCGAATTCTACGAAACGTTCTTTAAGAAGAAGGAAAAAATACTTTCGACCGGCCTTGATTTTATCAACTGTGCGGAACTGCATCTCAACGAAAACAACGCGGGCAATTACGAGGGCGAACCGATGTATATGACAAGACTTGGCTATGTTTCCCCCATTTGGAGCCGCGATTTGACGCTTCGATTCATGCGCCGCGCTTCCGAGGAAAATTGGCCGCTTGCCGTGCATGACTGTTCCAATATAACCAAAATCGCCCGCGACCTGAACCTCAAAGCGCACGAGGGCGGCTGGTTCGGCGCGAGCGGCTACGGGCGCGAATTCTCCTCACTCCCCTACGCCCTCTTCCTCCCCGCTCTGCGCGATGAGACCCTGCCCTTCGTGTCCGAAGAGCCGCTGCCGGATGGGTATCGGGTCGGAGATATCGTGCTGTAAAATTGCTTATTGCAAAAGCCGCGATGCGTCTGTGCATGGCGGCTTTTTCCATCTTATATCACATTTTTTTGCGCGGATGCAGCAGCCCGTCCGCCCAATCCAGCACACGATAAACGGGCTTATGGTGCTTCTTGGCGGCCAACGCAGCGTCCAGTGCGCCGCGCCGATAGGTCAAATTATCCGGCTCGATGCGCACGGCGGCGCGGTACGCCTGATGCGCGTCATCATATTCCTTGAGGGCGAACAGAATCTGCCCCTCGATATAATAAAATTCGGCGTCCTTGGTTTCGGCGCGGCCGAGCTGACGCAGCGCCGAGGGATAATTTCCCTGCTCAAACAGCTTGAGCGCAAACGCCTTGGCCTGCGCTACTGGGACGGAATGGAAGCCGACCTGCCGCTGAGAGGAAAGCTTCAGCGCCTCCTCATAGGCCAGATTGAGCCGAATGAGCTGTTCCTGCGCCACGGCCTGCTTTTTTTGATCGACAAATAAATCGGGATGACAGAGCTTCACCCGCGTGCGGTAGGCGTGCTTGACCGCCTCCGTGTCCGCATCCGCGTTCAGTCCCAGCACCTCAAAAGCATTCATTGATTCATCCCCTTTCGGTGATGCGGTTCAAAGCGATTCGCGGCGGATATCCGCGCCCAAGGAACGCAGCTTTTCCTCGATATGCTCATAGCCGCGTGCGATGTATTCCGGCTCGTAAATCTCCGTCACGCCCTTGGCCATCAGACCGGCCACCACCAGCGCCGCGCCTGCGCGCAGATCTGTTGCCGTAACAGGCGCACCGTACAGTTCCGTCACGCCCTCAATAATCGCCGTCTGATCCACAATGCGGACGTGAGCCCCCATGCGCCGCATTTCGTTCAGGTGCTTGAAGCGGGATTCAAAAATGGTTTCCACGATCACGCTGTCGCCGTTGGCCTTACACAAAAGGGCGCTCATCGGCTGCTGTAAATCGGTCGGAAAGCCGGGGTATTCCTGCGTCTTGATGTTCACGGCGCGATGCGCCCGCACGGGACGCACCCGAATGGCATCATCCATATCGGTCACGCTCACGCCCATCTCCAGCAGCTTGGCGGTCAGCGCCTCCATATGCGTCGGAATGCAACCGTGAATGGTCACATCCCCGCGGGTAGCGGCGGCGGCAATCATCAGCGTGCCGGTTTCTATCTGGTCGGGAATCACGGTATACTGACTGGCATGAAGGTGCTGCACGCCGCGAATGCGGATGGTGTCCGTTCCCGCGCCCTTGACGGACGCGCCCATTGAATTTAAGAAGTTCGCCAAGTCCACAACGTGCGGCTCTTTGGCCGCGTTATACAGGATGGTCGAGCCGGCGGCCTTGGCCGCGGCGAGCATAACATTAATGGTGCCGCCGACGGTGATGCGGTCAAAATAAAACGCAGAGCCGGTCAACGTCCCGTGCGCCTTTATCATCGCTGCCTGGTCGCTCACCTCAACGCCCAACGCCTCAAAGCCCTTGATGTGCTGGTCAAAGGGCCGGTTGCCGATGGCGCAGCCTCCGGGATAGCCGACCTCCGCCTCCCCGCAGCGCCCCAGCAAGGCGCCCAACAGATAATAGCTGGCGCGCATCCTCTGCGTATAACGGTACGGCACGCGGTTTGCCGTCACGGAACGGGGGTCAATGGTCATGCGCTTGAGCGCCTTTTCATAATCGACCTTTGCGCCCAAGTACGTCAGAATGTCCACCAGCACATGGACATCCTCGATGTCCGGCAGATTGTCCACCACACACGGCTCATCGCACAGAAGCACGGCCGGCAGCACGGCGACAGAGGTGTTTTTCCCGCCCGATACATAGGTTTCACCCGTCAGCGGCGCTCCACCCGTAATCAGCAGCTTGTACGAATCCATGCATTTCCTCCCCTGCGCGGACTAATCACAGCATAACATTGTATAGTATAGCATATCTGAATGATTTTGTTAAGGGTCTTTTTACAGTGTCACTGAATATGCTGTAGGAGTGTCAAGCATAGGTTACACCAAGCCCGGAGAGAGCAGTCAAGGGAAAGGTGGAGATTTGCGAAGCAAATACGACCTGACCTT
>CAVFWQ010000025.1:0-20759 GCA_963626285.1 bacterium | reverse complement strand
ATGCAACAAGGCGATATCGTATATTATGACGTTGCAGGTTACGGTACGAATACGATCACGGCGGCACACACTGGTTATGTTGTTGCCACTTCGGGCACCACGTACACAGCCATTGAAGGAAATGCTGGCGAAGCGACGGCTAATGGGCAGCGACGGGTAGCACTTGTAACGGGTAATCGCTTTACTGGCACCAATGATACTCATGGGCGAATTCTTCATGGCGTAGCACATCCGTTCGGGCGTGGTTAATCCCATTAAAACACAAAGGCTGAAGCAGGAGAAAGCTGCTTCAGCCCCAGTCCATCAGAAAAGTCTCCCAGACGGGGGACTTTTCTGATGCTATAATAACAGATGATAGCGATGCTAAGAACTGTTTTGCTTATGATACCCGTTTTTCTTCCACTTACTCTTATACCCATAACCCGCTTTTTATCTCTTGAAGAGTGAGTTACTTGACAGACTGAAGCTGAAGCAAAAATAATCTGCTTCACTCTTTTTCCTTGATAATCAGATGAATGTAATTGCTTGGTCGGATGAACAGACTAAACAACTTTAACTTCGTTACGGTAAGGCATATATCTGGAATGTCACGAGCTGCTCATCACATATCCTCCTCTTTCCAGATTATCCTGTACGTGTCATCTTGATCACCGAAATCATGGGTGGCTTGGAATTTGTTTAGATATTGCAATGCTTCAATACATTCTGCTTGAACAGCAGACAAATCAAATCCCTGCAGTGACATAGTTATCTCAGTTATCCAGCATATCTGAGGTGAAACAGTTTCGTACACCCTGATTTCGTTTGCTTCTGCTGTTGTATAATAGCTAAAGTCAACTTTGTCTTCGTCACATGTGATATATCCATAGACGACTCTCCAATCATCTATGCCAAGTTTTCAATGGAGAAGTATATATCCTTGCTTTGCTGAAATTCATACCAAAAAAAAGGATGACCATCATCCCATTTATCTTGAAGGTATACTGATCCTGCAAGGTAATCCTGATATGAAATGACTTTATCGCTCAAGCAAACAATTTGGTACTTTCCATCGTTCGCTTTGCTCGCAACAGCAACCTTCATAATGTTTTCTTCCTCGCTGCCCAGAAGGAGCAATGCATTCTCGTCAGAACCTGCAATCCATGTGCCATTATATATCGAATATCCCAGATCAAGAGGTACGCACACGTCCTTTACCGAAAAAGGCAGAGCATAAGAGTTGGAAACCAGTAACACTCCAAAGCAAAGAAGAAACGGGAGAAAAAAGTGCTTTGATTTTTGGAACATCATACCATCGTCTCACTTTCATCACAGCAAGCAATTGCATTACTTCCTTATTCCACCAATAGGACGAACTAGACGTTTTTTTTCTTCCCATTCACAGATAACTGCCGCGAACTTTAGAAACCATCATTGTTATTATATAGTCATAACTGTTCAGTATATGGCTATTCCGCATTCGCAAAATCTTGAATTTTCTCCAAGGCGCGCTTATAGTACCGCATAAGTGTTCGACTCGTCTTGCCAAACTCCTTCCATCGCTCATTGTACTCTGATTCAATGCGAGTCCAAGTTACACCGTCAAGCAGGTGCCGACGAATGACGTACTCTTCATCCTCGCTCAATAGGCTCAGCCATCTCTTCAAGATCTTTTTTCTTTAGATCACGGTCGATCAATAGCTTCCACAGCTTTTTATAGCTTGCGGTCATTTAGACAACCCCTTTATTCTGGCAAAAAGCCGAAAAATTGAGCAATAAATAGTATATCACAATATGTTTTTGAAATCAAACAAAAGTTTGTTAACAAAAACGCAAGCAAAACGCAAGTAAGACGGTAAAACATTTGACACAGATTAAGAATCTCTTGCCCAATTTAGCGGTAGGCATTAGCAGGCCCAGTAAATCGTATTAATCCTGCTAATCAACCTTCTTCCACCATTAGCAGATGATTGTCTTCACAGGAGTCAAGACCATCTGGCGATTCGTCTGATCTTTGTTTACCGAACTCTCAAAACGCCAGGTCGTATAAGCGGTTTTTTTCAGATTCAGGAAAGATGCCATTCGGATCGTCCGCCCAAATTAGCACGATCGTCCGAAAAAATTAGACGCTGAAGAGAGAACATACATGAAGGCTGATTAGAAATCGGGCTGAAAAATTAGAAATCTGCTAATAGGGTCAATCCTCCGTTAGCAGATTTTTCTCGTTCAGCGGCGTCCAGAAAAAGAAAAATCCTACCAGCTTCACAGTTGCCTTTTTGAGGGCAAATCTGTCGAATCTGGTAGGCAAAATGGTGATCCCGGCGGGATTCGAACCCACGGCCTGTCGCTTAGGAGGCGACCGCTCTATCCTGCTGAGCTACGGGACCATGCTCTCGAAAGTCCTTATGTTGCAAGGCTTTCGAGGCTTCGGCGATTACTCACCGTGAGGCTGGGGGTGATTTTTGCTAATCTGGAAGGTCGATTTCTAATCAGCTTTTCTAACTTTGGCGGTAGGACATTTTCCCACCTGCTGATTTTGACCTTCGGTTCAGGGGCGTCGGAGTGATCGGGATTCCGGGTCACTTCCGAACGCAGTTCCCACTTTCAGCTTCTGGAAAATCGGTGGTCGGCCTTCTTCTTAGGAGGCAGCCGCTCTATCCTGCTGAGCTACGAGACCAAGTTGCTTGAAACCGTTGATTTTACCGGGTTTGTCAATTGCTTACTGCTATGATTTCACATCCTTTCTCGCCGAAAGCCTGTCGGATTTTTTGCGTTCGTGTCAGATAATACTCAAAGAATCCAACATTGACGGTGTATTCGAGAACCGGCGTTCACCTTTGGCCAGATAAAAAGCAGCAGGTTCTGAAAAGAGACCTCGGCACAGTTTGAACTCATATGCGTTTTCAGCTGTTCAGAACGGTATACGATGTGCGTCCTTTGGAAAAGTAACTGCCCTGTTCGGCCGAACTGCGGCGCATCGGTTTACGTCCTGCGCTGTCGCTCGGTCATGCGTGACCCGGCGCTAAGCAGCAGGCGCTGAATATACTGCTCTGACGGACGAGTTCATAGCCGGTTTGTGCGAGACAAATCAGCTTATAGAGACGAAACTCTGCCGCGCACAAGAGGAATGATGTCCATCCCTGTGCCATCAAGTGCGTTGAGGCGCGGTACATTTTCCGAATGACCGACCATCACGCCTCAGAACGCTGTATTACTATAACACAATTGTTTTCATTTTTCAATATTTTAATTTTTTCCATTGTCCCCGATATCTCAGCTGCCATATTCAGTTCAAAAGATATTTTTGCCTCCGGGCAAGTTCATGAAATTTCTGTAAAAATCATGCTGCATTGCGCTTTCGGTTTGCTTTTCCCCGCAAACTATCCTATAATAAATCGGATTGGAGGGACATGCGTGGCGGCTGTTTTGTATGTTTTGATTTATCTGTTGGCGGGATGCTTTATCGTCCGCTGTCTTTTGCCCCAAAAAAGGCTGACGATTCGGGTATGGCTCGGACTGTCGCTGGGTGTTCTGTTATGTATGTGGCTGCCGGCGCTTGCGGCGCTCATAGATGCTTTTTCCGTGCGCGGGCATTTGCTGGCGCTGCTTCCGCTGACAGTGCTGTGCGCAGCGGCTTATTTTCTGAGAGACAGGCTGCCCGCCGTGCGCTTTGATGAAAAGGACAAGGCACTGCTCCCGCCGCTTCTTTTTGTAGCGCTTCCGCTGACGTTGCTGGGGCTTTATTTGCTTTGCACACATGTCATTCGGCCGGAAACGGACGGCTCGCTGCACGTCGGGCAAAGCACCTACGGCGATTTAAATCTGCATCTGTCAATCATCTCCTCCCTTCGCAGCGCGCATTTTCCGGCAGACTATTCCATTTATCCCGGCACGCGGCTTTGCTATCCGTTTTTGACAGACAGCTTTTCAACGACCTTTATGCTGTTCGGTCTGCCCCTGCGGGCTGCTGTCATCGTTCCCAGTGCGCTTTTGCTGGCGCTTGTTTTTTTCGGATATGTTCTGCTGGCGGCACGGCTTGCGGACACGCGGCGCGGCGCCGTGCTGGCGGCGCTGCTGTTTTTTATCAACGGCGGGCTGGGCTTTGTCTATATTTTCGATATGCAAAACGTGTCCCTCGGCAGCTACGGCGACAATCAGCTTCAGGCATTTTCTTCGTTGTTCGGACGGCTTAAAAATGTGCTGGAGGGTTGGTATCAAACGCCTACCAACCATGCGGAGTTTACGCAGTATAACCTTCGCTGGAGCAATGTCATTGCCGATATGCTGATTCCGCAGCGCACGACGATGGGCGGCTGGGCAATGCTCCTGCCGTGCCTGTATCTCCTATATGATTTTTGTGCCGACCGCCTTTGGACATCGGATACGGAAAAGCCGATCAACACGCGGCAGTGTGCCCTGCTGGGCGTGATGGCCGGCGCGCTGCCGATGGTGCATACACATTCCTACGCGGCGCTGGCGATGATTTCTTTGGGCTTTATGGCGTATCAGCTTCTCCGTTCAAGGCAAAAGAAGCGCTGCTTTGCGGAATGGCTTTTGTATGGCGGCATTGCGGCTGTTTTATCCGTGCCGCAGCTCATCACCTGGACCTTTTCACAGACCTCCGGCAACGGGAGCTTTCTTATCTTTCAATTCAACTGGGTCAACAACCTGTACGGAAACGGAATGCAGGACAGCTATTTCTGGTTTTATCTGAAAAACATCGGTCTGCCGTTCGTGCTGCTGCTCCTGTCGCTGCTTGAAAAAAATCAAAAGCGGCGGCTGATTGCCTCCGGCGCGTTTGTCTCCTTTATATTGGCTGAATTCATCCGCTTCCAGCCCAATCAGTATGACAATAACAAGCTGTTCTATGTCTGGTATATGCTGTGCGCGGTGCTGGCGGCGGACTATGCCGTTTCGCTCTTTGACAGGCTGCGCGGCCTGCGCTCGCGCTATGCCTTGGCAGTGCTGTGCTGCTTTGTGTTCTTCTGCTCCGGCACGCTGTCCATCGCAAGGGAATGCGTCAGCGACTATCGTCTTTTCTCCGCAGAGGAGGCGGAGGCGGGAGCATTCATCGAAGAAAACACCGCGCAGGACGCTGCGTTCATGACGGGCGACCAGCATATCAATCCGGCGTCTTCTCTGGCGGGTCGCACCATCGTCTGCGGGCCGGGGCTGTGGCTGAACTGGCACGGGTTTGATATTTCGGACAGATGCGCGGAAATCGCCGAATTTTATGAAGACCCTGCCGCCCATTCGGACACGCTGGAAAAATACAATGTTTCCTATATTATGGTCAGCAGCTATGAGCGCTCGGACTATGCGGTCGATGATGAGGCGCTGGATGCGCTGTTTGAGCTTGTCTTTGAGAGCAGCTGCGGCGAGGTGCGCATCTATAAGGCGGAGGCTGCGGCGGAATGATCGAGCGTTTTTTGCAGTATTCCCTGCGGCATAATCGGGCGGTACGCGCATTGGTGATGGATGAAACGATGCGGTATGAAACGCTGACGGTCATTGCGCTGGACGAAGCGAGCGTGTCCTACATCACGGCCGGACGAAAAAAGCCGAAAACGATGCCGCTGGACAGGATACTGGCCGTTTCCTATGCGCGGGGCGACGACGGGGACACACTCAAAAATCAGGAAAAGGAGCGGGCTGATGATTGAAAAGCTGAAAGCACTGCTGTCGGATGCCGAGAAGAGACGGGAGCTGTTTCTGTACATCCTCTTCGGGGTGCTGACGACAGCCGTAAATTGGGGAACATATACGCTGCTGACGGTCTGCCTTGGACTGGAAAAACTCGACATTCATTCACAGGAATACCGCCTGCTGGCGACCGCCTCCAGCGCGGCCGGGTGGATAATCTCCGTGCTGTTTGCCTATATGACCAACCGCCGCTTTGTCTTTCAGAGCCAAAAGACGCTCAAGGACGGGGCACTCAAGGAATTCGGCCTGTTCGTGTCGGCGCGGGTCATGAGCCTTCTGCTGTTTGACTTGGCACTTTTTTATCTGCTGCTCGCCGTTTTGCCGGACTTCTCCTTTGTGCTGACGCGGGATCAGTGGATTAAACTGATGATGAATGCGCTGGTGGTTGTTTTCAATTACGCTGCCAGCAAATGGGTCATCTTCGGCAGGAAAAAAGACGGCACAGGTAAATAACGGAAAGATTGTAAAATTTGCTTCCTTTTTCGTTGACAAAAATGAAATAGTATCGTAATATATAGATTGCAGTTGAATATCCTTTACCTATTTTTTCAAGGAGGTTGGACATATGAGAGAAGGAACCATCCTGCGGCGTCTGCTGGCGCTCGTGACGGCTTTGATGCTGATGCTCGGCACGATGCCGCTTTCGACTGCCGCGGCAGAGGAAACGACCGATGTACTGACTGAGGAAGTCCTTGTCAGCGATCCGGCCGTTGAGGAAACAAAGGAAGCAGAGCAGCCGAAAACGCCGGCTGAAGAAGCGCCTGCGGACGACACAAGCTCCGAACAGAAGCAGGAAGAGCCTGCGGACGAGCAGGAGGAGAGCGTTCCGAGCGAAGAGCCCGCTCCGAGCGAAGAGCCTGTGCAGGAGGAAGAAAACGAGTCCTCCGAAGAGCCGCAAGAAGCGGCGGAGGTCACGGTTTATTTCGTGTACGATTCCGCCCTGTACGGAAAAACTGAAGATGAGCTTTCCAAGCTGGTCGAGGATAAAGCGGACGGCGTGAAGACCGTCACTGCGAAGATCGGAGATACCCTTTCCAAGCCCTCCGTTCCTAGCTTGGCGGGCTATCGTCTGGACGGCTGGTATAAAGATGCGGCCTGCACCAAGGAATGGCGTTTCTCCGTCGATTTGGTCGGCGAAAAGACGCTCATCCTGTATGCGAACTGGGTCAAAGAGGCAGCGGAGGAAGAAGCTCCCGTTATTGAAGAAGCCTCTTCTGCCGGGGAAGAGCTTCCCGCTGAGGAAGAGATCCCCGTTATCGATGAAGAAATCCCCGTCATTGACGAAGACGAAGTACCTGTTATCGATGAGGACTTCGTCATTGAAGAGCTTCCCGTTGAGGAAGACATTGCCGAGGACGAAGACTTTGCCGAGGAGGATAACGGCGAGACAGGCGAGAACGGGCTGCCAACGGCTGTTTATCTCTATACCGAGGACGGAATAAAGGTTTCCGGCGCCACCTATGACCTGCCCGTCGGCGAGTCCGTTACCCTTGAGGTGCGCTTTTTCCCCGATTCCGCCACGGACACGATGGCGGCAAAGAACGCATGGACGCCGGCAACATCCGCGTTCATCTCGCTTGAGGATAACGGGGACGGCTCTGCGACCATCACCGCCAGCGAGACCAAGACCGGAAAGGTCAGGGTAACGGCGCGCACGGCGCACAATAAAACGGCGTACTGCTTCATCAATGTTTACGACCCGAACATCCCGACGGGCGTGACCATCAAGGATGTGGAAGACGCGGAAATGGGTACAAACTATGTGCCCATCAACTCTGAAGATGTGCAGCTTGAGTGCGAGGTGCTGCCGGAGGACTTGGACGACCAGTACAAGGACGTCACCTGGACAATCACTGCCGGCGGAACGAGCGCAAAAATCGATAAAGAAACCGGCATTCTGACCACCACCGCGAAGACCGGAACGGTCACGGTGAAGGCTGTCACGAAAAAGGGCGGCCGCATCGCCGTTCTGAAGCTGACCGTTTATGACCCGTCTGTGCCGCAGTCAGTCGTGCTGTATGATGCGGAATCCGGCGATGAGCTTCCCGCCAACACGACCATCGAACTGCCGCTGATGGACGAAATGGATCTGCTGGCGAAGGCGCTGCCCGAAGCCGCCGACCAGGATGTGACCTGGGCTTCTTCCAGCCGTCTCTTTGTGTCCGTGGATGAAAGCGGTCATGTCATCGGCCTCAAGGAAGGCACGGCGACCATCAGCGCCACCACAAAGACCGGCAAGAAGAAGGCTTCCGTGAAGGTCCATGTGTATGACCCCTACAAGCCGCAGTCTGTGACGATCGACCAGTTCGGCACGGTCGAGCTGGCGCTCCAGGACACCCTGCAGGTCAATCACGAAGTGCTGCCCGAAACTGCCAATCCGAATGTCACCTGGTCGTCCTCCAACACAAAGGTGGCGACCGTGAATGCCGACGGCCTTGTAACGCCCGTTGCCGAGGGCACGGTGACCATCAAGGTCAAGACCGATTATCTGGGCAGGACCGCCTCCTTTAAGGTCAAGGTCTATGACCCCTTCAAGCCCACCAAAATTGAACTGAGCGAATCCGGCACGCTGAAGCTCGATATCAAGGACGCTGTTGACCTGACGGTCACGCAGTATCCTTTGGAGACCGCGGACAGCGAGATCATCTGGAAGTCCTCCAACGCCAAGATTGCCTCCATTGAAGAGGGCGACGGCACCAAGGAGGGCGCACACATCACCCTGCACAAAAAGGGTACTGTGACCATCACCGCCACGGCCAAGAGCGGCGGCAGGAGCGCGAAGGTCAAGCTCAAAATTTCCGACCCCTATGAGCCGACCGGCATCACGCTGAACAGAAAAGGCATTTATAATTTAGCCGTCGATGATTCTCTGGAAACGACCTACACCCTGAAGCCCGCGCAGGCCGAATCCGATGTCACGTTCAAATCCTCTAATGCAAAAATCGCAACCGTGGATGAGAGCGGCACAGTGACCGGCGTATCCGAGGGCACCGTCACCATCACGGCGACAATCGTCAAAACCGGCAAAAAGGCGACCTACAAAGTCAAGGTCAACGACCCCTATAAGCCGACCAAAATCACCCTGACCCAGACGGGAACGGTGACGCTCACCTTCAACGAAACGCTGGATGTCGCCGCCGTCCTTTTCCCCGAAGGCACGGCAAAGTCCAAGGTGATCTGGACGAGCAGCAACAAGACCGTTGCCACCGTCGACTATGATGCGGACGGTACGGATGACGATTCCCTTGTCGCCCTCGTGACAGCGTGTGAAAAGGAAGGCACGGCGACCATCACCGCCAAGACCGTGAAGAACAGCAAGAGCGCCACCTTCAAGGTACAGGTCATCGACCCCTCAAAGCCCTCCAAGCTCACGCTGGATTATACCGGCACGGTAGCGGCAGAGACCTTCAGCCCCTTCAACGTGACCGCGACCGTGTATCCGGACACGGCGACGCAGGAGGTCGAATGGACAAGCAGCAAGCCGACCGTTGCCGAGGTCAGCGAAGACGGCATCGTGACCCCCATCAGCAAGGGCACGGCCAAGATTACGGCGAAGGTCAAGGGCTACCCCACCAAGACGGCGTTCTTTACCGTCGTCGTGACCGACCCCTATGAACCGTCCGGTATCGTCCTGACCCCCAGCCAGGAAACACAGCTTGAAATTAACGGCTCGATGAGCATCGAATATATGCTGGAATCCGCCACAGGCTTTGCCAGAAGCGGCGTCACTTGGACGACCTCCAATGACAAAATCGTGACCATTTCCGCCGAGGAAACGGAGGACGGAGAAAACAGCATTACCGTGACGGGCGTTGCGGAAGGCCGCGCCAAGATTACGGCGAAGACCAAGTCCGGCAGCCGTACGGCCTATGTCTACATCAATGTCATCGACCCCGATAAGCCGACCGCGCTTTCCATCAACCGCACCGGCACACAGACCGTCAACGCAAAATACAACAAGGCCGAGGAATGCTATGAGCTGATTGACAGCTTCCCCATCGTGGCGACCGTGACCCCCGCCTCCGTTGACCAAAGCAGCATCAAATGGACAAGCTCGAAGACGAACGTTGCCGACATTTCGGAAGAAGGCACTGTCCCGACCCTGACCATCAACGGAACGGGCAGCACCGTCATCACCGCCAAATGCGGCACGCTCAGAGCCTACTTTACGCTCACCGTTACGGACAAGTCCCTGCCGACCGCCCTAACGCTTAACTATGCGGGAACGCAGACGCTGAATTTGGGCAGCGGCAGCGGCATCCCCGGCGATGAGCTGCGCGTTGTGGCGACCCTGACCCCCGATGATGAAATCGTCCGCGACGCGACGGACATCGTGTGGACATCCTCCAATGAATCCGTTGCAACGGTCGAAGCGCTCAGCGCCGCCGAGCTGAATGAAGCCAGCGGCGAGTACGAAGGCTTCTGTGTCAGCGTGAAGCCCGTGAAGGAGGGACGCGCCGTCATCTCCGCCGCGACGAGCCGCGGCAGCAAGCGCGCTTCCTTTATTGTCGAGGTCGTTGACCCCTTCAAGGCCACGGCCGTCCTGCTGACCCCCGATGTAACGCAGAACATCGCCATCGGCGGCACGGTGGATATCAAATATTCGCTGCTCCCCGCCAACTCCAACAGCACCGTCAGGTGGACCTCCAGCAACCCCTCCGTCGCCAAAGTGGAAGAACCCATATTGGAGGACGGCCAGGAGAATGCCAACACCGTACGGATTACGGGCATTACGAACGGTACCGCCGTCATCACGGCAACGGCCAGCAGCGGCGTATATGCCAAATTGACCGTGAATGTGACCAGAGCCGAGGGAGATGAGACCGGAGAAAACTGGAACTATGCAATCGACGGCGATAGAATCATCATCACCGGCTACAGAGGCACGGACAGCACCGTCGTTATCCCCAACTCCATCAACAGCGTGCCCGTAACGGAAATCAGGAGCTTCGGCGCAAAGACCGGCGTGACCAAAGTCATCTTCGGCGAAAACGTGACGGAAATCGGCGCAGAAGCCTTCAGGGGCTGCACCGCGCTGAAGACTGCGGTTCTGAACAAAGGTCTTGAATCTATCGGCGACAGAGCGTTCTACGGCACGCGCATCACAAGTCTGACCCTGCCGTCCACCGTGGAAACGGCAGACAGCGAGAGCTTCTACGGCATGAAGTCGCTGGCGGAGATCAGTGTGAACGAGGAAAGCAACACCTTTGTCACCCGCGGCGGCGTCCTGCTGACAGCGGATAAGAGCACGTTGATTCTCTATCCCGCTGCAAAGAGCGGAACGACCTACACCGTCTATGAGGATGTCACCACCATCCAGAAGCACGCCTTTGCCAACGTCGGGCTGACCGGCATTACCATCTCCAAGAACGTGACGAGCATTGAACCGGATGCATTTGACAATGCTTCTGCTTTGAGCAGCATCACCGTATCGAGCGGCAATGCGGCTTACAGCGCCGACGACGGCATCCTCTTTGAAGGCAGCACGCTCTTCCTCTATCCGACAGCCAAGGCAAAGACCTCCTACACCATGCCGGACACCGTGACGGCTGTTGCTTCCGGCGCGTTCATCAACAACACCGTTCTGGCAACGCTGCATATCGGCGAAAACGTGACCGACCTGCCCGCCGATGCCATCAAGGGCTGCGCAAACCTGAGCATCCTGTACATTCCTGCGGGCGTAACGGAAAATGCGGAGATGATCATGAGCAACTGTCCTGCCCTGACCACCGTCATCGTGGCCAACGGCAACAGTGCATATTCCTCCGACAGCGGCGTTCTGCTGAACGCGGACGGCACGGAAATCATCAAGTGCCCCGTCCGCCGCTCCACGCCCTACACCGCCAAACAGGGCATCACGAAGGTCTGCGAGCAGGCGTTCATGGACTGCTCCGTCCTGACCAGCGTGAGCCTGGCAGAGGGACTTGAGTCCATCGGCAAGCAGGCGTTCGCCAACTGCGCGAAGCTCACCTCCGTCACCCTGCCCAAGTCCCTGGCGGATGAAAACATCGATACGACCGCTTTTGAAAACATCACCGGCATCGTAACGATTTACGCCCCCGCGGGCAGCGGCGCCATCAACTATGCGACCCGCAAGAACATCGCTTATGTAGAGCAATAAGCGATTCCATCAAGCCGGAGGCTTTCAGCGCCTCCGGCTTTTGTACTGTGCAAAACGGTTGCAATTCCCGGCGGATGTGATATAATAAGGTATGTGTGTGTCACGCACGAATTGTAAACAGGAGGGTTTCGCTATGCCGCTCGTCACCTCAAAGGAAATGTTTAAGAAAGCCTATGAAGGCGGTTATGCCATCGGCGCTTTCAACGTCAACAACATGGAAATCATTCAGGGCATCATTGAGGGCGCTCAGATGGAGAATGCGCCGGTGATTCTGCAGGTCAGCAAGGGTGCCCGCGCCTATGCCAACCATACCTACCTGATGAAGCTGATTGAAGCGGCTGTTGAAACCAGCGGGCTGCCCATCGTGGCGCACCTGGATCACGGTCCTGACTTTGAGACCTGCAAGTCCTGCATCGACGGCGGCTTTACCTCCGTCATGATTGACGGCTCCGCCCGTCCGTTTGAAGAAAATATCGCCGAGACCCGCAAGGTCGTTGAATATGCGCATGACCGCGGCGTTGTCGTTGAGGCGGAGCTTGGCAAGCTGGCCGGCGTCGAGGACGATGTGAAGGTCGCCTCCGACGACGCCATGTACACCGACCCCGATGAGGTGGTCGAGTTTGTCGAGCGCACCGGCTGCGACTCTCTGGCCATCGCCATCGGCACCAGCCACGGCGCGTTCAAGTTCAAGGGGACGCCCCATCTACGTTTTGACATCCTGGACGAGGTCGCCCGCCGTCTGCCCGGCTTCCCCATCGTTCTGCACGGCGCGTCCAGCGTCATCCCCGAATACGTGGATATGATCAACCGCTACGGCGGCCATATGCCGGGCGCTCAGGGCGTGCCGGAGGCCATGCTGCGCGAGGCTGCGTCCAAGGCCGTCTGCAAAATCAACATCGACAGCGACCTGCGTCTGGCCTTCACCGCCATGATTCGCAAGCACTTTGCGGAACATCCCGACCATTTTGACCCCCGTCAGTACCTGACCGAAGCCCGCTCCGCGCTGCGCGACATGGTGCGCCACAAAATCGTGAACGTGCTGGGCTGCAATAACAAAGCCTAATCATCATTTTCAGAATAAATATCCGCTTTCCGTTTATCGGAGGGCGGATTTTTATATGCGTACTCGTAAAAATTTGCCTGCCGATATTTCATTTTTCGGCTGAATTTTGTATAATGGTTTTGCGGAAAGCCTTAAACAGGGGTGAAGGAACATGCAGACGGCGGGAAAGACGATTTTCATGATGTATGAGGGGCGGCGGGTCAGGCTGTGCAATCAGCGCTGCCGCGATTGGACGGCGCGGTATGATTATCAGGGCAGCGGCGAAACGCTTTCAAACTCCGGATGCGGCATTTTTTCCATTGCCAATGCATTGTCGTTTATGCACGGGCTGGAAATCGACGTTGATGCGCTGGCCGATTTTTCCATGAAAAACGGCGGACGCGGCGACGACGGCACAGACCGTCCGGCGCTGCTCGGCGCAATGGAAAAGGTCGGTCTTGCGCTGAAATACGGCTTTTCCTATCATGGGGACGGCCTGCGGAACGACTTGGACGCGCTGTTTGCGCATCTGCAAAACGGCGGTGCGGCGCTTTGCAACCTGCGTGTCGGGCATATCGTGGCGCTGGTGCAGGCGCGAAGCGTAAACGGCGAACGGCAGGTGCTGGCGGCCGACCCCTATTCCGAAAGCGATGACCCGCGGGTGACGGATAACGTGCGGGAATGCATCGAAGGCTCTGAAATCACCGTGCGGACATTGAATGCGCAGGGCGTTGCGACGGGTCTGCAAACGCATTATGCGCTCTTTTGGGTCACGCTGACGACCGTGCGTGATTTTAACCTCCTTTACAGGCTTCCCGTGACATAAAGAAGGGAGATAGACCGTGTCCTCAACAGGCAAAAGATTATCACGCGCAGTGCCGATGCTGGCAGTGATTTTAGCCATTCTGCTGTGTTCCTTGACGGCTTCGGCCGACACGAAGGACGGCACAGTGCGCGTCCTGCTGACAAAGCTCAACCTGACCAATCAGGTGCAGCTTGCCTTGGACGGCAGCTATACGCTGGGCGATATGGCGTTTCAGCGCGGCTGTCATGTGACGGTCGCCCTGTCCGGCGGCACGCTGATTGTATATTACGAAGGCATGGCGTATCCGGCGGGTACAAGCGTGACCTTTGTCCGTCATCAGCTCACGGATGAGCAGGAAAACGGCATTCGTTTGAACGGCGGCTATGAGCTGCATGCCGGCGATGTGACCGTGATGACGAAAAACGGCCTGCTTCAGTGTATTCTGACCGCGCCTGTGGAGGAATATCTTCTGGGGGTCGTTCCCTATGAAATGAGTGATTCCTTTCCCTTGGAGGCGCTCAAGGCACAGGCAATCGCCGCCCGCACCTACGCCATGTCCAAGGAGGGCGCTTCGGGCGACTATGACTTGGTGGACAACACCAACGATCAAGCGTATTACGGCATCCGCGCCTCCAATGTGAACGCGGCACGTGCCGTTCGGGAAACGGCGGGCATCTGCGGATATTATCAGGGCAAGCTCGCCATCTGCTATTATACCGCGAGCAACGGCGGCTATGTGGAAACCATTCAAAATGTCTGGGGAAGCCGTTCAAACGCCGATTATATCACGGCGCATGAAGATCCTTACGATTTGGAAAATGAAAGCAGCGTGGTCAGGCAGGCCAAAATCTCCAAAACGGATGCGGGGGTTTTAACCGAGCCGCTTCAGGCGGCGCTGGCCGTGCAGCTTGAAAAACTGGGCTATGACGGGGAGAAGGAGAATATCCGGATTGATGAGATGACCGCCATTACGCCGTGCGACCCCCAATATGCGGGCAGCGGCGTGATGCGGAAGCTCCGTTTTTCGCTCCGCGTTTCCGGCAGAAAGCATCGGACGGCACAGGCAGATGACGATGAAGAGGTGACGCTTTTTGCTATTGCCACGCAAACGCCGCAGACAACAGCGACCATTCCGCCGGATACATTGAGCGAATTTACGCCCATTGACGGCATTTTGGAGGTCGAGCTGGACTATTTCGGTACGGTCGAAGCCATGCTTTCCCTGTCCATCAACGGCAGAGATAACGAAATCGTGACCGTGCGCGAGCAGGAAGATGCCTTTGTCGTCGAGGCGCGGCGCTACGGTCACGGTGTCGGCATGAGCCAGCGCGGGGCTCAGGTGATGGCCGGTACATACGGCTGGACATACGAACAGATTCTGAAATTTTATTATCCGAAAATGACGCTGAAGAAAATCGCTTGGACGGCCACGCAGCCGACGCCCGTGAGCGCAGCATTTTTAACGACGCCCGGTCCTGCCGCTACGCCGACCCCGCGCCCGACCGCCATTCCGCTGACAGAAAAAGCCAGGGACGGAGAATACATCGCCACCGTGACCAATATCGCCGCCACCTCCTATCTCAACCTTCGCGCCAAACCCGACACGACCTCCGATGTGCTGATGCGCCTGTATTACGGGCAGGAGCTGGTCGTGACCTCCCGATACGATGACCGCTGGCTGTGCGTCCGCCTGAACGATATAAACGGGTATGTGATGGAGGAGTTTGTGGAAAAGAAGCCGGAATCCTGAATTTCAAATGAAAGTAAAACGCAAAAATCTCAATTTACCGAATGTAAATTGAGATTTTTGCAAGATACTGATGTGTAGTTATCAAAAGCCGCGGTGAGACTTCCTTCAATACATCAAATGTTCACGCCGAACGGACTGGGGCATTGTCTCAATAATCCGCCTCATATGGCATCACGGCGACGATCTCATCCTCGATGTACACGATGCGGTAGAGATTGCTGCCGTAGCTGTAGTAATTGTTCTGGAATTCGTAGATATCCGTTGCGCGAATGGGATTTTCCAGCGTGCCGTAGTAGTAAATGCAGTTTTCCGCGCAGGCGTATTTATACAGATACTTGGACGTATTAACGAAGGTGGAGATGTTGCCTTCCTTATAGGTCACGGTCACCAAGTCCGCGCTGATGTACCATGTGCTGCCCTTCAGATAGATGTCGTCAATATATCCGGCAGATACGCGGGTGCGCTTTTCGCTGGGGCGGCGCTGAAGGAAGATGGTATAAGTGGTGCTTTCGTTGTAGACGTTGGTGACGACGATGGTGACCTGCTGGGGCTTATCGGTCATCTTGAAATACGAGGTGGTGTTGCCGCTGCGGATGGATGTGCCGTTCACGGTGATGGTCGCATTCGGGTCTGCACAGGTGGGCGTAAAGGACACACGGGATACCCAGCTTGCCACCGTCAGAATATAGGAGGTAGTGTAGGGATCAAACTTCTCCGGCAGCATAACGCCCGTATTGGGGCAGTTGTGCGTCAGAGACGAAAGCACAGGCTCGTTGTAAACAGAGCCGACACTGCCGTCATCGGCCAGCGCAGCAGCGTTCATGCACAGGACAAGCGTCAGAGCAGTCAGTAATGCGATGAGCTTCTTCATGGAAGCATCCCTCCCTTTCCGTTTTCACTCATAGAACGTATGCACATACGGTTTTCATGCATTATTTTTGAAAAAATTTTTACGGGGATGCTTTTTCTTACATCCGCACGAATGCATCATAAATGGCGGCGACGGCGCGTTCAAAATCGTCCTCATCCACGCCGACGATGATGTTCAGCTCGCTGGAGCCCTGGTCGATGGTGCGGATGGAAATACCCTGCGAGGAAATGGCCGTGAACAGCCGTGCGGCCGTGCCGAAGGCGCGGACCATGCCGCGTCCCACGGTGGCAATCAGCGCCAGATGGTCATGAATGGTCACGGAATCAGGGTGCGTCAGCTCAATGATGCGCTTCATCACCTGCTCCCTGTGCGGTGCCAGCTCTTTTTCGGAAACGACCACGCACATGGTGTCAATGCCGGTGGGCAGATGTTCAAAATTAACGCCGCATTCCTCCACAGCCTGCAGCACGCGCCGCCCGAAGCCAAGCTCCGCGTTCATCATGTCCTTTTCAACGGAAATAATCGAAAAGCCCTTGCGCCCCGCAATGCCGGTGATGATGTGTTTTAAGTCGCTTCGGTCGAACTGGTTGGAAATCATCGTGCCCGGATGACGCGGGTCATTGGTATTGCGGATATTGGTGGGGATGCCCGCCCTGCGCACAGGGAAAACGGCGTCCTCATGCAGCACGGTCGCGCCCATGTAGGAAAGCTCGCGCAGCTCCTTATAGGTGATGTTGGCGATATACTGCGCGTCCTTGACAATGTGCGGGTCAGCCATGCGAAAGCCGGTCACATCCGTCCAGTTTTCATAGACGTCCGCATTGACCGCCCGTGCGACCAGCGCACCGGACACATCGCTGCCGCCGCGGGAGAAGGTATGAATGTTGCCCTTTTCATCCGCGCCGTAGAAGCCCGGAATGACAGCATGGGAAAGATGGCCAAGCGCCGAAGAAAGAAGCTCGTTGGTCTCCTCATCCATAAACCGGCCGTTTTCGTCAAAGCGAATGACCTGCGCGGCATCCACAAACGGGAAAGACAGAAATTGAGCCAGCAGCCGTCCGCCTAAATATTCACCGCGGCTGGCGGCATACGCACGCGACGCGCCCGCCTTTAAGCTTTCCTCAATCGTTTTGAATTCCTGCGCAAAGCGCATATCTACGCCCAGCTCCTGCGCAATTTCCTCATAGCGGAAGCGCACACGCTCCAGCAAATGTGCAAACGGCTCCCCATTTTGAGCGGCCTGATGCGCCGCATATAAAAGGTCGGTGATTTTTTCATCGCCCGCTCCGCGCTTGCCCGGCGCACTGGGTACGATAAAGCGCCGTTCTCCGTCCGATAAAACGATGTCCCTGACCTTTCTGAACTGCGCAGCATCCGCCAACGAACTGCCGCCGAATTTGCAAACCAGCATGTCATCGCCTCCGTGTCAATACATGCTATCATTGTAAGCATTTTTGCCGTTTCTGTCAATCAGCCGACAGAATATTCTCCTGATATTCGTTTGCAAAGCCGTGCTTTTATTGGTATAATGGCTTGCGGAACACGATGGCGCACCGAAGAAGGAAAGGCGGCGGACGGATGAAATTAGGCTCAAGGCGGCTATGGTCGGTCGCTGCGACTGCGGTTATACTGGATCAGGCCGCCAAGATGCTGCTGACCGGCACGGAGCTTGTGCTGATTCCGAATGTTCTTCAAATCACGACCGTTCGGAATTACGGCTTTGCGCTCGGCTTATTGCCGAATTCAGCCCTGCCGGCGCTTCTGCTGTCGCTCATGGTGATTGCGACGCTGCTGCTCTTTCTTGCGCGCAATCGGCTCAATGGGCTGGCGGAAATATCCGTCGGCATGATATTGGGCGGCGCGTTCGGAAATCTCATCGACCGCATTGCTCTGTCTTATGTCCGCGACAGCTTTGAGTTTTTGTTCATCCATTTTTATGTGTTTAATCTGGCCGATGTTTTTGTGACCGTCGGCGCAGCGCTGACAGCTATCCATCTGCTGTTTTTTGAAAGGAACTCGGAAAAGAAATGACGGAGGAAATGAAGGAGGTGCTCGGCGACGGGCGGCGGCTGGATGTTCTTTTATCGGACGAGCATCTCTCCCGCTCCCGTGCCGCTGCGCTGATTGAGGAAGGCTGTGTGCAGGTGGACGGCGCCGTGCAGAAAAAGCCTTCCCTGAAGCCCGCCGTCGGCGCTCACATTCGGCTCGCCATGCCGCCGCCCCGCGATGCGGGTATTGAAGCGCAGGATATTCCCCTAGAGATTCTGTATGAAGACGAACATTTGGCGGTCGTTATCAAGCCCTGCGGCATGGTGGTGCATCCGGCGGCAGGGAATGAGGACGGCACGCTGGTCAACGCCCTGCTCTTTCATCTTTCGCATCTCTCCGGCATCGGCGGGGAAAAACGCCCCGGCATCGTCCATCGTCTGGATAAGGATACGAGCGGGCTGCTGCTGGTCGCCAAGGATGATGCGACCCATGCCGCCCTGTCCGCGCAGCTGTCGGCACGGCAGATGGAAAAGCATTATCGGGCAATCGTGTTCGGACATATGAAGGAGCAAAACGGCATCATCGACAAGCCCATTGGCCGAAGCCCGCAGGATAGAAAAAAAATGGCTGTTACGGCAAACGGCCGCCCCGCGCTGACCGAATGGCGGGTGCTCAGGGAATATCCGAATGCCACGCTGCTGGATGTGTATATCATCACAGGCCGCACCCACCAGATTCGCGTCCACATGGCCTCCATCGGTCATCCCGTGCTGGGCGATTCTGTCTACGGCGGCCGCCATATGCCCGCAGCGCCAAGGCTTATGCTGCACGCTTATTCGCTGAGTTTTACGCATCCCGTCACGGGCGATAAAATGACGCTGTATGCTCCCTGTCCGTTCAGTGACGAATAATTATTCCGGAGGGATCAAAAATGCGCGATTTGGCCATGCGCGATACCATTGCAGCCTTGGTGACAGCGCCCGGTCAGGCGGGCATCGCCATTGTGCGTGTCAGCGGTGCGGATGCGGAAAGGGCGCTGAAAACGCTGTTTTTCCCGTATCAAAAGAACTGTCCGTTTGAAAGCCACAGGCTGTATCTGGGGCGGGTGATGGAGCACGGACGGCAGATTGACGAATGCATGGCCGTTTTGATGCGGACGCCGAGAAGCTATACGCGGGAGGATGTGGCGGAATTTCAGCTTCACGGCGGCGCATGGGCAGCCTCCTCGACGCTCCGCGCCCTGTCTGATATAGGTATCCGCTCTGCCGAGCCGGGCGAGTTTACCCTGCGTGCCTTCTTAAACGGGCGGGTCGATTTAAGTGAGGCTGAGAGCGTGATGCGGCTTATCCGCTCCTCCGGCGAGCGCGCTGCGCAGGCGGCACTGCGACAGCTGAACGGCGGTGCGAGCAGCTTCATTGTCCAGGCGCAGAAAACGCTGCTGGAAATGCTGTCCTCCTTAGAGGCCGCAATCGACTACCCTGACGAAGTGGAGGAGCAGGAGACGGCGCAGACGCTCTCCAAAACAGCGCGGCAGCTTGCGCAAAAACTGCTAAGTGCGTGTGATGAGCGCAGCGCCCGCCTGTTGGAAGAAGGCATGAATGTCGTACTTTGCGGCAGCCCGAATGCAGGAAAATCCACCCTGCTCAATGCACTGTTGGAGGAGGAGCGGGCAATCGTGACGGATATTCCCGGCACGACGCGCGATATCGTGCGCGGCGTCATCCAGCTGGACGGAATGCGCGTCAATCTGCTGGATACCGCCGGTGTGCGGGCGGGAACGGACGCTGTGGAACAAATTGGCGTTGATCGGGCGCTGAATGCCGTCCGGCAGGCTGACCTTGTACTCCTGCTGATCGATTCCTGCGGGGTCGGTGCCTCGGATGAGCGGCTGAATGCCCTGATTGCCGAGCGTCCGCACCTGATTTTGTATACCAAGGCCGATTTGACGGAAAAAATCCATATTTCCGGTGACGCTCTGTCCATCAGCGCCAAAACGGGCGAAGGCATGGACGAACTGAAAAAACGCATCTCCGCCTATGCCGCAGGGCTTGGCGAAGCGCCGCTGACAGAGCGGCGGCACATGGAGCTGGCACGTCAGGCTGCGCAGACGCTTTTGTGCGCCGCCGATACCTTTGAGGGCGGCTCGCCGCTGGAATTCGGTGCAGTCGATTTGCACGCTGCGCTGGACACACTGGCCGCCGTCACGGGCGAACGGGTGGATGAAAAGCTGCTGGATGATATTTTTTCGCGTTTCTGTGTCGGAAAATAAGCATAAAGGCTTTGTAGTTTACCGCATGGCCATTCTCCCGCGTCTCCCCCATTTTAATGCGATTTTACAAATGCATTAACCATACAAGCAAATGCATTTGTATACAACATATTGAATCCATTGCAAAATAGTTTGATTTTTGTAGGAGTGTCAAGCATAGGTTACACCAAGCCCGGAGAGAGCAGTCAAGGGAAAGGTGGAGATTTGCGAAGCAAATACGACCTGACCTT